>CAIRTN010000146.1 GCA_903881515.1 uncultured Rhodospirillales bacterium | reverse complement strand
TGATCCGGCCGAGGTACATCACCGCGATCTCGTCGGCGATGTTCTGCACCACCGCCAGGTTATGGCTGATGAACAGCAGGGTGAGGCCCAATTGACGTGTCAGCGCCATCAGCACGTTGATGATCTGCGCCTGGATCGAGACGTCGAGCGCGGAGACCGCTTCGTCGGCGATGATGAACTCCGGCTCGACGGCGAGCGCCCGGGCGATGCCGATGCGTTGGCGCTGGCCGCCGGAGAACTCGTGCGGGAAGCGATCGCGGGCGGCGGGCGAGAGGCCGACGCGCTCGAGCAGGATATCGACGCGGGCGTCGCGGTCCGCCCGGCTGCTGCCGATGCCGTGGATCACCAGCGGGTCGGTGAGGATTTCCCGCACCCGCATATGCGGCGGCAGCGAGGAATACGGGTCCTGGAAGATCATCTGCATGCGCCGGCGGAAGCCGCGCAGCTCGCGCTTGGACAGCGCCATGACGTCGATGCCGTCGAAGGCGATGCTGCCGGCGCTGGGCTCGATCAGCCGGGCGATCAGTTTGGCGACGGTGCTTTTGCCCGAGCCGGACTCGCCGACCAGAGCGGTGACCTTGCCGCGGGCGATGCTGAAATCGACGCCATCGACGGCACGCAGCGTGGCGGCCCGGCTGCGCGCGCCGGCCGGGAGGGCGAAGTTCTTGCTGAGACCACGGACTTCCAGCAGCGGCGCTTCAACCATCTTCCGCCCCTGCCAGTTCGCGCCAGCGGAGGCAGCGCACCGCGTGGGTCGTGGTGGCGGGTTCCAGGGCTGGCGGAACGGCGTCGCAGCGCCCGGCCACGGCCTCGGTGCAGCGCGGGGCGAAGCGGCAGCCTTGCGGCATCCGGCCGGGCTCGGGCACGCGGCCGGCGATGGAATAGAGCGGCTTGCCGTCGCGCTGCGGCCGGTCGATGCGCGGCAGGGAGGCCAGCAACCCGCGGGTGTAGGGATGCAGCGGGCGGCGGAAGATCGCCCGCACCGGACCGGATTCCACCACCTGTCCGGCATACATGACGTAGACCCGGTTGGCGATCTCGGCGACGAGGCCGAGGTCGTGGGTGATGAACAGCATCGCCTGGTGCGAGAGGTCGCGCAACGTGCGGAACAGCTCCATGATCTGCGCCTGGATGGTGACATCGAGCGCTGTGGTGGGTTCGTCGGCGATCAGCAGGGTGGGGTTGCAGGTCAGCGCCATGGCGATCATCACCCGCTGGCGCATGCCGCCGGACAGTTCGTGCGGGTAGCTTGCCATGCGCCTGACGGGGTCGGGGATGCCGACGCGGGCGAGCATCTCCTGCGCCAGATCGCGCGCGGCGGCGCGGCCGGCGCGGCGGTGGATCACCAGCATTTCGCTGATCTGGGCTCCGATGCTGTGCAGCGGGTTGAGGCTGGTCATCGGTTCCTGAAAGATCATGGCGATTTCCGCGCCACGGATCTCCGGCATCACCGCGCGCGGCAGGGTGCAGAGATCCACCGCCTGCGCATCGCCGCGGCGGAACATGATCTGGCCGGTGACCTCGGCCTGACCCGCCGGCAACAGGCCCATCACCGCGAGGCTGGTCACTGATTTGCCCGAGCCGGACTCGCCGACCAGCGCCACCGTCTCGCCGGCGCCGATGGTCAGCGAGACATCGTCGACGGCACGCACGGCGCGGCCACGGGCGGTGAAATCGACGTTCACGCCGTGCAGCGCAAGGACAGGCACGTAGGCGGTCAGGGCTTCAGCCACGCGGCGTCGTAGAGCCAGGAGCCATTGCCGGCGATGGTGAGATCCTGCACCCGGCGCGAGGCGGCGGTGCGGTAGGGGTACCAGTAGAGCCAGCTGAAGTAGTAGTTATCCAACGCCCACTGATCGAGTTCGTTGTAGATCTTGCGCCGCGCGTCGCGATCGGTGAGTACCCGGGCCTGCGCCACCAGTTCGGTGGTGTGTTCGCGGTTGAAGCCGGCGAGGTCGTAGAAGCCGCGCTTGTCGTAGAGGTTGGTGTAGGTGGTGTCGGGGTCGGTTGCGGAGTGGCTAAAGATCTGCAGCGCGAACTCGTTGCGGTGGTTGATGATCTTGTCGGTATAGGCTTGGCGCTCCAGCACCTCGATCTTGATGTCGATGCCGCTGGTTTTCAGCATCGACTGGATCATCTGCGCCACCTGGGTATCAGGGTCGCGCTGGATCAGCATCATGGTCAGCGGCGGGCCTTTGTATCCCGACTTGGCATAGGCTTCGCGCGCCGCCACCGGATTGAAGGCATGGCCGGTGACCTTGCCGTCATAGACCCAGCCATCGCCCGGGGTTTCGAAGCCCGACAGCACGCGCCCGACATTCGGCGCGATCACCTTCATCAGCGTCGCGCGGTCGATGCCGAGGGCGACGGCCTTGCGCAGTTCGAGATTGTCGAACGGCGGTTTGGTGACATTGAAGGCGAGATGCTGATGCACGCCCTGGCCGCTCTGGATGAAGTTCAGGTTGGCATCGCGCGTGATCTGGTCGAAGTCTTTCGGCTGGATGTTGTCGCCGATATGCGCGTTGCCGGCATGCAGCTCGACCAGCCGCACCGCGGAGTTCGGGTTGACGTTGATCTGCACGCCATCGAGATAGGGCAGCCGCTGTCCGTCGGCGCCCATGCGCCAATAGTCCGGATTGCGCTTGGCGACGAAGCGGTTGCCGCTCCAGGACTCGATGATGAACGGGCCTGTGGCGATCGGCGCGCGGCCGAAATCGGCGCCGCGGGCCTTCAGCGCCGCGGGTGAGAGGATGGCGCCCGGCGTGTCGGCGAGCGTGGCGAGGATGCGGCCGGAGCGCTGCTTGAGGTTGATGCGGACGGTGAAGGGATCGACCACATCGATCGAGGCGATCTCGGTGGCGCGGGACTGCACCGTGGCCCGCAGCGTCGGGTCGATCAGGCGCAGCAGGCTGAATTTGACCGCCTCGGCATCCATCGGCGTGCCGTCCTGAAAGCGGACGTCGCGGCGCAGGCGGAACAGGATCGCGGTCTCGTCATTCTGGTATTCCCAGCTTTCCGCCAGCCAGGGTTTGAAATCGAGCTTGCTGTCCTGAAATAGCAGGCTCTCGGCGTAGAGGTTGTAAAATTTCGGATCGGTGGAGCCGGTATTGGCGAACAGCGGATCCAGGCTCGCGGTGGTGAGTTGCAGCACGACCGACAAGGTGCCGCCGCGATGCGGCGCCTCAGCGGCGCCGGCGCCGTGTGCCGCGAGCATGCTCAGTCCTGTGCTGGCCAGAAAGGCGCGACGATGCAGCATTGTGGTGTTCCCCCAACTGTCAGACGACGGCGTGCAGAAAGTCCCGACGATGTCCGTCGGCCAGGTTCCTGCCTTGCGCGAGTTCTTGCGCGGTCCAGCCCATGTTGCCGAAACTGGTGATGCCGTAGCGCTCGACCGCCTCATCGGCGAAGGCGCGGAACTCCGGCACGAAGAACCAGATGCGCAGGAACAGACGCTTCAGGTCGGCCTGGGTGTCGGCGTCTTCCTCGTAGCCTTCGCGGCCATGCAGCACGGTGTAGTTGTTGGCGAAATAGACATCCCCGGGCGCCATCGCCGTGGCGTAGGCGTGTTTCTTCGCCATCGCGTCGAAGAAATCGAGCATTGCAACTTCCTCGTCGCTGAACGGCAGGTTGCGCCGCACCGAGGCGGAGGTGATCCAGCTGCGGTTGTAATGTGCGCTGAGCTGTCCGCCGGCATAGCTGAACACCGGCAGGCACTGCGGCATCAGCGGGGCTTCCCAGGCCGCCTGCTCGCCCTTGCGGTCCCACGGGAAGCCGGCATAGAGCAGCGGCAGCCATTCGGGGTGCTGTGCCAGAAACTCGTTGTGGATGGTGATGGAACTGGCGAGCGTGGTGAGCGGCGAACTCGGCGCCTGGCGGACCGCCAGCAGGCCGACGACGTCGGTGCCGTCGACATGCAGCGAGGTGACGCGCTTGCTGCCGTAAGCGCGGGTCAGCGGCCCGGCGGCAATGCCCTTCTCCTTGACATCGGCGACCAGGGCGCACTGCACATCCTGGCTGACGCACAGGCCGAGATGCTGGCAGAAGCCCCAGTACATCAGCCGCACTTCGTCATCGCTGTGGCCGTCGACCGGCAGGCCGCGCAGAATGGTGAATCCGCGCCCCGATCTGGTCGCGCTGACCACATGCGCGGCGAGGTCGCGCAGCGCCGGCCCGCAGGGGAAGTTGGCCCGGGTGATCTGTTGCAGGGACAGGCCCTGCGCCTGCACCGCCGCCAGGCCGGCTGCGAATTCGGCGACATGCGCGGGGCCGAGTCGGACTTCCCAGGACCGGTCCCGCACGAGGTCATCGGCAGTCCAGGCGCTGTCGTCGGAAATGGTGTGGCGCAGGATTTCGCTCATCGGCGTTTGTTCCCCCTTTGTCGGCCGCATCCCGATCTTGCGAGACGGTGGGCCGTTGTTTTGATAAACGCTACTACGTGGTGCGGCGGATCAGCAATCCTTGTCGGGCGCGGTTCCAGGGCAATCGGGTGAATAAGCGCGTGACAAACAGCTGAATTGCTGAATCTGTGTCTGTCCTCTGACGCGCTTTGTGGAGGCCGACGATGGAAAATCTGGAGACAGACGACGGTTCGTTTTTGGAAGCAACCGTCTTTCT
>CAIRTN010000145.1 GCA_903881515.1 uncultured Rhodospirillales bacterium | reverse complement strand
TTCGAGAAGAAGGGCTGGTCGGAACCCACCATCGTCATCCGCTTCTGGATCATCGCGATGATCCTGGCCCTCATCGGTCTGGCGACGTTGAAGATCCGATGAACTTCTCCCCCACCACCTTCGCCGGCAGGCGTTACGCGATCCATGGCCTGGGCAAGATGGGCCGGGCGGCGGCGCGCGCGCTGCTGGCGATGGGCGCCGATGTCACGGCATGGGACGACTCGCTGGCCGCCCGCAAGGCCGCGCTCGATCTGCGGCTGGTGCAGCCAAAGCTGAAAGGCTTGTCCGGGCTGGTGCTTGCACCGGGTATCCCGCATCTGCTGCCCGAGCCGCACCCGATTGCCGTCGCGGCGCGCAAGGCCGGCGTGCCCATCGTCTCCGATGTCGATCTGCTGTTCGAAGCCGTGCGCGCCAACGGCTCGATGGCGCGTTTCGCCGGCATCACCGGCACCAACGGCAAATCCACCACCACCGCGCTGCTCGCCCATATTCTGGCCACCGCCGGCCGGGCGGCGCCCGCCGGCGGCAATCTCGGCACGCCGGCCCTCGCCCTGCCGCTGCTGCAGGGCGAGGGCACCTATGTGCTGGAGATGAGTTCCTACATGCTCGAGCGGGTCACCCAGGTGCATTTCTCCGCCGCCTGCCTGCTGAACATCGCCCCTGACCACATCGATCGCCACGGCGACATAGCCGGCTATATTGCGGCCAAGCGACGCATCTTCGACCGCCAAAGCCGCTCCGATCTTGCTGTGATCGGCATCGACGATCCCGATGCGGCACAGTTGGCCCGGATGATGAACGCGGTCACCATCTCCGGCGAGAAACCCGCCGATTTCTGGGGTGATGGCGCGATTCTGCGCAGCAACACCGGCGACCTCGCCGACCTCAGCCGCGCCCGCGCGCTGCCTGGCGCACACAACGCGCAGAACGCCGCCGCCGCCGCTGCGATGGCGTTGTATCTCGGCGCCGACCTTGACGCCGTCGCACGCGGCATCGCCACTTACCCCGGCCTGCCGCATCGCATGGAGTTCGTCGGTGCGGCGCGCGGCATCAGCTTCGTCAACGACAGCAAAGCCACCAACGCCGACAGCACGGCCCGCGCCCTGGCCTGCTACGACCGGGTGATCCTGATCGCAGGCGGCACCGCCAAGGAAGGCGGCATCGAGTCGCTCACGTCGTTCTTCCCGCGCATCGCCCGCGCCTACCTGATCGGCCGCGACGCGCCGATCCTGGGCAAGACGCTGGCCGAGCACGGCGTCGCTCACGAACATGTCGGCACGCTGGAAAACGCCGTCGCCGCCGCCTGGACCGCCGCGCAGACCGGTGCCGCCCCGGTGATCCTGCTCTCTCCGGCCTGCGCCTCGTGGGACCAGTTCACCGGCTTCGATGCGCGCGGCGACCTGTTCCGCAGCCTCGCCCAAGTCCTCATCAGCGGGGAGACCGCAGCATGATGCCGACCCTGTCCCGTGCCGACCCCTCGCTGCTTGGCCGCTGGTGGTGGACGGTCGATCGCTGGACGATGCTCGCTATCGCGACGCTGATCTTCTTCGGTTACGTGATGATGCTCGCCGCCTCGCCCGCGGTGGCCGAACGCATCCACACCGCGCGCGACATCTTCATCCTCAAGCAGGTGATCTTCCTGGCCGCCGCCGGCGTGGTGGTGGTCGGCGTCTCCCTGCTGTCGCCGCGCGGCGTCCGCCGCCTGGCTTTGGCCGGCTGCACCCTCGCCCTGGTGCTCACCGCGCTGACCCTGGTCGCCGGCACCGAGATCAAAGGCGCCCGCCGCTGGATCAGCGTGCCCGGCATGTCGCTGCAGCCCTCGGAATTCCTCAAGCCCTGCTTCGCAGTGGTCGCCGCCTGGCTGCTCAGCGAAGGCCTGCGCGAGACCACCCGCGCCAAGCGGCTGGCCTGGCCGGGGCTGGCACTGCTGATCGCCGGGCTGATCGGCGTGCTGCTGAAGTCGCAGCCCGACATGGGCATGCTGGCGGTCATCATCGGCGTGTTCATCATCCAGCTGTTCGTGAACGGGCTGAACCTGTTCCTGGTCGCCGGGCTGATCGCCTCGGCGATCGGCGGCGCGGTCGCGGCCTATTTCACCATCAGCCATTTCCGCAGCCGTGTTGACCGCTTCCTCGACCCGTCGACCGGCGACAACTGGCAGGTGATGCGTGCCCAGGAAGCGTTCGGCGCCGGTGGCCTGCTCGGCCGCGGCCCGGGCGAGGGCCATGTGAAGGATCTGATCCCCGACGCCCATGCCGACTTCGTCTTCGCCGTCGCCGGCGAGGAATTCGGCTTGGTGATCTGCGGCCTGATCCTGCTGGTGTTCGCCTTCATCGTGCTGCGCGCCCTATCGCGCGTGCTGAACGATCACGACCCGTTCGTGGTGCTGGCGACCGCCGGGCTGGCCTCCGGCTTCGGGCTGCAGGCCTTCGTCAACATGGCCTCCACCCTGCGGCTGATCCCGACCAAGGGCATGACCCTGCCGTTCATCTCCTATGGCGGCTCCTCCGCCCTGGCCGTGGCGCTCGGCGTCGGCATGCTGCTGGCGCTGACCCGCCGCCGGCAGAACGGCGACCTGTTGTGACCGGCCCGGTCCTCATCGCCGCCGGCGGCACCGGCGGGCATTTCTTCCCGGCCGAGGCGCTCGCCGGGGAACTGCTCCGCCGCGGCCTGCGGGTAGCGCTGATGACCGACGCCCGCTCGGCGGGCCTGACCTCGCCTGCCTTCGCCCAGGCCGAGCGCTTCGTGCTGTCCGGCGGCGGCCTCGCCGGGCGCGGCCTGTTGCGCGCGCTGAAAGGCGGCCTCGGCCTGCTGCGCGGCATCGCCCAGGCGCGCGCCCTGCTGAAACACCTGCGCCCGGCCGCGATCATCGGCTTCGGCGGCTACCCCTCGGTCGGGCCGATCGTTGCCGCCCGCCTGTTCTCCCGCCGCCCGCCGGTGCTGCTGCACGAGCAGAACGCCGTGCTCGGCCGCGCCAACCGCGCCTTGCTCGGCAGCGCCGACATCCTGGCCCTCGGCATGGCGCAGACCAGCCGCATCCCACCCGGTACCCGCACCGAGGTCACCGGCAACCCCGTCCGCCCCGCCCTCGCCGCCCTGTCCGGCCAGGGCTACGCACCCCCCGCCGGCGGCATCAACCTGCTGGTGCTCGGCGGCTCGCAGGGCGCGCGCGTGTTCTCCGACATCATCCCCGCCGCCCTCGCCAGCCTGCCGGCAGCCCTGCGCGCCCGGCTGTCGATCACTCAGCAATGCCGGCCGGAGGATCTCGAGCGCGTCCGCGCCGCCTATGCCGCCGCCGGGCTGAACGCCGATCTCGCCGCTTTCTTCCCCGATGTGGCCGCCCGTCTGTCCGCCGCGCACCTGGTGATCGCCCGCGCCGGCGCGTCGACCGTCGCCGAGCTTGCCGTCGCCGGCCGCCCATCGATCCTGGTGCCGCTGCCCGGCGCCATCGACGACCACCAGAGCGCCAACGCCGCCGCCCTTCCGGGCGCGATCGTCATCGCCCAGCGGGATTTCACCGCCCAGACCCTGGCCGCGACTCTGGCGAGCCTGCTAACCGAGTCGACGCGCTTGGCGGAGGCCGCCGCCGCCGCCGCGGCAGGCCACCCCGACGCCGCCGCTCGACTCGCAGACCTGATCGAACGCCAGATGGACCACGCCGCATGAGAGCCCTTCCCCTGTCCATCGGCACGATTCACTTCGTCGGCATCGGCGGCATTGGCATGTCCGGTATCGCCGAGGTGCTGCACACGCTCGGCTATTCGGTGCAGGGCTCCGACATTTCCGAAAGCGCCAACGTCCGCCGCCTGCGCGAAGCCGGCATCACGGTCACCATCGGCCACGCTGCCGCCAACCTCGGCGATGCCCGCGTCATCGTCACCTCGACGGCGGTGAAGGCCGACAACCCCGAGGTTCAGGCCGCCCGCGCCAGGCTGATCCCCGTGGTCCGCCGCGCCGAAATGCTGGCCGAACTGATGCGGCTGAAATGGTCGATCGCCATCGGCGGCAGCCACGGCAAGACCACCACCACCTCGATGGTCGCCGCCGTGCTCGAGGCCGCCCATCTCGACCCCACCGTGATCAACGGTGGCATCATCAACGCTTACGGCTCCAACACCCGCATGGGCGCGGGCGAATGGATGGTGGTCGAGGCCGACGAAAGCGACGGCAGCTTCCTGCGCCTGCCCGCGACCATCGCGGTGGTCACCAACATGGACCCCGAGCATCTCGACCACTGGAAAACGCCCGAGGCGATGTTCGCCGGCTTCGACCAGTTCGTGCAGAACGTGCCGTTCTACGGCTTCGCCGTGCTGTGCATCGACCACCCCTCGGTGCAGCAGATGATCCCCCGCCTGTCCGACCGCCGCATCATCACCTACGGCTTCTCGCCGCAGGCCGATATCCGCGCCGAGAACCTGGTGATGGACCGCCTGGGCGCCACCTTCAGTGTCTCGGTCGCTGACCGCGCCCGCGGCCGCACCCGCCGCATGGGCCCGTTCCGCCTGCCGATGCTCGGCCAGCACAATGTCCAGAACGCGCTGGCCGCGATCGCCATCGCCAGCGAGATGGAAATCGCCCCCGAAACCCTGCGCGACGCCTTCGCCGGTTTCGCCGGCGTCAAGCGCCGCTTCACCAAAACCGGCGAGGCCGGCGGCATCACCGTGATCGACGATTACGGCCATCACCCGGTCGAGATCGCCGCCACCCTGAAAGCCGCCCGTCAGGCCGGCGCGCGCGACGTCGTCGCGATCATCCAGCCGCACCGCTACACCCGCCTCGCCTCGTTGTTCGCCGAGTTCTGCACCTGCATGAACGACGCCGGCACGGTGATCGTCGCCGACGTCTACCCCGCCGGCGAGGCACCGATCGACGGCATCAACCGCGACGCCCTGGTCGAAGGCCTGCGCGCCCGCGGCCACCGCTCGGTTGTGCCGCTGCCCGGCTCCGAGCACCTCGCCGAAATGGTGCATGCCATCGCCCGCTCCGGCGATTTCGTGATCTGCCTCGGCGCCGGCAACATCACCGCCTGGGCCGCCGCTCTGCCTGGCCAGCTCGCAGCCCTGCAGGCCGCCGCCAAACCGCGCGGAGGCGGGCGATGATCGCGGAGACCATCCCGCACCTGATCGCAACCATGCCGGCCACCGCGGGCCGCATCCAGGCCGACGCGCCGCTGGCGCCGGTCACCTGGTTTCGCGTCGGCGGCCCGGCCGAGGTGCTGCTGCGCCCGGCCGACACCGCCGACCTGCAAGCCTTCCTGCGCGCTCTGCCGCATGAGGTGACAGTCACCGTGATCGGCGCCGCCTCCAACCTGATCGTGCGCGATGGCGGGGTGCGCGGCGTGGTCATCCGCCTCGCCCGCGGCTTCAACGCCATCGACATCGAAGCCGACGGCATCGTCGCCGGCGCCGCCTGCCTCGACGCCACGGTGGCCGAGCACGCCGCCGCCGCCGGGCTCACCGGCCTGGAATTCCTCTCCGGCATCCCCGGCACCATTGGCGGCGCGGTGGCGATGAACGCCGGCGCCTATGGCGGCGATGTCGCCCACACGCTGGACTGGGCTGAACTGGTGCTGCGCGACGGCGACCTGATCCGCATCCCCGGCCCGCGCCTGGGCTTCTCCTACCGCCATTCCGGCGTGCCCCCCGGCGCCGTCGTCGTGCGCGCCCGGTTTCACGCCCGGCCCGGCGACAAAACCGCCATCGCCACCCGCATGGCCGAAATCCGCGCCGCCCGCGAAGCCACCCAGCCCGTGCGCGCCCGCACCGGCGGCTCCACCTTCCGCAACCCGGATAACATGAAGGCCTGGGAACTGATCGACAGCGCCGGCGGCCGCGGCCTGGTGCGTGGCGGCGCCATGGTCAGCGAAAAGCACTGCAACTTCCTGCTCAACACCGGCACCGCCACGGCGGCCGACATCGAGGGCCTGGGCGAAGACCTCCGCCGCCGCGTCCGCGAAGCCAGCGGCATTGACCTGCACTGGGAAATCCGCCGCATCGGCATCCCCACCCAGGAGGGCACGCCATGAAACACGTCGCAGTCCTCTACGGCGGCATCTCCACCGAGCGCGAGGTCAGCCTCGCCACCGGTCGCGGCGTGATCAAGGCGCTGCGCGAGGCCGGCTACACGGTCACCGCCATCGACGTCGGCCCCGATCTGCGCACCACGCTCGCCGCCCTCGACCCCGCGCCCGACGCGGTGTTCAACGCGCTGCACGGCCGCTACGGCGAGGACGGCGCAATCCAGGGCGTGCTGGACTGGCTCGGCATCCCCTACACCCATTCCGGCGTGCGCGCTTCGGCCATGGCGATGGACAAATCCGCTGCCAAGGCGATCTTCGCCGCCGCCGGCCTGCCCGTCGCACGCGGCGCGGTGATCGACGTCGCCGAACTCGAACACGCCGACCCGATGCCGCTGCCCTACGTGGCCAAGCCGGTCAGCGAAGGCTCCTCGGTCGGCGTCGAGATCCTGCGCGAAGGCGCCAACCGCCGCGTCGAAATCGCCGCCGCCTGGCGCTTCGGCCCCACCGCTTTGGTCGAGGAATACATCCCCGGCCGCGAACTCACCGTCGGCATCATGGGCGACCGGGCGCTTGCCGTCACCGACATCACCCCCGACCACGGCGATTTCTACGACTACGAAGCCAAATACGCCGATGGCGGCTCGCGGCACGACATCCCCGCCCACGTACACCCCGACATCTACCAGCGCGCGCTCGACATCGGCCTCGCCGCCCATCGCGCGCTCGGCTGCCGCGGCGCCTCGCGCGCCGATTTCCGCTACGACGACACCAAGGGCGAACCCGGCCGCCTCGTGCTGCTGGAACTCAACACCCAGCCCGGCCTGACGCCAACCTCGCTGCTGCCCGAACAGGCCGCCCATACCGGCATGTCCTTCCCCGAACTCTGTGCCTGGATGGTGGAGAACGCCGCATGTCGCGTGTGAGACCCGTCCGCCCCCGCCCGCAGCCGAAGGCGCTGGAAGCCCCCAACCTGCCCGACCGCCCCGGCCGCTGGAAACTGCTGCTGCGCCGCCGTCGCGGCCTGATGCGCCCGCTCGCCACCCTGGCGCTGCTCGGCATGATCGGCATCGGCCTCGCCGGCACCGTGCAGGGCCTGGGCACCGGCACCAACTGGGGCGAGAAATTCGGCTCCATCTCCGGCCGCCTCCGCCTTACCCTGCGCCAGGTGGTAATCGAAGGCCGCGAGAAAACCCCCGAACCCCTGCTGCGCGCCGCCATCGGCGCCAACACTGGCGACGCCATCCTTACCCTGCGCCTCGCCGACATGCGCGCCCGCATCGAGACCATCAACTGGGTGCAGACCGCCACCGTCGAACGCCGCCTGCCCGGCACCCTGGTGATCCGCATCACCGAGCGCAGTCCGTTCGCGATCTGGCAGACCGAAGGCAGCTTCCGCCTGATCGATCGCGCCGGCAACGTCGTCGCCGACAGCAATGTGCAGGCCTTCGTCGGCCAACTCCCTGTCGTTGTCGGCCGTGGCGCGCCGGCCGCCGCCGCCGCGCTGGTCGAGGCCCTCGCCCAGCAGCCCAGCCTGCAACCCCGCGTCTCGGCCGCCACCCGCATCGGCGAGCGGCGCTGGAACCTGCTGCTTACCAACGGCACCTCGGTGATGCTGCCCGAAGCCGCCGAGGCCGCCGCACTCGCCAAACTCGTCGAACTGCAATCCAGCCAGCAACTGCTCGACCGCCCGCTCGCGATCATCGACATGCGCCTGCCCGACCGCCTCGTGCTCCGCCCCGCCGCCGAGAAACCGCAACCGCAACCGAACCAGGCGAAAAAGACATGAACGACATGCCCCGCCGCCTGCAGCCCCCCGCGAACCTCATCCCGCCTCCGGCGGACGGCGAACCCCCGCGCCCCAGCTACCGCCCGCGCCAGTCCGGCCCGTTCGGCGTGCTCGACATCGGCTCCACCAAGATCGCCTGCATCATCGGACGCGTCGAAAGCGGCCTCTCGCTGCACGTGCTCGGCTTCGGCTGGCAGAAGGGCAACGGCATCCGCGCCGGCGGCATCGTCGACCTCGAGGCCGCCGAACGCGCCATCCGCGCCTGCGTCGGCCAGGCCGAGGAACAGGCCGGCACCCGCCTGCACAAGGTCGCCGTCAACCTTTCCTGCGGCACCCCGCGCAGCCAGGTGCACAACATCCAGTCCACCCCCGGCGGCCGCGCCGTCACCGAGGCCGACATCCGCCGCATGCTGGTCATCGCCCGCGACCGCGCCACCGCCGAAGGCCGCAGCATCATCCACACCATGTCGGTGGATTTCGAAACCGACGACGCCCAGGGCATCGCCGACCCCCGCGGCCTGCACTGCGACAACCTCACCGCCCATATCCACGTCATCGACGCCGCCACCACGGCGCTGCGCAACCTCGACGCCTGCCTCGCCCGCTGCGACCTGGAAATCTCCGAACTCGCCTCCGCCCCGCTGGTCGCGGCCCAGGCCACCCTGGTCGACGACGACCGCCTGCTCGGCGCCACCCTGATCGACATGGGCGGCGGCACCACCGGCATCGCCAGCTTCGCCGGCGGGCATCTTCTGCACACCGCGCAGATCGGCATCGGCGGCGGTCACGTCACCAACGACCTCGCCTCGATCCTCAACACCCCCACCAACCACGCCGAACGGCTGAAAACCCTCTACGGCAGCGCCGAAATCAGCCCCGACGACGAACGCCAGCTCCTCCCCGTCCCCCCGATCGGCGAGGACGAGACCACCTTCGCCACCACCCCGCGCAGCCAGGTGATCAACATCATCAAGCCCCGGCTTGAGGAGACCTTCGAACACGTCAAAGCCTGCCTCGACGAACAGGGCGTCTCCCGTCACGACGGGCACCGCATCATCCTCACCGGCGGCGCCAGCCAGCTCTCCGGCATCGCCGACCTCGCCCAGCGCGTGCTCGGCCACCAGGTCCGCCTTGCCAGCCCTACCCCACCGCGCGGCCTGCCCGACCGCGCCGACAGCCCGGCCTTCGCCACCACAATCGGCCTGTTCGCCTGGGCGGCCGGCGCCGGCCGTCCCGCCTTCGAACTCGAATCCACCGACGAACCCAGCGGCGGCCTGATGCGCCGCATCGTCAATTTTCTGCGCGAGCGGCTCTAGAGCCGTCGCGAATCGAACTCAGCCCGCTACAAAGATTCCTCTTGGGAGGCCCGACACAATGACCCTGAACCTGACCATCCCGCAGCAGATGCACACCGATTTCTCACCCCGCATCACCGTCATCGGTGTCGGCGGTGCGGGAACCAACGCGGTCGACAACATGATCGCGCTGAACCTGCAGGGCGTTGAATTCGTCGTCGCCAACACCGACGCGCAGCAGCTGATGCACTCGCGCGCCGATCGCCGCATCCAGCTCGGACCGAACATCACCCAGGGCCTGGGCGCCGGCGCCAAGCCGATCGTCGGCCGCGCCGCCGCCGAGGAAGCCGCCGACGAGCTCTACCGGCACCTCGAAGGCGCCCACATGGTGTTCATCACCGCCGGCATGGGCGGCGGCACCGGCACCGGCGCCGCCCCGGTCATCGCCCGCATGGCCCGCGAGAAGAACATCCTCACCGTCGGCGTCGTCACCAAGCCCTTCACCTTCGAGGGCATGAAGCGGATGAAAGCGGCCGAGGAAGGCATCCTCGACCTGCAGCAATATGTCGACACCCTGATCGTCATCCCCAACCAGAACCTGTTCCGTCAGGCAAATGAACGCACCGGCTTCAAGGAAGCGTTCAAGATGGCCGACAACGTGCTCTACATGGGCGTGCGCGGCGTAACCGACCTGATGATGGCCCCCGGCCTGATCAATCTCGACTTCGCCGACATCCGCACCGTCATGGCCGAAATGGGCAAGGCGATGATGGGCACCGGCGAAGCCGACGGCGAGGGCCGCGCCATCCGCGCCGCCGAAGCCGCGATCAGCAACCCGCTGCTCGAAGACACCTCGATGTCCGGCGCCCGCGGCCTGCTGATCAACATCACCGGCGGCGACGACATGACGCTGTTCGAAGTCGATCAGGCCGCCAACCGCATCCGCGAGGAAGTGGACGAAGACGCCAACATCATCTTCGGCGCCTCCACCGATGACAGCCTCACCGGCCGCATCCGCGTCTCCGTGGTCGCCACCGGCATCGAAAGCGCCATCCAGCAGCCGAAGGAAGCCCCGAAGCTGGTGGTCAACGCCGCCCCGCAGTTCACCCCGGCGGTCTCCACCCAGTCGGTCGGCCCGAACCTCACCGTGGTGCCCGGCAGCAACCCCGCCGCCGGCAGCACCGGCCTGCGTCAGCCCCCGGCCACGCCGTTCATCGCCCCGCGCCCCGACGTGCAGCGCACCACGGTGGAAGCCCAGCCTGGCCTCGGCATCGTCACCCCGATCGTCCGCGAAGCGGTCGAGCAGAGTGTCGAAACCGCCACCGCCGTCATTAACGACGCACCGCCGCCGTCCTCCACCCGTCCGGCGGGCACGACCGCGCGCGCCCAGGAAGCCCGCCCGATCGTCAATCCGCCCAACGGCCGGCCGCAGAAGCCCTCCGACCTGTTCGCCGAACCCACCGACAGCGATGCCGGACAGGGCGGGATCTCGCTGTTCAAGCGCGCCACCGGCCTGTTCCGCGGCCGTGCCGCCCCGCCGGCAACCCCGCCGCGGGTCGCACCGCAGCCGCAAGCCGAACCGGCCGCCCAGACCGCAACCGAGGAGACCGACCCCGCCGCCCCGCGCAGCAGCGTCGAAATCCCCGCTTTCCTGCGCCGGCAGGGCCAACAGCCCCGCCGCGACTGACCTCTGACCAACCAGACCAGGATGAGCGAGCCTATCATCGCTCATCCCGGCTCTGCTGGCCGCCGCATCCGCGCATTTCCGCCGCGAATCGGCCACCTTCCTGGTTTACAAAACACCACATCAGCCCCGGCTGAGCCGCATCAACGGTGGGATGATCTCCCACAGTCGTTGCCGGATTCTGTTGCAATCTTCTTCGCTGCACTACAATATATCGTGCAAATTCAATATATTGCATTGAAATATGCAGCAATAATGATTGACTTCCCCTCCCCCGGTCCGCCGCATAGCTTAGTCTCACCGTGGTGAATGCCACGCCGCCGCACCCCGCGCGGCAACCCTCCCGGCGCTCCCGCGCCAACAGGATCGGACGGCGAATGGACGGAATGACGCATCACTTGGCCGGACCTTCGCTCCAGGCGGTGCCCACCACCCACCGGACGTTGAAGACCGCCATCAGTTGCGTCGGCGTCGGCCTGCACAGCGGCAATCGCGCGAATCTTACGCTGCGCCCCGCCCATCCCGGCACCGGCATCGTGTTCCGCCGCACCGATCTCGGCCTCGATATCCCCGCCCGCTTCGATCATGTCATCGACACCCGCCTGTGCACCGTCATCGGCCTGCCCGGCCGCCCACAGGTCCGCGTCGGCACCGTCGAACACCTGATGGCCGCCTTCGCCGGCGCCGGCATCACCGATGTTCGCGTTGAGATCGACGGCGCCGAACTGCCGATCCTCGACGGCTCGGCCGACGGCTTCTGCTTCCTGATCGACTGCGCCGGCATCGCCGAATACGCCGCCCCGGTCCACTTCATCGAAGTGCTGCGCACCGTCCGCGTCGCCCATGGCGACGCTTTCGCCGAACTGCGCCCGGCCAACCCGAGCGCCGGCCTCGGCCTCGAAGCCGCCGTCTCCATCGCCTTCGACGCCGCCGCCATCGGCCGGCAAGCCATGTCGCTGCGCCTGACCCCCTCCAGCTTCCGCGCCGACGTCGCCCGCGCCCGCACCTTCACCCTGATGAGCGAAATCGCCGCCCTCCGCGCCAACGGCCTGGCCCTCGGCGGCAGCCTCGACAACGCCGTCGTCGTCGAAGGCGCCAAAATCCTCAACCCCGCCGGCCTGCGCATGGCCGACGAGTTCGTCCGCCACAAGATGCTCGACGCCATCGGCGACCTCGCCCTGTCCGGTGCCCCGATGCACGCCCGCCTCATCGCCCACCGCACCGGCCATGCACTGAACAACCGCCTGCTGCGCGCCCTGTTCGCCGAAGATACCAACTGGCGCCTCGCCGACGCCACCGCCCTCTCCCAACCCGGCGGCACCATCAGCCACCCCGCCGCCTGGCAGCCCCAGCACCTCGCCGCCGCCGCACGCCAAGCGTAGTAGGTCGCGCGCATTCTGACAGGGGATCGTCTGCGCAAGGTCGGGACGAGGCTTTTCGGTTCGATATCGTAACAAAATGGACGCGTGTCTCCCACTGCGCTCAGAAGGCGGTTTTTTCGTCGTCGGTGCGGGCGCGGGAGCCTGGGATCGCGCAGGCGCGGCGGTGCCGCGGGGCGGGGCGGTTGCAGGGCGTGCGGTTGAGGGGCGCGGGGTGCGCGCGGCTGGATGGGCGCGGCGGTGGCACGGCGCGGTTTGCGGGCGCGATGGGGGCGTGGCGCAGGGTTCGCCCGCGGCGCGCGGGGGCTTGGCATTTGGACGGAGGGGGCGGGCGGTGGCGCCGGGGCCGGTTGCGGCGGCAGCGTGCCGTCGCGCCAGGCGGTGAAAAGTTGGTCCAGGGCGGTGGTGAGGCGGCGTAGCTGCAGCCAGAGCAGAATCTGGGCGCAGGTACCCCACATGCGTTCGGCGATAGTACCTTTCAGTTCGGTGAGCAGGCGTCCAAATGGGTTCATGGACGCGTTATATGATGTCGTTAGATTATTTGCAAGGAAAAAATACGCAGTAAGCGCATTTTTTTTCCGGTCAGGTTTTGGCGATGTTCCAGCGCTGCACAGCGGGGTCGTGCAGCAGGACCTTGATGCTGCTGCTGCGGCAGGCGGTGCGGATAAGGTCTTGGCCGAAACAGTATATTATTGACTTTATGAAGTTTTTTGGTCCTTTTTTTACAAAAAAGGGGACGACTTCCTTACTTGAAACAGGCTGCCGTCAGCAGCGCAAAAGCCCGCGCCCGATGACTGGTGGCGTGTTTCTGCTCCTGATCCATCTCGCCATAAGTCTCGCTGGCGCCCGACGGCAGGAACATCGGATCGTAGCCAAAGCCATGCTCGCCGCGGGGCGGCCAGATCTGCACGCCGTCGACGCGGCCTTCGAAGGTTTCGGTGTGACCGTCGGGCCAGGCGAGGCAGAGGGCGGAGATGAACCAGGCGGAGCGGTCGGGGCTGGATGCGGATTCCGTGTGCACGCGCTGCATGGCCATTCGGAAGTCCTTCTCCGGGCCGGCCCAGCGGGCGGAGGTGATGCCGGGGGCGCCGGACAGTGCGCCGGCGCAGAAGCCGCTGTCGTCGGCCAAAGCGGGCAGACCGGTGGCGGTGGCGGCGGCGAGGGCTTTGAGGCGGGCGTTGCCGATGAAGCTGTCTTCGGTTTCGTCCGGCTCGGGGAGGTTTAGCTCCCCGGCCGAGACGACGTCGATGGCCCACGGCTGCAGGAGGCCGCGGATTTCGCGCAGCTTGCCTTTGTTGTGGCTGGCGAGGATCAGGCGGCTGCCGGGGGCAAGCAGGTGGGTCATGCGATGGCGGCGCGCTGGAAGTCGAACAGTTTGGCGGTGCCGAGGCGGGCGAGGCGCATCAGGGAGGTGAATTCATCGTCGGAGAACGGGGCCTTTTCGGCGGTGCCCTGGATTTCGACGATGCCGCCGCCGTTGGTCAGCACGAAATTGGCGTCGGCGTCGGCGTCGCTGTCCTCGGCGTAGTCGAGGTCGAGCACCGGGGTGCCTTTGTAGATGCCGCAGGAAATGGCGGCGACCTGGCCGGTGAGCGGGATGGTCTTCAGCACGTTCATACGCACGAGGTGTTGCAGGGCGATGTGCAGCGCGACCCAGGCGCCGGTGATGGAGGCGCAGCGGGTGCCGCCATCGGCGTTCAGCA
>CAIRTN010000144.1 GCA_903881515.1 uncultured Rhodospirillales bacterium | reverse complement strand
CCATTAAGCACATGGCGCATAACCTGCTACGAAAAGCTGCAACCAAGGAATCCTTGCGCCTGAGGCGTAAGCTGGCAGCATGGGACGACGACTTCCTCGTCAGCTTGATCGCCGAATGAAAAGTTCACCCGATTCCCCTGCAGCAATTCGGATCAAAGCGTCACAACTTCACCGGATCGACCGGCTGCACCACACCCTCGGCGGCCTCGATCACCTCGCCGGCATCCAGCGCCAGGTCCTCGCGGAATCGGGCTGTGGTGATCTGCACCCCCGTGCGCAACGCGCCATGCCGACCGACCGGTACCGCCAGCCCGCACAACCCCAGCACCGGTGCGGG
Source organism: uncultured Rhodospirillales bacterium (assembly GCA_903881515.1). Classification (GTDB taxonomy): domain Bacteria; phylum Pseudomonadota; class Alphaproteobacteria; order Acetobacterales; family Acetobacteraceae; genus CAIRTN01. The sequence continues at coordinate 3,600 of CAIRTN010000144.1, read as the reverse complement.
CAGCGCGGCGCGGATGGAGTTCAGCACCTTGCGCTGGCCCTCAAGCGTCAGATCCTGGTCAACGGGGGGCGGCAGGTCACCCAGGGAGGGCATCACCACCAGTTGGGTATGGATGAAGAAGGTCTGCCAACGCTGCAGCAGCAGATCGCGCAGCGCCAGCGCCGCCAGCACCGATTTCAGGTCGCCCGGCGGTTGCAGCGCCAGCCAGTGCCGCATCGAAAGCTTGCCCGCCTCGTCACCCATCTCCTCCATCCGCGGCCCCAGCGGCGCCAGCACGTCGGCCGAGCCGAACGCGGCCCATAGATCGATCACCTGCTCCAGATCAGGCGGCAACACCTCTTCGACCACATAGCCCGCCGCGGCCAGATGCCGTCCGGCGGTACGCACCGCGGCCGACTGCGCGGGATGGGTGAACCCGCCCGGCAGGTTGGGCACCAGGGCGACACGCAGCGGCCGCGCCGGCGGTGGTCCGACCAGCGGGGCATCGACCCAGCGCGTATCGCGTGCATCGCCGCGCGCCATCACCGCCAGTGCCAGGCGCGCATCGCGCACCGTGCGGGTCAGCGGCCCCTGCACCGCCATCAGCTGCGCCGTGATCGGCCGTGCCACCGGCTGGCTAGGGTTGAACGCGGCGATCCGCCCCAGCCCCACCCGCAGCCCGACCACGCCGTTGCAATAGGCCGGCACCCGCACGGAGCCCGCGATGTCGTTGCCATGCGCGATCGGCCCCACCCCGGTGGCGATCGACACCCCCGCCCCGCCGCTCGACCCGCCCGGCGAGATGCCAGGGTCCAGCGGGTTGACGGTGCGGCCATGCAGCGCGTTGTCAGTGAACAGCCGCATCGAGAACGCCGGCGTGTTGGTCCGCCCGACGATGATCGCGCCGGCGGCACGGAAATTCGCCACCACCGGGCTGTCTTCCTGGGCTACCCAGTCTTTCAGCGCGACCACGCCGTTCGTCGTGGCATGGCCGGCCTGGTCGATATTGACCTTGATCGTCACCGGCACGCCATGCAGCACGCCCAGCGCCTCGCCACGTGCCTGCTTCGCATCGGCCGCATCGGCGGCGGCCAGCGCCTCGTTGGCGAATTGCTGCACCACGCCATTGGTGATCGGATTTACCACGTCCATCCGGCCGAGCACCGACTGGGTGGCCTCGCGCGCCGACGCCCGCCCGAGCCGGATCAATCGCGCCAGGTCGGTCGCGTCCAGCCGCCACAATTCGCTCATCATCTCAACCCCGCTTCACGTTCCAGAACAAGGCGTAGCCATCGAGCACGCCGCTGATATTGGCGCGGTAGGCCATCGGCGCGAACATCTGTCCGAGCGGGATGTAAGGAATATCCTGCAACGCCTGCTGTTGAATCGCGCCGGCGATGCGCACCTGCTCCGCCGCGCCCGACGCCGCCAGCCATTGCTCGCGCAGCGCCTCCAACTTCGGACTGTCCGGCCAGCCCGGCCGCCCCGCCACCCGGCCGGTGGCACGTAGCGAGGAATTCACCGCCGGGTCGAACTGGTCGAGCCCCGACCAATAGGAGTGATAGGCGCTCCATCCGCCCTTGTCGGCGGCATCCACCCGCGACAGGCGTTGAATCATACTGCCCCAATCCAGGTACAGCGATTCCGCATTGAGCCCTGCCCTGGTCATCGTGTCCGCCCCGATTTCGGCAATCGCCTTCAGGATCGGCACATCCGACGGCACCAACACCACCACCTTCTCGCCCCTGTAGCCGGCGGCCACGATCTCTCGCTTCACCTTGTCGAAATCGCGCTTGCCCCTGAACACGTCGAGCCCGGCATCGCTGGCCATCGGCGAGTTCGGGGCGAAATAGCCGATCGGGGTGTGCCGGTTCGCCGGGTCCTCGCCGGCGGCCGCGATCATGAAATCCTCCTGGCTGATCGCACCCAGCAGGGCGCGGCGGATCGCCGGATTGTCGAACGGCGGCTGCACATGGTTCAGCCGCATGAAGCCGAGATAGCCGGTCTTGTCGTGCACCTGCACCGTCAGCGCCTTGTTGCCCCTGAGCTTGGGCAACAGATCGGCGCTAGGGTTCTCCCACCAATCCACCTCGCCTGCCTGCAATGCCGCGCCGGCGGTCGCGGCGTCGGTAATCGTGTGCCACTCGACCCTGTCGAAATTCACCAGTTTCGGCCCGGCGGTGAACGAGGCAACGCCACTAGCGCGCGGCGCATAGGCCTCGTTGCGCGCATACACCGCCTTCGCCCCGGCGATCCGCTCGGCGGCAACGAACTTGTAGGGCCCGCTGCCGATCACTTCGGTGATCACCTTGCCAGGATCGCCGCCGGCCAAACGCTCCGGCATGATGGCGCAGACCGAGGAACCGACCTTGCCCAAAGCCGCCGGCAACAGCGGGAAGGGCCGCTTCAATCGGAATTTCACGGTGCGGTCGTCGGGGGCGGAAATCTCGTCGGACACCGCCAGCACGGTCTGACCGAAATTGTCGCGCACGCCCCAGCGCTTGATGCTGGCCACCGCGTCGCGGGCAACAACCTTCTCGCCGTCATGGAATTTCAGCCCGTCGCGCAGCGTGACCAGCCAGGTCTTGCCGTCATCCTCGATGCGATGCCCCTCGGCCATCTGCGGTGAGAACGCGCCTGCGGCGTCCGCGCCATACAGCGTGTCGAACACCATCATCGCGTGGTTGCGGGTGATGTAGGCGGTGGTCCAACTCGGGTCGGTGACCGTCAGATCGGCGTGCGGGATGAACTTCAGCACCCGGCTGCCCTGCGCCAGGGCGGGCGCGGCAAGTCCGGCGGCAGCAATCGTGAGGGCTCGGCGGCGTGTCAGACGCATCGATCGGGTTCCCTGGCAGGGTGTTTCACAACCGGAAGCCTGCGTCGTGAACAGCACGTGGCTCAAGGGGAAAAGGTCAGTAAGATTGTTCTTTTTTATAAAAAAGAACCAAAAAGTTTTCTCCGCCTGTGTCCGGCTGGAAATTATCTGGTGTTCAATTCCGGGCGTCAGTTGAGGCAATCGCGTTGGAAGGCACTGACATTACTTCATATTTCTTCGTTATGCGCCGATGCGTTCCGCCCGGGGATGCAATTCGGAAAGCTGACCGTCCTCAAGTCGGAACAGCCTGTCTGCAATGTCGAAGTACCGATCATCGTGCGATATCGCAATAATTGTACGCCCTTCGGCACGCAGACGAGGCAACAGCACCGTATAGAAGTAGCGTCGCGATTCAGGGTCCTGATCGGCCGCCCATTCGTCCAGCAGCAACACCGGCCGGTGTTCGGCGAGTGCAACAGCTAAGGCGACCCGCTTGCGCTGACCGGTGGAGAGGCCAAGCCGGGTGAACCGACCATCCACCACGTGCGTAACGTCGGCTATCCCAAGCTCGGCAAGCCACTGGTTCACCTCCGCCTCTGCCCCCGCAGGCATGCCGTAGAGCCTGTCGAACAGATGCACCTCAGCAAACACTGTGCTGAACAACTGGCGGGGATGTCCCGGAGAATGTTGAAAAAGGGAGAGCGGCGTTGCTCGCCTTGAGCCGGTAGGCTCGGGGTGTCGAATCCTCGAAGGGAGCAACGCCATGAAGAAATCTACCACACCGCCTTCGGTCAGTCCGTCGGCTT
>CAIRTN010000143.1 GCA_903881515.1 uncultured Rhodospirillales bacterium | reverse complement strand
GCCCGAACATCGGATCGTCGGAATAGGAGGACAGCAGCACCACGTCTGCCCCCAACTCGGCATACTCGGCGAACAGTTCGGGAAACTGCACCTCGATGCACAGTGCGCAGCCGACGCGCACGCCCTCGACGCTGAACAGCAGCGGGGCGGTGCCGGCGGCGAACCAATCCTGCCGCTCGCTGGCCGACAGCAGCCGCTTGTCGTAGACCCCGGCCAATGCGCCGTCGCGGTTGATCACCAGCAGGCTGTTGCGTGGCCGCGCTTCTCCGGCACGCCGGGCGGTGCCGATCACCGCCCAAATGCCGAGTTCGCGGGCCAGCACCGCCAGATCGGCCTGCGCCCGATCGAGCGCCGCCCAATCGACCTCCGCCCAATCGCGGATCTGCGCTTTCGGGTAGCCGGACAGCGCGCCCTCGGGAAACTGCACCAGCCCGGCGCCCTGCGCGGCCGCGGCGCGCATCAATGCGGCGATAGCCGCGGTGTTGGCGGCGATATCGGGTGAGATCAACGACTGCGCGGCAGCGATTCGAAGCATAGTCCGACTAGATCAGCTTGCCGCCGCCACGCCCAGCCCGATAACCACCGGCCGCCCATCCGGCCCCGCCATGACCGCCGCTTCCACCCCATAGGCGGCACGCAGCAGGTCGCGGGACAGCACCGCCTCCGGCGTGCCGTAGGCCAGCAACCGGCCCTCGGCCAGAACCGCGATCCGGTCGGCGAACCGCGCTGCGGCGTTGATGTCGTGCAGCACCGCGATGGTGGTCAGGCCGCGCCGGCGCGTGGCCTCGCGCAGCAAGGCGAGCACATGCAACTGGTGCGCGATATCCAGCGCGCTGGTCGGCTCGTCCAGCAGCAGTGCCTTCGGTGCAGCCGCCAGGGTCTGCGCCAGGAATGCAAGCTGCCGCTGTCCGCCTGACAGCGTGGCCAGCCGGCGCTGCGCCAGGGCGGCAATGCCGGTTTCGGCCAGCGCCGCCTCCGCCGCGGCGAGGTCGGCCGCACCGACCCGCAGCGTCAGCGAGCGCATCCGCCCGAGCAGCACCGTCTCGAACACCGTCAGCGCCGGCCGCGCCGTGCTGTCCTGCGGCATGAAGCCGATCGCCCCCCCCTCCCCCGACCAGGCGATGGTGCCGGCATGCTTCTGCTGGCCCGCCAGGCTGCGCAGCAGTGAGGACTTGCCCGACCCGTTGGCGCCGAGAACCACCAGCACCTCGCCGGGCTTCGCGGTGAGCGACACGCCGCGCAGGGCGTCGTGGCGGCCATAGCGGACAGCGATGTCGCGTGCCTGCAGTCTCACCGCACGGCTCCGCGCGACAGCACCAGCCAGAAGAAGAACGGCACCCCGATCAGCGCGGTGACGATGCCGATCGGGAATACCGTGCCCGGCAGGATCGATTTGCTGGCTACCGAGGCCGCCGACAGCAGCAGCGCGCCGAACGCCGCCGAGGCCGGCAGCATATGGCGCTGGTCCTCGCCCACCAGCATGCGTGCGATATGTGGCGCCACCAGGCCGACGAAGCCGATGGTGCCGACAAACGCCACCGCCGCGCCGGTCAGCACGCTGACCATGGCGAAGGCGCGAAGGCGGAGGGCGGGTACCGCTATGCCCAGCGCGGCGGCGCGGTCGTCGCCCAGTTGCAGCGCCGTCAGCCGCCAGGCATCGCGCAGCAGCAGCGGCAGCACCGCCGCCAACACCAGCAGCACCACCAGAACCCGCGCCGGCGTCGCCCGCATCAGGCTGCCGAACAGCCAGAACACGATCTGCTGCAACGCCTCCGGCGAAGCCAGGAACTGCAACAGGGACAGCAGCGCGTTGAACAGGAACAGGCAGGCGATGCCGGCCAGCACCAGCATCTCCGGGCTCGCCCCGCGCCGCCGCCCGACGCCGGCCACCATCGCGCAGGCCAGCCCGGCGAAGGCAAACGCGGCCATAGGGATCGCCCAGTCCTGGTTCAACGGCAGCGCGGCCCCGAACAGGATCACCAGCGCCGCGCCGAACCCGGCCCCCGCCGAAATGCCCAGCGTGTACGAACTCGCCAGCGGGTTGGCCAGGATCGTCTGCATCACCGCCCCCGACAGCCCCAGCGCCGCGCCGACCGCGACCGCCATGAGCGCAATCGGCAGCCGCAGCGTCCACACGATCGCACCCACCATCGGATCGCTGCCCTGGCCCAGCACCGTGCGCAGCACCGCGCTGACCGGCAGCATCGCCGGCCCGGTGGCCAGATCGAGCGCGAAGCTGGCGGCAAGAGCCGCCAGCGCCAGCGCGATTACGCCGGCACGCCGCAATCCCGCGGCGTGCCAGCCCGCAACCGCGGTGCTCACGAAGCGTGCGGGCCCAGCCGCGTCATCCAGGTGCCTTCGAAGCGCACCGGCAACCAGTCGGCATGGTATTTTGCCAGCGCCGCCACCGGGTACACATCGGCGAACGCCGCCGGCCACAGACCCTTGGCGATGAACTGGATTGCGGTGAAATCCCACAGCGAGCGACACAGCCCGTGCTCGATGGCGAACACCTGCCCGTTGCGCACCGCGTCCAGCCGGTCCCAGCCGTCGCGCCGGGCATAGGCCGCCAGCCGGGCGCGGGTCAGCGTCTCCTCGGCCTCGCAGCCGGTGATCACCGCCTGCGGCCGGTTGGCCCAGGAGGAGCCGGCGATGAACACCGCCTCGGGATTAGCAGCCAGGATGTATTCCGGGTTCAGCGGCCCCCAGGCGGCGGCGATCCGGCCGGTGGCGATATTCTGCGCCCCGATCAGGTCGAGGATCCGCCCCCACATCCCCGTGGTGTAGGTGTTGCCAATGCTGCCCGGCCCGGCTTGGCCAAGTTCCACATAGACGCGCGGATGCGTGCCGGCCTTCGCCGCGCGCGCCCGGATATCGGCCAGGCTGGACAGATAGAGCTGCGCCAGGGCCTCGCCGCGCGCCTCATTGCCGGTTGCCGACGCGATCGCGCGCGTGCTGGCGACGTGCTTCGCCGGGTCCTGCGCGTTGTAGTCGATCACCACAACCGGCACGCCCAGCGCCTCGAGCTGCGCCATCTGCTGGCTCAGCACCGAGAAGCCCCATTGCGGCATGATCAACAGATCCGGCCGCAGCGCCAGCAGCGCCTCCATGTTGAAATTCCCGTCCTCGGCGTTGCCGATCTCCGGCAGCCCGGCCAGGTTCGGCAGCACCGCGCTGTAGCGGCGGAAGCTGGACGTGCGCCAGCCCTCCCACAGGCTGCGGGAGAGGCCGACGACGCGCTGCCAGCCCTGCGGGCCGGCGACGGCGGTGAATTCCTCGAAATTGAACCCGACGACGATCCGCTCGGGCGGGGCCTTCAGCACCACCTTGCGGCCGAGCACATCGGTGATCGAGGTCGCGGCATGCGCCGCACCGGCGGCAAACGGCAGGGCAAGCAAAGCGCGGCGGCCAAGCCGCGGCAACATTTTGGTCATGGATGTTCTCCGACAGGACAGCATGATCCGGCCAGCGGCCGGCGCGGGATGTCAGGCGGAGGTCACGGGTGGGGCACGCGGCTGTACCGGTCCGGGCGGCGGCAACGCGGGGGGAGACGCCGCCCAGGGCAGATCCTGCACAACGGCGGCAACCGCGAACGGCATCGGCAGCAGGACCGGCGGCGGCACCAGGCCAGCCTGCACGGCGACATGACACGCCGGGCACAGTTCGCAGTCGTGCGTCCCGCCCAGCGGCGCCTCGCCCGGCCCGTCATCGCCCGGCGCATGACAGATCGCGGCTGGGTCCAGCAGCATCGCCAAGGGCGAGACCGGCATCGCCGGCCCCGACAACCGTGCCAGCAGCCCGGCTACGCACAGCAACGCCAGCCAAAGCCGGCGACGCGTGCGATCAGCGGGGCGGATCATGGCCATGCCTTGCCGCTTAGCATGGCCGCATTAAGAAATCATCTCTGTCCCGCATCTTCCGGCACCGCCTGCCAGGCCAGCATGAATCCGCGCAGCGCCGCCGGCTCGATGTCCGACACCGCGCGTACTGCCATGCCATGATCGTTCCACGCCAGCAGGTTGTAGCCGCGCAACGTGCCTCCCGGTGCCGACGCCTCGCCGGGCCAGACGAACACGTCGATATCATGCCCGCCGCGCCGGTAGACCAGCACCGCCACCGGCCGCGCCCCGATTACATCCAGGCGCCCGCCCACCAGCGTAAACCCGGCGGCTACCAGGTCCGGCACCGGCGGCGCGAAATCCAGCCGCCCGTCGAACCATGGTTTCACCGTGTGCTTGTCCGATGACGGCACATCGATCAGATGTCCCGGCTGCAACGCCCGCACATGCGCCGCCACCAGCCCCTCCGCCGGATCGGCCCCGGCCGGCAGCAGCGTCAGCAGCAGGCCGGCCGCGATCGCCGCGCCCGCACCGAACCCGGCGATCACGCCCATCCGCCGCCTTGGTGCGGCGAACCGTGCCGTCATCCGCCGCCGCAGCACCTCCGAGGCGCCGTGCATCGGCACCTCCGCCCGTAGCCGGTTGGACAGTGCGGAAAACTGACGCTGCAACCCGGCGCAATGCGGGCAGATTTCGACATGCCGCACCACCGCGGCGGCCTCCGCCGCGTCGAGTTCACCGTCATGATCGGCTTGCACCAGCAATTCCCAGGCCCGTTCCGGCTCCACGCAGCCCGTCATGCCGGTTGCTCCCCGAACGCCTGCATCAAGGCGCGGCGGGCACGGAACAGCCGCGACATCACCGTGCCCACCGGCACCCCGGTCACCATCGCGATCTCGCGATACGACATGTCCTCGAACTCCCGCAGCACCAGTATCTCCCGCAACTCGCCCGGCAGCGCCGCGATCGCCCGGTGTAGCAGCCCGTGTTCCTGTTCGCCGGCCAGCCGCGCCTCCGGGTTGTGCTCGGCACTGGGCAGCGCTTCGAACGCGCGGTCCTCCAGCACGTCCTCCCGCCGCCCGGCATCCTGGCCCAGCCGGGTCAGCGCCGTGGTCCGCACGATCTGCAACAGCCAAGCGCGCGGATTGTCGCCGCGAAACCCGCTGAAATAGGTCAGCGCGCGCAGCATGGCTTCCTGCACGACATCCTCCGCCCGCGCGGGATCGCGCACCATCCAGCGCGCCAGTCTCGTTGCGGCATCCAGATGCGGCAGCGCCATGCGGCCGAACCTGGCCGCCGCGCTGTCATCCGTCGGTCCGGCCATGCGCCATCACACCACCACCACCACGCCCTGCATATGGGGATGCAGCGAGCAGAAATACGGAAAGCGGCCGGGCCGGTCGAAAACGAAGGCGTAGCTGTCGTCGGTATCCAGCGCCTTCGAGCGGAACACCGGCGGACTGGCCGCGCTCGCCACCGCGTGCGGAATGTCGTCCCGATTGGTCCAGGTCAGCTTGCTGCCCGCCTTGATCGTGATCTCCGCAGGTGAGAAGACGAAGTTGTCGATGTTCACCACCGCCTCCTCCGCCCGCGCGGCGATCGGCAACAGCAGCCCCAGCGCGCCCGCCAGGGCACGGCGTGTCATCCCCATAATCCGCGCCTCAGCCGATGAGTGGCGTATCGACAACCGCCAGCGGCGCGTCGTTACGCACCAGGCTGACCTGTCGCACCCCCAGCACGCTGCGCAGCTTGCCGGCATCCACCTTCATCGGCCCCGGACTCGGCGCACTGCCCGGCGCCGGCTGCGGAAACGCGGTGGAGCGCGCGGTATGGAACGCCACATGCCCCTCGACCTTCTGGATCACCTGATGGATATGCCCGTTCAGCACCGTCACCGAGCCGAACCGCACCAGCAGCGCCAGCGCCCGCGCCCCGTCATTGGTGCCCCAGCCCCATTGCTCATAGACCAGCCACAACGGGATATGCGCGAACACCACGATCGGCTGGCTCGCCGACCGCCCCTTCAGATCGCCCTCCAGCCAGGCCAGCTGCACCTCGCCCAACTGCCCCAGCCCACCGGCTTTCAGGTCGGTGACGTTGTTCAGCCCGATGAAATGCACCCCCTCCTGATCGAAGCTGTAGAACAGCGCCTCGCGCGAAGGCGGCTTCTCCTTGGCCAGGAAACGCGGCCCGAAGGCCTTGGTGTCCTCGTCCAGCACGTCGTGCTCGCCGGGCACGTAATGCGTGTCCATCCCGCCGGCGCCAACGATCTGCGCCGCGGCATCGAACTCCGCCGGCTTGGACAGATGCGACACATCGCCGGTATGCAGGATCATCGCCGGCTTCAGCGCCTTCACCTGATCCATCGCCGCCTTCAGCGTGCCCGGCGTGTCGGTGTTGGGATCGCGGGAGAAGCCAATATGGCTGTCGGAAATCTGCGCGAAGGTGAACCCGGTCGCGGCCTCGGCGCGGCCGATCAGGGCTGCGCGCGGAATGCCGCCGCTCACGGTCCACAAAGCGGCGGTGCCGGCCCACATCATGCAGCTCAAGGCGGTGCGGCGTGTCGTCTCGGTCATGGCGGGTTCCCCAGGGTTGTGAGGAGGTGACCGGCCATCACCGCCAGGGGAATCGGGTGAACTTTTCATTCGGCGATCAAGCTGACGAGGAAGTCGTCGTCCCATGCTGCCAGCTTACGCCTCAGGCGCAAGGATTCCTTGGTTGCAGCTTTTCGTAGCAGGTTATGCGCCATGTGCTTAATGG
>CAIRTN010000142.1 GCA_903881515.1 uncultured Rhodospirillales bacterium | reverse complement strand
GAGGATCCGAGCAACTCGCCGAGCAACGCATCGGCATTGGCCGGCGGCAGCGGCTGCAGCTCGAGCTCCATGCGGTCGCCGCCGCCGGGGCTGACGGTTTGCCAATTGGCTTCACGCCAGCCCGGACGGCGTTCCGGGCGGGTGGTGACAAGCACCAGCAACCGAGCCGTGCCCATGCTGTCGACGATGTCCTGCAACACCGTGCAGGAGGGGGCGTCGAGCCAGTGGTAATCGTCCACCACCAGGATCAACGGCCGGAACGCCGCCTCGCGCAGCACGATCTGCCGCAGCGCATGCACCAGCCGCCGGCGCCGGGCGGTGGGATCAAGCTCGTTCCAGCCAGGTTCATCCACCGGCCGGTCGAGCAACGAGAACAGCGGCGTGGCATCGATGGGCGGAAAGCGGGCAACGGTTTCGTCCGGATGCGCGGCGATCACCGGCAGCAGCCGCGCGGCCACTTCGGCGGTGCTGTCGTCCAGACTGGAATCCGTCAGCACCCGCAGCAGTTCGAGGCCGATATGGTAGGGCACCGCGGTCGATTGCGGCGTGGCGGCGACGCGCAGCACGCCCCACGCCCCGCTGGGCAGACTGCGCAGCAGTTCGTGCACCAGCCGTGACTTGCCGACCCCGGCATCGGCGACAATCGCCACCGCCTGGCCACGGCGCAGCCGGGCGCGGCGCAGCGCCAGGCCGATCTGCGTCAGTTCCGCTTCGCGCCCGACAAAGCCGGTGAGCGCATGGGCCGAGGAGCGAACCTCCCAGGTCGGCCGTTCGGCCGCGGCGATCAGGCGGAACACCGCCAGTTCGGCTTCCAGTCCCTTGACCGGGATGGTCCCCAGTGCATGCAGCGTGGTCATGCCCTGCACCAGCCGCGCGGTCTGCAATGGCAGCATCACCGTGTTCGGCTCGGTGGCCTGCTCCAGCCGGGCGGCGATATGGGCGGTCACCCCCATGACATCGTAATCGCTGGCATCCTGACCGGTCGGGCGCACCACGACGGCGCCGCTGCACAGGCCGACCCGGATCGCCAGCGCCGCGTTGCCGAGCGCGTTGACCGCGCTCACCATGGCACGCGCGGCGAGACAGGCGCGGATGGCGTGATCCTCGGCGGCGACCGGGGCGCCGAACAGGGCCATGATGCCATCGCCCATCTGCCGGTTGACCACGCCGCCGAAGCGGTTGACCGCATCGCGCATGGCACGGACAGCGGGATCGAGCGTGCCGAGGGCGGCCTCGGGATCGAGATCGGCGATCAGCGCGGTCGAGCCGCGCAGATCGGCGAACAGCACGGTGGCGTGTTTGTACTCGCCTTCCAGCGGGATGCCACCCGCCTCCGGCGCCTTGGCCGCCGCGACGTCAAAGGCGGCGCCGCACTCCGAGCAGAATTTCGCGCCCGGCCGGTTGGGGGCCGAACAACTGGCACAGACCTTCGCCAGCGCGCCGCCGCAGCTGTCGCAGAATTTGCCGGCTGGCGTATCGGCGCCGCAATGGGGACAATCGATGCGCATCGGTCAGGCCATGATCGGACGCGCCAGCGCGTCGGCGACATGGGGCGGCCAGAGTGCCGGGGGTTCGCCGCGGTCCGGATGCGGCGAGACATCCTGCTTGCCGGCGAAGAAGAACACCGGATCGTATTTGCGGCGCACCGCCAGCAGTGCCGGGAAGGCTTCGCCCCAATAGGCTTCGCGGTAATCGGCAAGTTCGTCGTTGGGGAAGTTCTGATAGACCCGCCCGGCCGAATACGGTCTCACCAGACCAGCCCAGCGCCGTTGCAGGGCAAGCGCATCGTCGCCCGCCTCGGCCGCCGGCCAGAATACATCCTGCGCCACCAGGCAGGAGGCGGTGCGGTGAATGAACGCGCTCGCTTCGCGCGGCACGGCATCGATCGCGTCGCCGTGCGGGTGCAGGTAGAGCGTGGCCCGGTGCGCGGCGCCGGTGGCGACGACCTCGACCAGGGCGCGCCAGCCATCGAGGCCGGGTGAGCGGTTGAGGTAGCGCGCCTGCCGCGACAAGGCGTGGGTGGCATCGTGATGGCCGTTCCAGGCTTCGTCATAGCCGGCGAAGGGGGGTGCCGCAGCCACCAGCGGCGCGAGCGCGTGCGTCAGGCCGCGCGCGTTGCCGAGATGGGCGGCGTTGAGGAACAGCCAGGGGCCTTCGTGCCCGGGTGCGCCGAAGGTCAGCAGCATTTCGACCGAGGTGCCGGGGGCGCCGGTGCCAGTGAAGTCGCGTTCGACCATCGCGATTACCGCGGCGGCGGAGGCGCGTTCGGCGTCGGTCTGCGCACGCCAGACCAGACTGTCATAGGCGAGCCTTGGGGCGGCATGGAAGCGATAGGTGATTTCCAGCAGCACGCCGAAGCCACCGCCGGCGCCGCCGCGGGTCGCCCAGAACAGATCCGCGTTGCGGCGGGCATCGGCGTGCACGATGCGGCCGTCGGCCAGCATCACCGTCACCGCCGTGACATGGTCGCTGTTCATGCCGAAGCAGCGTGCGGTGTGACCATAGCCGCCGCCCTGCATGAAGCCGCCGATGGCGACCTGCCCGGAATCGCCCATGGGCAGATGCAGGTGTTTTTCCTGCAACGCCTGACGCAACGGGCCTTGCCGGCAGCCGGCGCCGACGGTCGCAGTCGTGCCGTCGATGGCGATCGACTGGAAATGTACCATGTCGATGACGATGCCATCGGTGTTCGATCGGCCGGTCAGGCTATGGCCGCCGCCCCGGACCGCGACCGGCAGGCCGGTGCGCTGGACCAATGCGAGGGCGATGCGCAGATCGGCGGCATCGTGCGGCGAGAGCACGGCGGCGGGGTGCGGATCGTAGCGGGGGTTGAAGCCTTCGCGGGCGGTGGCATAGGCGGCATCGGCCGGCAGCACGATTTCGCCCTTGAAACGGGTGCGCAGCCACGACAGCTCGGCCGGCGCCACGCCGCGCAGCGGCGGCCGCGTGGACGGCCGCTCAGGTCTCGATGCCGCGTCGGCATAGAGAAGCTGATGTCGCATCTGTGGCTGGCCTCTCAATTCCCATGACAGGCTAGCGCAACAACCTGCGGGATAGAAGCGCCACCGGCAGTTGCCATCGCGGTTAGGCTTCGCTATCGCCGGGTGCACATCCGCACAGGGTTGGGCGCATTCATGGACATCGCAGTCATTGGCCTTGGCAAGCTCGGCGCTCCGTTGGCCGCGGTGCTGGCGAGCAAAGGGCACCGGGTGATCGGCGTCGATCTCAATCCCGCGGCGGTGGCCGCGCTGAATGCCGGGGTGGCGCCGGTCAGCGAGCCGGGGTTGCAGGACCGCATCGGGATGGCCGAAGGCCGGCTGCGGGCGACGACGGATTTTGCCGAGGCGATCGGTGCCTCCGAAATTTCCTTCGTCATCGTGCCGACGCCGAGCGGCCATGACGGGCGGTTTTCCAACCGGTTCGTGATCGATGCGATGCGGCGGATCGGCGCGGTGCTGCGGCAGACGAACCACTACCACGTGGTGAACATCACCAGCACAGTGATGCCGGGCAGCACCGGGGGGGAAATTCGCGCGGCGCTGGAGGAGGCGTCCGGGCGGGTCGTCGGCGTCGATGTCGGGTTGACCTATAATCCGGAGTTCATCGCGCTGGGCAGCGTGGTGCGCGATCTGCTGCGCCCGGACATGCTGCTGATCGGGGAAAGCGATGCGCGTGCGGGGGATCTGCTGGAGGCGGTTTATCGCGGCACGGTGGAGAGCGATCCGCCGGTGCAGCGGATGGCGTGGGTCAATGCGGAACTGACGAAGATCGCCGTCAACACCTACGTCACCACCAAGATCAGCTACGCCAATATGATCGCCGAGATCTGCGAGAAGCTGCCGGGCGCGGATGTGGATGTGGTGACGGCCGCTCTCGGCAAGGACAGCCGCATCGGGGCGAAATACCTCAAGGGGGCGCTGGGCTATGGCGGGCCCTGCTTCCCGCGGGACAATGTGGCGCTGGGGGTGCTGGCGCGGGGGTTGGGGGTGCAGGCGGATATCGCCGAGGCGACCGATGCGGTGAACCGGCGGCAGGTGGACCGCGTGGTGGCCCTGGTGCGCGGCTTGGCGAATGGCGGGGCGGTCGCGGTGCTGGGGATGGCTTACAAGCCGGACACGCCGGTGGTGGAGCAGAGCCAGGGCGTGATGATCGCGCGGGCGTTGGCGGAGTGTGGGCATAGCGTGCTGATCGCCGATCCCGCGGCGTTGCAGAGCGCCGCATTGGTGCTCGGCGATGCGGTGGATGCGGTGAGCAGCGCCGAAGCGGCGATCGCGCATGCCGATGTGGTGGTGATCTGCACGCCTGACCGGGACTTTGCCGGGCTCGGCGCGGCGGCGTTCACCCAGGGGGGGCGGCGGCGGGTGGTGCTGGATTGCTGGCGGGTGCTGTCCCCTGCCGTGGCCGAGGTGGCTGATGTGATGTACCTCGGCCGGGGTTGATTGCCTTTTTATTTCATTATTGCAACAAAATAGACGCGGGTTTGCGACGCCTGAATCGTGCCGGTTCCAGCGCGCTGGCTTCGGGTAGCGGTCGATACGCGGGGTTGGGGCGTTCGGGTGGGGGGTGCTCGCGGTGCTGCGCGGATACACGGTGCAGGTGCGGCGGGGACGGATTGCGGGCGTGCGGCGGCTGGTGCGGGTGCGGCGCTGGCCGGCGGGGCGGGTACGGCGTGTGCGCGCACGCGGGGCGCGGATGGGTTCGGGGGCTGGCGGGGGTAGCTCGCCAGCGCGCCAGAGCAGGAAGATGTTTTCGAGTTTGCCGAAGAGGCTGGCGAAGGCTTCGGCAAGCAGCAGCAGGAGTGGGGCGAGCAGGCCGGCGTTTTGGGCCGATTCCGTGAAATGGGCGCAGGTGTCCCGCATGATGCGCACGATCGGGTCGTTCGCTGCGGGGTTGCTGTTCACGGTTGCTGGCCTTTCCTGTTGGTGATGAAAGT
>CAIRTN010000141.1 GCA_903881515.1 uncultured Rhodospirillales bacterium | reverse complement strand
TCGAACGGACGCACCAGCAACGGCGCCGCGGTGTTGTCCATGATCAGCGGGATGCCGAACGACCGCCCGATCGCCGCCACTTCCGCGATGGGGAACGGGATCAGCTTCGGGTTCGGCAGGGTTTCAGCATAATACGCGCGGGTGCGGTCGTCGGTGGCGCGGGCGAAGGCCTCGGGGTCGGCGGGGTCGACGAAGCGGACCTCGATGCCCTGGTCCTTCAACGTGTTGGCGAATAAGTTCCAGGTGCCGCCGTAGAGGTCGGTCGAGGAAACAATGTTGTCGCCGGCGCGGGCGATGTTCTGCACCGCGAAGGCCGAAGCGGCCTGACCCGAGGCGACGGCGAGCGCGGCGACGCCGCCCTCGAGCGCGGCGAGACGCTTTTCCAGCACGTCGGTCGTCGGGTTCATGATGCGGGTGTAGATATTGCCCAGCGCCTGCAGGCCGAACAGCTTGGAAGCGTGATCGGTGCTGTCGAACTGGAACGAGGTGGTCTGGTAGATCGGCACGGCAACGGCGGTGGTGGCCTCATCGCGGCGCCATCCGGCGTGCAGCGCGAGGGTTTCCGGGTGCTGGGTCATGGGTTTCTCCCTGATTGGTTGCAACGTTGAAGCGGAGGACCGCGGCGGCTGCAAGTGACTTTGGCGTGTCGTCGTGCGGTTCAGAAGAAGCGGTCGAATTTACCCAGCACCGCAGTGGGGGCTTCCTCCGCCAGGTAGTGTCCGGAGGTGATTTCTCCCCCGCTCAGCGGCCCGGCGCAGTAGTCGGCCCAGATGGCCATCGGGTCGTACCACTTGCCGATCTTGCCCTTGCTGCCCCACAGCACCAGGGTCGGCACGGTGATCGTCTGGCCTGCGGCGCGGCTGGCGCGGTCGTGCTCCAGGTCAATGGTGGCGGCGGCGCGATAATCCTCGCACATGCCGATGGTGGTCTCGCGGCTGCGGGCGGCTTCGAGGTAGTCGGCCAACGCCTCGGGGTGAAAGAAATCGCGGCCTTTCGGTTCGCGGTTGGTGTGCGCGTGAAACCAGGTCTCGGGGGCGGCGTGGATCAGATCCTCGGGGAAGGGGTGCGGCTGGGCGAACCAGAACCAGTGATAGTAGCCCAGGCCGAATTTCATGTCGGCGCGCTCGAAGTGTTCCAGCGTGGGCACGATGTCGAGCAAAGCGAGGCGGGCGACGCGGTCGGGGTGGTCGATCGCCAGGCGGTGCGCGACGCGGGCGCCGCGGTCGTGGCCGGCGAGGCGGAAGCGGTCATGGCCGAGATGGGCCATAAGGTCGACCAGCTCCTGCGCCATCGCGCGCTTGGCATAGGGGGCGTGATCGGCGGTCGGCCCCGGCTTATGGCTGCCGCCGTAGCCGCGCAGGTCGGGGCAGATCACGGTGAAATGCTCGGCGAGTGGCGGCGCGACCTTGTGCCACATCGCGTGGCTCTGCGGATTGCCGTGCAGCAACAGGATCGGCGGGCCGGAGCCGCCGTGACGCAGGCGGATTTTGCCGGAGGGCAGGTCGACGGTGTGCAGGGTGAATTCAGGGAAGAACATCGGGGAATCCATAGAGGCGGGCCGCGTTGCCGGCGAGGATGGCGGCGAAAGTGCCGGCGTTGCCGGCGGCCTCGGCGAGCAGGCCGAGCAGATGCATGTGGTCGTGGCCCATGTAGACGACGTCGTGCAGTTCGCCCGGCACGTGAAGGCCGATATGCGGCCAGTCGGTGCCCCAGACCAGATTTGCGGGGTTGGCGGCGATCAGCGCGCGCATCACCGGCAGCGCATCGCGGAAATCGCCGCCCTGGCGGGAGACGCGGTTGGCGCCGGAGAGCTTCACCCAGATCTTGCCGTCGGCCAGCAGGCCGAGCAAAGCGGGCGTGGCCTCGAGCCCCATGTGGTCGATCACCACCGGCACCGGCAGGGCGCGGATGGTGGGCGCCAGAGCGGTGATCAGGCTGGGAGTGGCGAAGATCTGCACATGCCAGCCATAGCGCGCGACGCGGGCGGCGGCGGATTGCAGTTCGGCGATCGCGGCGTCGGGGGCGGGCGTGGCATTGCTGACGAGATTGAGGCGCACGCCCCGCACGCCGAGCCGGGCCATCTCGGCGAGGTCGGTCTCGGGGGTGGCATCGTTGATCACCGCGATGGCGCGGGTGGTTGCGGGGCGGCTGCGCAGCGCGTCCAGGGTGCAGCGGTTGTCGGTGCCGTAGGCGCTGGGCTGCACGATGACGACGCGGGAGAAACCGATGCGGGCGGCTTCCCGCGCGTAGAGGTCGAACGACATCTCGCGCGGGTTGTAAGCGCGCACCGCGGCGGGGGGATAAAGCGTGGGGTCGCCGAAGACGTGCATGTGGCAGTCGCAGGCGTGCGGCGGGACGGGGTAGGCGGTCATGCGGGTTTCCTCTGGTTGCGTGCATTTCGAGGCGGACGGAGCAGGCTGTCAAACCGCGGGGGATCGGTTAGCATCGAGCCAAGCAAGACCGAGGGGAAATGACATGGATGACGGGGCATTCGGCGGCGGGCTGCGGCTGGGGTCGCTGCGCGGGCAGGTGAGTGCGGTGGAGTGGACCGCGCGGGTGGATCTGGCGGCGGCGTATCGGCTGACGGAGCATTTCGGCTGGTCGGACATGATCGCGACCCATATCTCGGCGCGGGTGCCTGGCGAGCCCGGCGCGTTCCTGCTGATCGCGCATGGCGTGATGTTCGGCGAGGTGACGGCGTCGAGCCTGCTGAAGGTCGACATGGACGGCAAAGTGCTGTTGCAGCCGCAGTTTCCGGATGGGCTGCCGTACGATCTGCAACCGGCGGCGTTTGTGATCCATAGCGCGCTGTACCGGGCGCGGGCGGATGTTATGGCGGCGATGCATACCCATACCACGGCGGGGATGGCGGTCTCGGCGCTGCAATGCGGGCTGTTGCCGCTGACGCAGACGGCGACGCGGTTTACCTCGCGGCTGGCGTATCACGATTTCAACGGGCCGGAGCGCGATCCGGCGGAACGGGAGATCATCGCCAGCCATCTCGGCGATCGGGATTTCATGATCCTGCGCAATCACGGGCTGCTGACGGTCGGCGCCAGCGTATCGAAAGCGTTCAACTACATGTGGGGGCTGGAGGCGGCCTGCCGGGCGCAACTGGCGGCGATGGCGTGCAATACGCCGCTGAATGTGTTGCCGCAGGCGATCGTGGAGAAATCCGAGGCGGCGTATCTGCCGGGGGCGACGCGGAGCTATGGCACCAAGGAGTGGCCGGGGCTGTTGCGGATGCTGGACCGGCTCGATCCGTCGTTCCGGGAGTAAGGGCAGATGAAGCGGCGGGGGTTTCTGGCGGGCAGTCTGGCGTTGCCGGCAGTGGCGCGAGCGCAGGGCGCGCGGGTTCTGCGGTTCGTGCCGCAATCCGATCTGACGGTGCTCGATCCGATCTGGACCACGGCGTATGTGACGCGCAACCACGGCTATCTGGTGTTCGACACGCTGTTCGGCCAGGACGGGCAGTTCAAGCCGACGTTGCAGATGCTGGATCAGGCGATCTCGGACGGGTTGATCTGGCGGCTGCGGTTGCGGGAGGGGTTGCGGTTTCATGATGGGGAGCGGGTGCTGGCGCGCGATTGCGTCGCCTCGATCCGGCGCTGGATGGCGCGCGATGCATTTGGCGGGGCGCTGGCCGATGCCACCGATGAGCTGAGTGCGGCGGATGACCGGACGATCGTGTTCCGGTTGAAGCGGCCGTTTCCGCTGTTGCCGGATGCGCTGGGCAAGACGCCGACCTTGATGGCGGCGATGATGCCGGAGCGGCTGGCGAAGACCGATCCGTTCAAGCAGATCACCGAGATGGTGGGCAGCGGGCCGTACCGGTTCAAGGCCGATGAGCGGGTGGTGGGTGCCCGGGTGGTTTACGAACGGTTCGCCGATTACGTGCCGCGGGCGGATGGGGCGGTGGAATGGACCTCGGGGCCGAAGGTGGCGCATTTCGATCGAGTGGAATGGAAAGTCATTCCGGACGAGGCGACGGCGTCGGCGGCGTTGCAGCAGGGCGAGGTGGATTGGTGGGAGTATCCGTCGATCGATCTGCTGGACAGCCTGACCAAGTCGGGCAAGGTGAAAGCGCGGGTGACGGACCCGACGGGGATCATCTGCATCGCGCGGATCAATCATCTGCATCCGCCGTTCAACAATCCGGCGATCCGCCGCGCGCTGCTGGGGGCGGTGAAGCAGTCTGACTTCATGACGGCGGTGGCCGGCGATGATCGGAAGATGTGGCGCGATGGGGTGGGAGCGTTTTGCCCCGGCACGCCGATGGCGACCGATGTCGGGATGGAGGTGCTGAACGGGCCGCGGGACTATGAGCGGGTGAAGCGGGAGATCATGGCGGCGGGCTACAAGGGGGAGCCGGCGGTGATTTTGTCGGCGAGCGATTTTCCGTTCCGCAAGGCAACCGCCGAGGTGGGCGCCGACATGATGCGCAAGGCGGGGTTGAACGTCGATCTGCAGGCGATGGATTGGGGGACGCTGGTGCAGCGGCGGGAGAAGAAGGGGCCGCCGTCGGAGGGGGGGTGGAGCATGATCGTGACCACGCTTTCGGGCGTCGATCTGTCGAACCCGGCGGGGCATGCGTATCGGACCAACGGGCAGAAGGCCTGGTTCGGCTGGCCGGAGAGTGCGGCGATCGAGGGGTTGCGGCAGCAATGGTTGCAGGCGCCGGATCTGGCCACGCAGCAGAAGCTTTGCCAGGAGATCCAGCGGCAGGTGTGGGTGGATGTGCCGCAGTTTCCGGTGGGGCTGTTTTTCCAGCCGACGGCGTACCGGGCGGGGCTGGAGGGGATGGTCGACGGGTTCGCGGCGTTCTGGAACATCCGGCGCGCGGCGTGAACGTGCTGCTGTATGGGCTGGCCTGGGCTTCGTTCGGGGCAGGGCATTCGCTGTTGGCGCTGGAGCGGCCGAAGGCGTGGCTGAAAGCGCGCTGCGGGCGGTGGATGCGGGTGGTTTGGAACCTGTTCGCGGTGGCACATCTGGGGGCGGTGCTGTGGCTCGGCCGGTTGCTGGTGGGGGGCGAGGCGTTTGGCTTTCCGCTTTGGTGGGAGGTGCTGCGCGGGGTGGCCGGGATGGCCGGGCTGGCGGTGCTGTTTGCCTGTGGGCGGAGCTACGACATGGGGCGGCTGCTGGGGCTGAGCCAGCTTGCTGGCAAGGCAGGGGACGAGGAGCCGTTCAGCGCGCGGGGGCTGCTGGCCTATGTGCGGCACCCGCTGTACTCCGGCGCGCTGCTGGTGCTGTTCGCGGTGGTGGATGATCCGCGGACGGCGGCGAATTTCGGGTTTGCGCTGCTGTATATCCTGATCGGATTGCGGTTCGAGGAGCGGGGGCTGCTGCGGCGGCTGGGGCCGGTATACGGGCGTTACCGGGCAGAAGTGCCAGCTTTGGTGCCCTGGCGCGGCCGGGCCTGGTGCTAAGCTGGCCGCATTGGCATGGAGGCTTGCGATGACGGTGTTCAATGTTCCCGACATGACCTGTGGCGGGTGTGTGAAAGCGATCACGGCGGCGGTGAAGGCGGTGGATGCCTCGGCGGTGGTGGTGGCGAATGTGGAGACGCATGTTGTGGAGGTGTCTGGCGCGGCGTCGGCCGAGGCGGTGGCCGAGGCGATGCGCGATGCCGGGTTCACGCCGGCGCTGGCGGCTTGAGGCTGCGCGGGTGGGCAAAGTGTATATAGTTTCGATATCGTAATAAAATAGACGCCTGTCTCCCGACGCGGCCAAAGCCGCGTTTTTGCGAAACGACGATCTGACGGGTCTGCAAGCCGCCGCAGCGGCGGGGTCGGAGAGCTTGGCGCGGCGGGAAAGACCGGCCGCGGCAAGGTGATGCGGTGGGCCGCTGTCACGGGCGGTATCACACGGCGATCGGCGCGCGGCGCCCTTGGTGCGCGCGCGGGTTCAGCCGCGGGGGCACAGAGGGGCAGTGGAGCGAGGGGGGCCTCGGCGATCGCCGGTGGCAGCATGGCGGCGCGCGGCAGCAATCCTGCGCGCCAGGCGCCGAACAACTCCTCCAGCGCGGCGAAGAGGCGGCGCAGTTCCAGCCAGAGCAGGAAAGTGGACGCAGTTGTGGCGACAGTTCCGTGCAGCGGGGTGAGGAGACGTGCCAACGCGTTCATGCGATTATAAATAACATATTTTAGCAAAAATGCAAGAACAAAAAACGTCCGCCCGCAAACTTTTTTTTGACGGCCAGCCTGGCCTGAGTGCGGCTATGCGCTCAGGCTGTAATCGACCGGTGTGCCGTGCCAGCCCTCGCGATGGCGCTGCCAGTAAAGCGCCTTCAACCGGGCCGACATCGGGCCCGGGCGGTCGTTGCCGAGGATGCGGTGGTTCAGCCGGGAGATCGGCATCACGCCGCCGGCGGTGGTGGCGGTGAACACCTCGTCGGCGTCCTCCAGCATCGCCCGCGTGATCGGCGCGATGCCCGACGGGATGCCCTCGGCTTCGCAGAGATCGAGCACCGAGCGGCGGGTGATGCCGCCAAGACTGCCGCGATCCGGCGTCAGCACCGTGCCGTCCTTGACGATGAACACGTTGAAGCCGGGGCCCTCGGTGACGAAGCCCTCGGCGTCGCACAGTACCGCGGTGTCGAAGCCGTTGTCGTGCGCTTCCAGCAGGCCGCTGGTGAGGTCCCCCCACATATAGTTCTTCACCGTGGGATCGAACGAGGCGTCGGGAAAGCGGGGCGTGCTGGCGATCCAGAGATGGCCGCCGCGCTCCTGCACCTCGGGGGTCATCACGTCGATCCAGGGCAGGGCGTAGGCGATGAAATGGTTGTCGCAATCCGCCGGACGGCGCGAACCGCCGACGCGCGGGCGGCCGCGCAGCGCCAGCATGGCGACGTAGCTGTCGCGCAGCCCGGTCAGCGCGACGACCTTGTGCAGGATCGCTTCCATCTCGGCACGGCTTTGCGGCGGCGCGATGCGGCGCTTGGCCATCGAGGTGGCGAAGCGGTCGAGATGGTCGGCGAGGCGGAAGAAGCTGCCGCCGAAAACGTGCACCACGTCGTAGGTGACGTCGGACCGGGTGAACCCCCAGTCGAGAATCGAGATTTTTGCGTCGGCGATGGGGACAAAGCCATCCTGGGTGAAGGCGGCGCCGCTGGCGTAAGGATTTTCGCTCATGAGTCCAGCAGAGTAGGCGAAGCGGGTCGGCGTGCAAGCGATTTCAGGCGGCGGAACGGCCACGTGCGGAATGAAATCGACAGTCCACGGAGGTCAACGAACTAAACAAAGCGTCATGGAAATCCGTCATTACTAGGATAAATGTAGAAATTTGATATATTGGATTGCGATCTAAAGAAAAAAATGATGAACATTGATGAGGTGTTTGAGAGTCCCTTGCCGCCCGGCGTATCGGCCGCGCTTGCCGGGGCACAGCAGGCGTTTAGGTCCGTTCCCGTCCACTGATCGATGCGGGGGAAACCGAGAGAATTACCGATGCAAGAACTTTATGACATCGAAGATATGCAGGCACAGGACCTGACAGCCTGGGAGCCAGGTACGATGCTGGTGTTTCGCGATGGCGTCAGCAACGCATCCCACTATGCGACCATCGTCGGAACCTACCCGGCCGAAGGCAGGCAGAGCCTGCAATTGCATGTCTCGGGCTATAATCACCGCAGCCGGATTGTGCATCTGACTCACCAGGTGCCGGTGGAACTGTGGCCCGATGTCCGGGCGCAGTATTATTTCGACGGTCCCGCAACGGGTTGGCGGACGCGGCTGTATCTGCGCGCTGGCCTGAGCGTGCGGGCCGAGCCGCCAAGGCACGTCGATCCGATCGCTATTGCGGCCGATTGATCCAGGTCAAAGTTCTGGCGGATTCGCTGTGTCGCTATGCGCCGCCGCACGTCATATCCCGCGCCGCATGAGGCCGCGGGGGTACGTGCTTGGCCGGGGGCCTGAGCATGGACGACGCCGATTTTCCGATCCATCTGGCACGCGGGATGATGCGGCTGATGCCGCCGCCGCTGGTCGAGCGCGGGGGGGCGATGCTGTTGCGCAAGATCGGGCGCAATCACCCGGACCTGTTCCGCAATCTGGCCGAACTGGACGCAAAGTCGATCCGGGTTGAGCCGAGCGACCTGCCGCATAAGTTCCTGCTTAGCTTTGGCGGCGGGGCGCCGCCGAAGCTGATGCTGGCGCGCCGCGCTGGGCCGGCGGGCACGGTGCTGAAAGGCCCGCTGGAACAATTGCTGGCGCTGCTGGAAGGCAAGATCGACGCCGATACGCTGTTCTTCACACGCGCGATTGCCATCACCGGCGACACCTCGGCGGTGGTCGCGCTGCACAACACGCTGGATCGCGCCAGCATCAACCTGCTGGACGAGGCGATGTCGCTGCTGGGCCCGTTCGGCTCGGCCGGACGCGCCGCGGCATTGCGGCTGGAGCGGCGGATGCACGGGCTGCGCGAACGCTTCGGCCCCGCAAGGCCGGCAGCCGAGCGGCGCGACGACGGCGAGCGCGACCGGTTGCTGGCGGAGAATGCGGCGCTGAAAACGCGCCTGGCGAAACTGGACGTGCGGCAGCGCCGCAAGCAGGGAGCAAGCGCGTGAGGGAACCGACCTATCTGGAACTGGTTTGCCCCGCCGGCACGCCGGCGGCGCTGCGCGCCGCGGTAGATGCGGGGGCGGACACGGTCTATTGCGGCTTTCGCGATTGCACCAACGCACGCAACTACCCCGGGCTGAACTTCGATCTGAAGGAAATGCGCGAGGGCATCGACTACGCGCATAGATTCGGCCGGCGGGTGTTGGTGGCGGTCAACACTTTCCCGCGCGCCGGCGATGTCGTGTTCTGGCAGCGCGCGGTGGACAATGCCGCCGATTGCGGCGCGGACGCGGTGATCATGGCCGATATCGGCGTGCTGGATTACGCCACGCGGCGGCACCCGAACATGCGCCGGCACCTGAGCGTGCAGGCGGCGGCCTCGAACCCGTTGTCGATCGATTTCTACCGCGAACAGTTCGGCATCTCCCGCGTGGTGCTGCCGCGGGTGCTGTCGGTGGACGAGGTCGCCGCGGTGATCGCGCGGATGAAGGTGGAGGCAGAGGTCTTTGCCTTCGGCAGCCTGGGCACCATGGTGGAGGGGCGGTGCTATCTGTCGTCCTATATCACCGGGCGCTCGCCGAGCAGCGATGGCGTCTGCGGGCCGGCGGAATATGTCTCCTATCGCGAGGAGGGTGACCAGATGGTTTCCTGCCTCGGCAAGGTGATGATGAACCGCTACGACAAGCATGAGAACGCGGCCTATCCGACGCCGTGCAAATGCCGGCTGGTGACCAATGGCCAGGCCTCCTACCTGTTCGAGGAGCCGGTGGGGCTGAACGCGGTTTCGATCCTGCCGCAGCTCAAGGCCGCCGGGGTGACCGCGCTGAAGATCGAGGGGCGGCAGCGCAGCCGCGCCTATGTCGGCCAGGTGGTGGGCGCGTTCCGCCAGGTGCTGGACGCGCTGGCCCGCGGCGAGCCGCAGCCGGAGGCGGCGAACGATCTGTACCGCCTAGCCGAAGGCGGCAAGGAAACGCTCAGCGCGTTCAAGAAGGGGTGGCGCTAATGGCTTCGCTCACGCTCGGTCCGCTGTTCTTTCACTGGAAGCCGGAGCAGCGGCGGGATTTCTATTACCGCATCGCCGACGAGGCGCCGGTGGATGTGGTGTATCTCGGCGAGGCCGTGTGTTCGCGCCGCGAGACGTTCTACATGGACGACCTGCCGTTGATCACCGAGCGGCTGCGGGCTGCGGGCAAGCAGGTGGTGCTGTCCACCCTGGCGCTGATCACTTCCGAGACCGAGATGCAGGACATCCGCGATCGCTGCGCCGGCGAGGTGATGCTGGAAGCCAACGACGTGACTTGTATCAGCATGCTCGAAGGGCAGCCGCACGTCACCGGGCCGTTCATCAACGTGTTCAATGAGGCAACGCTGGATTTCCTGGTCGGCAAGGGGGCGGTGCGGGTCAACATGCCGATGGAGCTGTCGGCCGAGGCGATTGCGATTCTTGCAGCCCATAACAGCGTCGAGACCGAGGCGTTCGTGTTCGGGCGGCAGCCGCTATCGATCTCGATGCGCTGCTACCACGCGCGCGCCTACGGGCTGCACAAGGATGGCTGCCAGTTCGTCTGCGAACTCGACCCGGACGGGCTGGCCGCCGATCAGCTCGACGGCAACAAGCTGCTGGTGGTCAACGGCACGCAGACCATGTCGCACGGCTATGCCGTGCTGCTCGATGAACTCGCCGGCATGCAACAGGCCGGGGTGACGCATTTCCGCCTCTCGCCACAGCGAACCGATATGGTGAAGGTCGCTGAAATCTATCGCGGCGTGCTGGATGGCGCGCGCGAGCCCGGCGAAGCCACGCTGGCCCTGTCCCAACTCGTCGGGCCCGTGCCGTTCGTCAACGGCTTCGTGCGCGGGAGGGAAGGCATGGCTTGGGTCGAGGGTGCGGAGTAGCGCGCGCGATCCGCGGGTTAAGGAAGGCAAGGCCAGGGCTCTGCCTTGGCCTTGCCTCGCTTTGCTGGCCCGGCTCCCAGATCAGAACGTGCCGCTGAGGATGCCTTTCAGCACCGATGCATACATCCGAACGTCGGAGAACATCTGGATCAACTGGCCGATGAACAGCATCGCCAGCGCGTAGAACAGCGACGGGTAGCGCAGTGCGAAGCGGTTGACCGCAGGGCCGACGATGGCTGCCAGGCTGCTGCGCAGGGCGATCCATCCGGCGATGCCGCCGACCAGCATACCGGCCAGCGTGTCGGTCATGAAATGCACGCCGATATAGACGCGGGGCAGGATGACCACGAGCAGCGCATACAGCAACGCCAGCACGCCGGTGCGGCGGGAGAGGGCGAAGGCCAGCATGGACAGTGCCATGAAGATCGCCGCGTGATCGGACGGGAAGGAACTCCAACCGCCCAGGATATCCGGTGACTCGCCGTTGGGCAGAATCAGATGCAGCGCCTCGGTATGGATTGGCCGGGCGCGGAACGGCAAGGAGACCTGCAGGATGCGGCCGATGAAGAAGGCGACAAAAATGCCGGCCAAGCCGTTGATCACGATGGGCCGGGTACGGCCGCCCGGTTTGTTCCAGTACCAGGCTGCCATACAGACAAACGGCGCCATCTTGGCAAAATTATTCTCATTGAACAGCACAATGAGCCGGTTGAAAGTCGTTGGCTTCGACGCCCATGCATTTAATGCTTGAGCGATATTAAAATCCACCGTCAGAATGGCATCAATTATCGACACGGGCCGAATTTCCCGGTTGTTGGGACGATCAATTTCCCCTGGTTAAGCATTGCTGACCGGTCCGTCCACCGCGAACACGCATTCCTGATCGGCGGCGGCATGCCAGATCGGCTTTGTTGGCGATCCTATCTGCTTGCCCGCCCGCATGGATTGTGTTCAACGTTACCACCAATACCGCCGCGCACGAAAAGTTCGCGGTGCGTCAGAACAAACGATGCCAGGGAAGGGATATCATCCAATGAAGCTCACCCGCCGCGCCGCGCTTGCCTCGGCCGCTGCTGTTTCCACATTCTCGATCTTGCACCGCGCCAATGCGGCGGACACGCTGAAGATTGGTGTGTGCTCGCCGCTGACCGGCCCCGCGGCCGAAGTCGGCGCGATCCAGCTCAACAGCCTGAAGCTGTCCACCGCCGAAGTGAACGCCGCCGGCGGCATCCTGGGCCGGCAGGTCGAACTGGTGATCGAGGACGACGCGACCACCAACCCGGGCATTGTGCTGGCGTTCTCCCGCCTGGCCGCCAATACCGACATCGCGGCCTTCATCGGCTCGATCCGTTCCACCCAGGTCAACGCGATGGCGCCGGATGTGGAGAAGGTGGGCAAGCCGGTGATGTTCGGCGGCACCGACCCGACGCTGACCCATAACGGCTACAAGTGGCTGTTCCGCTGCCGCCCGAATGACAGCTTCTCCGCGCGCGTGATCGCCGATTTCGGCGTGAACACGCTGCAGTTGAAGAAGTGGGCGCTGGTCTGCTCGTCTGACGCGTTCGGCACCGGTGGCCAGAATGCGCTGATCGCCGCACTCGACAAGCTCGGCCTGAAGCCCACGCTGGTGCAGCCCTATGCCAACCAGCAGGCGGACTTCACCCCGGTGGTGCTGGCGGTGAAGCAGTCGGGCGCCGAAGTGATCGCCAGCTACTTCACATTCGAGCCCGACCTCGCGGTGTTCGCCCGTCAGGTGCGTCAGCTCGGCGTGCGCGTGCCCTGGATCGGCTCGCCGTCGATCGTCTCGCCGGTGACGCGCAATCTGGCGAAGAATGCGTTGTTCGGCACCTACGGCATCGCCGATTTCACCCCGGATGCCAATGACGAGTCGAAGAAGTTCACCGCGGCCTACGGCAAGGTGCACAACAACGCGCTGCCGGATTCCGGCTGGACCTATGACGCGATGAAGATCCTGGCCCGCGCGTTCAACGACGCGAAGACCACCGATCCGGTGAAGGTCCGCGAGGCGATCATCGCCATCAAGGGCATGAAGGGCACCGAGGGCACCTACAACTACGATGCCAATGGCGACGGTCTGCGCGGCTATAACATCGTGAAGAACGTCGACGGCAACATCGTTTACGACCGCCACATCGAGTTCGACTCGTAAGCAGTCCATCGTGCCCACGCGGCGAACCATGACGACACCAGAATAGGCAGACCCGCGTGGGCATGTTCCTGCAATTGCTTTTCACCGGCTTCGGCATCGGCGCGATCTACGCGCTGGTGGCGCTTGGCTTTGTGCTGCTGATCCGCGCCGCCAGCGTGGTCAATTTCGGGCAGGGCGAGTTCGCCATGCTCGGCGCCTACGCGCTGGTCATCGCGGTCAATATGTTCCACCTGCCGTACTGGGTGGGCATCGTGCTTTCCATCGTGGTGATGGCGGGATTCGGTGTCGCCTTTGCCGGCGCCACGTACTGGCCGCTGCGCAACCGCGGCGGCCTGCCGGTGATCATCAGCACCATCGGCGCGTCGATCTTCCTCGAGAACATGGTGCTCGTGCTTTACGGCCCGAACTCGGAGCAGATCGACGGGCTGTTCGACAACCCCGGTTTCGATATCGGCCCGGTGTTCGTCGACAGTCAGTATCTGTCGATCATCGTGGTCGCGACGCTGCTGGTGGCGCTGCAATACTTCATCTTCGAGCGCACGCTGCTGGGCAAGAAGCTGCAGGCGACCAGCCAGGACAAGGAGATGGCGAGCCTGCTCGGCATCCCGGTGGCGATGATGATCCTGATCACCTTCGCCTATTCCTCGGCACTCGGCGCGGTGGCCGGCATCCTGGTGGCGCCGATCCTGTTCGTGTCGACCGGGATGGCGGCGCTGATCGCGTTGAAGGCCTTCGCCGCCAACATCATCGGCGGCTACGGCAGCATTCCCGGCGCCATTCTCGGCGGACTCGCGCTGGGCGTCGTTGAGACCATGGGCGCCGGCTACATCTCGGTGCCCTACAAGGACGCGTTCGCCTTCCTGATGCTGCTGATGTTCCTGATGGTTCGCCCGCAGGGATTGTTCGGCGAGAAGATTTCGGAGAAGGCATGAGCACCACTGCCCCGACCCCGCACGTGCTGGCTCAGGTCAGCGCCTGGCGCGGCCTGCCTGGCGCCGCGATCGCCATGGTTGCTGTCGTCGCCGTGGCGATGCTGGCCCCCGACCAGGGCTATATTCTCAACATCCTGATGCAGGCGGCGACCTACGCGATTGCCGTGGTCGGCCTGGTCGTGGTGCTGGGTTATTGCGGCCAGATCTCGATCGCGCAGGCGGCATTCATGGGCCTGGGCGCCTATGGCGTGGCGCTCGGCACGGTCGATTATCACCTGAACTTCTTTGTGGCGCTTGGCATCTCGGTTTCGGTCGCCGCGGCGCTTGGTCTGTTGCTGGGTGTCGCCTCGCTGCGGCTGGGCGGGCATTACCTGGCGATGGTGACGATCAGCTTCCAGCAGATTCTGACCCTGGTGCTGATCAACTGGATCCCGTTCACCCACGGCCCCGATGGCGTGCGCAACATCGCGCGGCCGATGCTGTTCGGCATCGATCTCACGCGCGGCAACACCTATCTCGGGGTCTGCCTGTGCGCGATGGTGCTGGTGGTGCTCGCGGTCTGGCGGTTGAAGACCAACCGGCTTGGCCGTGCGATGCAGGCGGTGCGCGACAATGAACTCGCGGCCGGCACCTGCGGCATCGACGTGTTCGGCACCAAGGTGGTTGCGTTCGGCATCAGCGCGCTGATCGGCGGCATCGGCGGCGGCTTCTTCGCCGGCGGATTCCGCTATATCAGCCCGGACCAGTTCAGCTTCGCCGAGTCCATCGTGCTGCTGACCATGGCGCTGCTGGGCGGCGTGCAGTCGCCGTTCGGCGCGGTGTTCGGCACCGGCCTGCTGGTGATCCTGCCGGAATGGCTGCGTTTCCTGCGGCAGGTCTACCTGGCCGTGTATGGCGCGGCGGTGATCCTGATCATGGTGTTCCTGCCTGACGGGTTGTGGGGCTTCGTCGATGAGCAGATGCGCAAGCGCGCCCGCCCGGTCGAAGGCAAGGTGCCGCCGCTGCCGCTGCTGGCGCAGACCGGCGGCGAGACCGACGAGGTCGTGCTCGACGTGCGAGGCCTGGCCAAGCATTTCGGCGGCCTGAAGGCGCTCGATGGTGTCGACCTCGCGGTGCGCCGCGGCACGGTGCATGCGCTGATCGGGCCGAACGGCTCGGGCAAAAGCACCTTCATCAACGTCGTCACCGGCCTCTATACCCCAACCGCCGGACAGATCTTCTTCGGCGGGCGCGACATCACCAGCCTTCCCCCGCATCAGCGCAACCGCGCCGGCCTTGCCCGCACCTTCCAGAACATCCGCGTGTTCCGCGGCATGACGGTGCTGGAGAACGTCATGGTCGGCGCCGAGCGCGTTGGCAACGACGTCGCCGGCGATGCCAAGGCGGTGATGCTGCGCGCGCTGGCAGCGCTCGATTTCGTCGGGCTGCGCAAGGATGCGCACCGGCTGGTCGGGCAACTCTCCTATGGCCATCAGCGCTATGTCGAGATCGCCCGCGCCCTGGCCGGCAGCCCGCAGACGATCCTGCTCGACGAACCCGCCGCCGGCCTGAACATGACCGAGAAGGTCGAGATGGGGCAGTTGCTGCTGCGCCTGAAGGGCCATGGCCTGACCATCCTGATCATCGACCACGACATGAACCTGGTCGAACAGGTCGCCGACCACATCACCGTGCTCAACTTCGGCCGGCGCATCGCCGACGGCGTGAAGAAGGACGTGCTGACCAATCCGGACGTGATCGCCGCCTATCTTGGGGAGCCCCGCCATGAAGCTGCTTGAGATCGGCAACCTCGTCGCCCGCTATGGCGCGGCGGATGTGCTGAAGGGCCTGACCGTCGATGTCGACGAGGGTGAAATCGTTACCCTGCTCGGCTCCAACGGCGCCGGCAAAAGCACCACATTGCGGTCGATTTCCGGTCTGGTGCCCAACATCACCGGCACGATCAAGCTCGCCGGCCAGTCGATCGTCGGCCTGAAGCCGGAGGCGATCGTCCGCCTCGGCATCAGCCACGTGCCCGAAGGCCGCCGCGTGTTCCCCGGCCTGACCGTGCGCGAGAACATCCAGCTCGGCGCGTCCAACCGCAAAGGCGTCACCCGCCGCGCGCTGGAGGACGAGGTTGACGCGATGTTCGACTACTTCCCAGACCTCAAGCGGCTCGAACACGCGCTCGGCTGGACCCTATCGGGCGGGCAGTTGCAGATGGTCGCCGTCGCCCGCGGCCTGATGGCCAAGCCGCGCCTGCTGCTGCTCGACGAGCCCTCGCTCGGTCTCGCCCCTCTGGTGGTGCAGCAGGTGTTCCGCATCATCGCCGACATCCGCGCCCGCGGCACCACGGTGCTGCTGGTCGAACAGAACGCCCACATGGCGCTGTCGGTCGCCGACCGAGCCTATGTGCTGGAAACCGGCCGCCTGCTGGTCTCCGGCAAGCCGGACGAACTCTGGAACAACCCGCAGGTGCGCGCGGCCTATCTCGGCGGTCTATCCGCCGCCTAAGGCCACCCCGATCGGGTTCGGCGCGGCGAAATGACACGCGGCGTTCTGCCCCTCCGCCACCGGCCGCAACACCGGCCGCGCCTCGGCACAAATCGCCTGCGCCAGCGGACAGCGGGTGCGAAACCCGCACCCTGACGGCACCGATGTCGGGCTCGGCACATCGCCGGCCAGGATGATCCGCCGCCGCCGCGCCGCCGGGTTCGCATCCGGCGCGGCCGACAGCAACGCCTGGGTATACGGATGCTGCGGCGCGTTGAAGATCGCCCGCTTCGGCCCTTCCTCGACAACCCGGCCGAGATACATCACCGCAACCCGCTCCGCGATATGCCGCACAATGGCCAGATCGTGCGAGATGAACAGATACGCCAGCCGCTTCTGCGCCTGCAGATCCTGCAACAAATTCACAATCTGCGCCTGCACCGAAACATCCAGCGCCGACACCGGCTCATCGGCCACAATAAACCGAGGCCCGACGCTGATCGCCCGCGCAATCCCGATCCGCTGCCTCTGCCCGCCCGAGAACTGCCGCGGCAACCGATGCATATGATCCGGCGATAGCCCGACCTGCTCCAGCAGCCCCGCCACCACCTCGCGCGCCTGCGCCGCTGAGCCGATCATCCCCTGCGCTTCCAGCGGCTCGGCGATGATTTGCGCCACGCTCCGCCGCGGACTCATCGAGCCGAACGGGTCCTGAAAGATGATCTGCATCTGCCGCCGCAGCGCCTTCATCTGCCGAGGCCCCGCCGCCGCGATATCCTCCCCCTCGAACAGAATCCGCCCCTGGCTCGGCTCGATCAGCCGCAGGATCAACCGCCCCGTCGTCGACTTGCCACACCCCGACTCGCCCACCAGCGCCGTCGTGCTGGCCGCAGCGATATCCAGGCTGAGGTCATCCACCGCCCGAACTCCCGGCCCCGCCGGCAACCACAACCCCCGCCGCCGCGACGCGAATGTCTTCCCCAACCCCTCAACCCGCAGCAACGGCGCGCTCATGCCCGCGCCCCCAGCGCGAAGCACGCCGCCGCCTGCCCATCGCCGACCCGCTGCATCGCCGGCACCTGATTACGGCAGATCTCCATCCGCTGCGGGCACCGGTCATGGAACGCACACCCCGCCGGCCGCTGCAGCGGGGAGGGGACGGTGCCCGGGATCTGATACAGCCGCTGCCCATCATTCGCGCTCGACGGGATCGACCGCAACAACCCCTGCGTATACGGATGCGCCGGCCGGCTGAAGATCGTGCCGATATCGCAGATCTCCACAATCCGCCCGCAATACATCACCAGCACCTGCTCGGCGATGTCGGCAATCACCCCCAGATCATGGCTGACCAAAATGATCGCCATGTCGCGCTGCTGCCGCAGCCGCTTCAACAAATCCAGAATCTGCGCCTGAATCGTCACATCCAGCGCCGTCGTCGGCTCATCGGCAATCAGCAGCTTCGGATTGCACGCCAGCGCCATCGCAATCATCACCCGCTGCCGCTGCCCGCCGGAGAACTCATGCGGATACCCGTCGATCCGGTTCTCCGGATCGGGAATGCCCACCAGCCGCAACAACTCCAAAACCCGTACCCGCCGCGCCGCCGCCCCCATCGGCTCATGCAGCAGCAGCGTTTCCGCGATCTGCGCCCCTATCCGCATCACCGGGTTCAGCGCGTTCATCGGCTCCTGGAACACCATCGCGATGTCCCGCCCGCGCAGCCGCGGCATCGCCTCGGCCGGCAGCGCCAGCAGATCCTGCCCGTCAAACCCGATCCGCCCCGCGGTGATCCGCGCCGCCGCCGGGATCAGCCGCAACAGCGACAGCGCCGTCATGCTCTTGCCCGAGCCGGACTCGCCGACAATCCCGATGCACTGCCCCGCCCGCAGGCTGAAGCTGATCCCATCCAGCACCCGCACCGCCGCCCCCGCCGGCCCGATCTCCACCGTCAGGCCCTCGACCTCCAGCAGCCCCGCGCTCACGTCCGCGTCTCCGGGTCCAGCACGTCGCGCACCGCATCGCCGATCATGTTCAACGCCAGCACGGTGATCGAAATCGCCAGCCCCGCGGCAATGATCGGCCAGGGCGAGCCGAACATCGCATTCAGCCCGTCCCTGATGATGTTCCCCCAACTCGCAAACGGCGGCCGCGTGCCCAGCCCCAGGAAACTCAGCGTCGCCTCCAGCCGGATCGCCGTCGCAATCCACAGCGTCAGCACCACCACTACCGGCCCGATAATATTCGGCAGAATATGCCGGTACAGGATCACCCCATGCCCCAGCCCGGCCGCAATCGCCGCCTCCACAAACGGCGCCTGGCGCAGCGCCAGCGTCGAAGCCCGCGCAATCCGCGCAAACCGCGGCGCAAACGCAATCGTCAGCACCATCAGCATCGACCAGAACCCGCTGCTCAACGCCGCCGCCACAATGATCCCCAGCAACAGCACCGGAAACGCCAGCAGCAGATCGGTGATCCGCCCGATAATCCGGTCCGCCCAGCCGCCGAAATACCCGCCGACCAGCCCCAGAAACGTGCCGATCACCGCCGCCAGCACCGGCGCCGAAATCCCCAGCAACAGCGACGTGCGCGCGCCATGAATAATCCGCGACAGCACATCCCGCCCCAGCTGATCCGTGCCCAGCCAATGCTTCGCCGACGGCAACTGATTGACGCTCAAGATCGACTGCGCCAGCGGGTTATACGGCGCCACCTGCTCGGCAAATACCGCGATCAACACAATCGCCGCCAACACCACCAAACTCGCCAGCGTCATCCGGTTGCCCCGAATGATCCTCCACAACAGCCTGAATCCCGACGGCCCAGCATGGTCCCATGATGGCGCAACCCCCGCCATCACGCCGCGCCCACGCGCGGATCGATCGCGGTATAAATCAAGTCCATCGCCAGATTGACCAGCACGACAAAGATCGCGAACACCACCACCCCGGCCTCGATCACCGGATAATCCCGCGCCTCGATCGCCCCGATCAGCATCGAGCCAACCCCCGGCCGCCCGAAAATCAGCTCCACCGCCACCGAACCCGACAACGTCGACAGGATCGACAGCCCCAGCCCGGTCACCACCGGCAACAGCGCATTGCGCAGCGCATGCCGGTAGATCACCCGCGGCTCCTCCGCCCCCTTCGCCCGCGCCGTCCGCACATAATCGAACCCCAGCACCTCCAGCAGCGAAGACCGCGTCAGCCGGCTGACAAACGCCGCCTTGATCAGCCCCAGCGCAATCGCCGGCAGCGCCAGATGCCACAGCGTGTCAACAAACCCCTCGCCGCCGCCATTGATCGGAAACCACCCCAGATCCAGCGCGAACACCACCAGCAATATCGCCGCCAGAAAGAAATCCGGCACCGCATACCCCACCAGCGAAAACACCCGCGACAAATCATCCGCCATCGTGTCCCGCCGCACCGCGGCCATCACCCCCAGCGGAATCGAAATCACCGTCCCGATCACCGTCGAGGCCAGCGTGAGCTGAATCGTATACGGCAGATTCAACCGCACCAACTCGCTCACCGTGAAACTCGACTGAAACGACTTGCCGAAATTCAGCGTCACCGCATCGCGCAGAAAATGCAGATACTGCAGCCACAGCGGCAGATTGAGCCCCATCCGCTCGCGAAACGCATTCAACTGCTCAAGGCTCGCCTTCTCGCCCAAAATCGCGATCGCCGGATCGCCCGGCAACATCCGCATCGCCACGAACACCAGCGTCAGCACCAGCCACAACGTCGGGATCGCATCCAAAATGCGGGCGGCTATGGTGCGTCCCATTTTCGCTCAGTGCGTGCCGATAGGAAGGAAGGCAAGGCCAGGGCTCTGCCCTGGACCCGCCAAAGGCCGAGGGCCTTTGGAAACCCATTCATGGGTAGGGGCAACTTCGTATCGTGCCAGGAGCACAAGCCTGGGTGCAGCGGCGCAGCCCAAAGAATCTTGATGGCTCCGCCGCTCCCCGTCCAACGTCGAGCCAACGAACGTGGGGGCCTCGAGGGTGAGCGGCAAAGCGGATCGCGGTCCCCCGGTGGATCCAAAGCAAAGCCCTGGCCCCACCACAATGGGATAAGGTCCAGGGGCTTGGCCCCTGGTGGGGCGCGGGGCAAAGCCCCGCTGCTTACTATCGAAGCTCAACACATCACCCCAACGTAGCCCCATCGATCCGCCAATACGCGTAACCGGACTTCACCTCGAAGCCGAGTTTCACCTTGGGATCGCGTACGATCAGGTAGCCGTTGGTGGCGATCGGCAGCAGCGGCAGGTCGGCGAGCACTTTCAGTTCCGCCTGCCGGATCAGCGCGATCCGCTTGTCGAAATCGGGCTCTGCGGAGGCCGCGCCCAGCAGGTCGTCGATGCCGGGGATCGCCACGCCGTAGTGGGAGTAGTTCACCCCGCCGCTGCCATCGGCCTTCACTTCGCCGGTCCGCGCCAATTGGTCGCTCAATGGCAGCCCCGGCGCCGGCGGATAGGCGTTGGAGTTCTGCGGCAGCGTGTTCATGTCCTTGCGGTTATTGGCGTGGAATGTGGTGTGGTCGATCGCCTGCAGATCGATTTCCACGCCGACCGCCCGCATCTGCTCCTGCACGATCAGCATGATCGAGGCGTAGTCCTCGCGCTGGCTGGTATAGGCGTCGAGCTTGAGGCCTTTGCCGTAGCCGGCGGCGGCCAGCAGCGCCTTGGCTTTAGCCGGGTCGTGCTTGTAGCGCAGCGCTTCCGGCACTTCGGCGAGCGTCAGGCCACCGGGATAGCCGGGCGGGTTCATGCCATAGGTGCGCCGGCTGATCGGCGCGGTGGCTTCGGCGATCGCGTCGCGGTCGATGGCGTGGGCGAAGGCCTGGCGCACCCGCAGATCGTCCAGTGGCTTGCGGGTCATGTTGAAGCTCATGGTGAACAGGCTGCCGGGCGCGGCCACGTCGAACAGCAGGCCGGGCTTGCGCTGCCGCATCGACGGCGCCCAGCCCGGCGCGCGCACCCCTTCGATCATGTGCACCTCGCCGGACAGCAGGGCGAGCGTACGCGCGGTGGTGTCCAGGATGTAGCGCACCCGGAAATTCTTGATCTTCGGCGCCCCGCCCCAATAATTCGGGTTCGCCGTCATCAGCACGCCTTTCGACGGATCGGGGTCCAGGCTGACGAACTGGTAGCAGCCGGTGCCGATCGGGTCGCGCTGGATCGCATCGCCTTTCTCGGTCACTGCTTTGCGCGACAGGATCGAGGCGGCATAGGCCTGGATCGTGCCAGACAGGAACAGCGGGTCCGGCTGTTTCAGCGCGATCACCACCCGGTACTTGTCCGCCGCCGACACGCTGGCGATGTTGGAGAACAGCGAGCGGTCGCCGGCCTGTTTTGGGTCCATCGCGCGTTCAAAGGTGAACACCACGTCGTCTGCGGTGCATTCGCCGTAGCCTTTGTGGAACTGCACGCCCTTGCGCAGTTCGAAGGTCCAGGTCTTCGCGTCCGCCGACATCGCCCAGCGTTCGGCCAGTTGTGGCACGAACTCGTCCGGCCGGGTCGCGAACCGCCCGTTCGGCGAGCCGACCAGCGTGTCGTGGATATGGATGATCGACCAGTTGTCGGAGCCCTGGATCGAGTTCGCCGGGTCCAGCGTGCGGTTGCCGCGCGCGGCCAGCGCCAGGATCAGCGTGTCCGGCGCGCCTTGCGCGAAGGCCGGCATGCTGCCGGCGGCAAGCGTTGCGGCCATCAGGCTGCGGCGTGTCACGGCCATGGATTGGCTCCCTTATGAAGTGCCTCTGGCGGGCGGCGGAACCGCTTGATCGGCTCCGCTTGTCTTATCGAAACGGTAGCGCTACCGTTTTCATCAAGTCAAGGGCGGTGCAGAGCGAAGCAATGAGCAAAGGGCGCAAATCGCGCAGTGACGGACGGCCGACCATCGCCGATGTCGCCGCGCGTGCCGGCGTGGGCGCGATCACCGCCTCGCGCGCCTTGCGCACGCCTGATCTGGTGTCCCCGGCGTTGCGGGCGCGCGTCGATGCGGCGGTCGCGGCGCTGAACTACGTGCCGAATCTCTCGGCGCGCGCGCTGGCCTCGAAGAACGCCGATGTGATCGGCGTGCTGGTGCCGTCGCTGACCCACTCGACGTTCACTGACGTGCTACGCGGCATTGATGATGGTCTCGCCGGCACCAATCTGCAGATGCAGGTCGGCAACACCCGCTACGACCCCGCGGAGGAGGAACGCCTGGTCGGCCTGTTCCTGCGCCAGAAGCCGGCGGCGATGATCGTCTCCGGCTGCGCGCAGACCGATACCGCGCGGCAGATGCTGACCCAGGCCGGATGCCCGGTGGTGCAGATCATGGACCTCAGCGACAACCCGATCGACCGCATCATCGGCTTTTCCCACGCCCGTGCCGGCCGCCTGATCACCGAGCACCTGATCGCCCAGGGTTATCGCCGCATCGCCTTCCTCAGCGGCTGGATGAACACCCGCTCGCAGGGCCGCCTGATGGGCTACCGTCAGGCGCTGGCCGAGGCCGGCCTGTCCGAGCCGCCTTCGGTGCATTCGCTGCCGGAATCCGCCCTGGCCGAGTTCACCGAAGCGGCCACGCCGGGCGAACGGCCGATCCTGGATTTCGCCCGCCCGGCCTTCGCCCGCGCCTTGCTGCGCCGCACCCTGCAACAGGCCCCCGATATCGACGCGGTGTTCTGCAACAACGACAATCTGGCGCTCGGCGTGCTGTTCGAATGCGCGGCCCAGGGCATTGCGGTGCCCCGGCGCATGGGCATTGCCGGCTTCAACGATCTCGATTTCACCGACGCCACCGAACCCTCGCTGACCAGTGTGCTGACCCATCGCTACCGCAACGGCATGGCGGCCGTCACCGCGATCCGCGCCAGCCTCGCCGGCGAGGACCCCGGGCCGCGGGTGGTCGATCTCGGGGTCGAGGTCATGGCCCGCCGCAGCACCGACCGCCACGGCCTGCTGGCGCCGCCGGATTGACCGGTCTGCATGGCAGCGCTACCATAACTTCAACGGCAAATAATCGCCCCGGAAGGAACGTCACACCATGAGCACGCAACCTTGGTACCGCACGGCGCTGCGCTGGGGCCAGACCAACCTGGTGGAGCTCGACCCCGCCCGCTATGACGACGCCTGGTGGCGCGCGCACTGGCAGCGCACCAACGTGCAGGGCGTGATTGTCAACGCCGGCGGCATCGTCGCGTACTACCCCTCCGAAATGCCGCTGCACTATCGCGCGACCGCCCTGGGCGATACCGACCTGTTCGGCGCCATCGTCGCCTCCGCCCGCGAGGAAGGCTTGAAAGTCATCGCGCGGATGGACAGCAACCGCGTCGCCGATGATTTCTACCGCGCCCATCCCGACTGGATCTGCGTCGATGTCGAGGGCAAGCCCTTCCGTCAGGCCGACAAATACGTCACCTGCATCAACTCGCCCTATTACAGCGAGTACCTGCCGAAAGTGATGGAAGAGGTCATCCGCCGCTACAGGCCCGATGGCTTCTCCGACAATTCCTGGCCCGGCATGTCGCGTGAGCGCATGTGCCACTGCCGCAACTGCGCCACCAAGTTTGCCGAGCGTACCGGTCTGGCGCTGCCGCGCAAGGCCGATTGGAGCAACGAGACCTACCGCGCCTGGATCCGCTGGAACTACGAGCTGCGCACCGAGCTGTGGGAGCTGAACAACCGCGTCACCCGCACCGCCGGCGGGCCGGATTGCGTCTGGAGCGGCATGGTCAGCGGCGACGTGCTGGCCAACTGCAACCGCTTCATCGACATCCGCGCCATCCTCAAGCGCACCGAAATCGTCATGCTCGACCATCAGCGCCGCAGCGGCATCGATGGCTTCGAACAGAACACCGAGGCTGGCAAACGCCTGCACGAACTGCTCGGCTGGGACGGTCTGATCCCCGAGAGCATGCCGCAATATCAGCTGGGCGCCCCCTCCTTCCGCGTCGTCGCCATGGCGCCGTCCGAGGTCCGGCTCTGGTCCTCGGCCGCCTTCGCCGGCGGCATCCAGCCCTGGTGGCACCATATCGGCGCGTTCCATGAAGACCGCCGGCAATACACCACCGCGGCGCCGATCTTCGCCTGGTACAAGGCCAACGAGGACGTGCTGATCAACCGCGCGCCACAGGCCGATGTCGGCGTGGTCTGGTCGCAGCAGAACCACGACTATTTCGGCCAGAGCGGGCCGGATACCAGCCTGGAAACCAAAAGCATCAACACCGCCAACGACCGCACCCAGCACCCCTATCGCGGCGTGCTGAAGGCGTTGGACAAGGCCGGGCTGACCTACCTGCCGATCCATGCCGATGACATCGCTGGCGCCATCGGCCGCGTCGGCGTGCTGGTGCTGCCGAATATCGGCGCGATGTCCGACAGCCAGGCCGACGCCGTGCGCGCCTTCGCCGCCGCTGGCGGCTCGGTGATCGCCACCGGGGAGACCAGCCAGGTCGGTCTGCACGGCGAACCGCGCACCGACTTCGCGCTCGCCGATCTGTTCGGCGTGCACCGCGCCGCCGGCAGCCTCGGCAGTTGGGAGCCGATCGACACCAACATCGAACTCTACAACCGGCACACCTATCTGCGTCTGCTGCCCGAACTGCGCGCCGGCACCGCTGGCCCGCGTGACGCCAACGCGCCAGCCGCCACCGGCACCCGCCATCCGGTGCTCAACGGCCTCGCCGATACCGACGTGATCCCCTTTGGCGGCTACCTGCCGCGCATCACTGTCGAATCAGGTGTCGACGTGCTGGCAACCTGGATTCCGGAATTCCCGATCTTCCCGCCGGAGACCTCCTGGATGCGGGTGCCGAAAACCGACATCCCGGCCGCCACGGTGCGCACCCACGCCTCGGGGGCCAAGCTGGTCTGGTTCGCCGCCGACATCGACCGCTGCTTCGCCCGCGACGAAAACCGCGAACACGCGCTGATGCTCGCTGGCGCCGTGCGCTGGATGCTGAACGACACGCCCTGCGTCAGCCTTGACGGCGCGCGCGGCTGCGTCACCCCCAGCCTCTACGTGCAGGCAAACCGCCAGATCCTGCATCTCAACAACCGCATCCAGACCTCCCGTATCGCCGGGCGGATGGACACCCTGATCCCGATCGGCCCGATCACCGTCCGCCTGCCCCTCGCCGGCCGGACGGCGCCCGCCACCGTCGAGCTTCGCGTCGCCGGCACCACGGTGCCTGCGCGCATCGAGGACGGCGCCCTGGTGTTCACGGTGGCCGAAGTGCTCGACCACGAGGTTGCGGTGATCGCCTGGGGCTGACAAAAAAAGGGGGCCGGCATCTCGGTGCCGGCCCTTGCTCTCAGGAAGTAAGCAGTCCCTTTTTGTAAAAAAGGGATCCACAAAACTATATGAATTCAATGCACTATCCCCTTCGTGGGGCGGGGAAGCGAAGCGCACCCGCCGCCTTCGCCCCGCCGGCGTGCGCCAAAAAAATAACACCAACCCAAAACTTTTCTCTTGCATTTCACGATAAAAGGTATTATATAAAACATATGACATACATCGAAAGGCTTCTCACCCAACTGCTGGCCTCCATCGCAGCCCTCGGCTGCCCCCCCTGGGGGGCGCCTGTGGATTGGCTGCTGCAACGTACCCATCATCGTGTGAACCGGCTGCGCCGTCACCTGCTGGCGCTGATCGCGAAATGGCGCGCGGGCAGACTGCCCAAGCCGCGCCCGCCGCGCCCCGGCCGCACCTCCAAGCCCAACCGCGAACGCCCGAAATTCCCCACCGGCCATGGCTGGCTGACGCGCCATGGCGGCAACAAGCAGATCGGCGCCTGGGCCGGCCAGCT
>CAIRTN010000140.1 GCA_903881515.1 uncultured Rhodospirillales bacterium | reverse complement strand
GCTGACGGAGGCTCGTCAGCCTGTGAACGCGCTTGATGCATTACGCAGTCTGTCCCGCCGGGGCGGTGGCGCGGCGGCGGCGGAGGGCGCCGAGGGCGGTCAGGCCGGCGCCGAGCAGGGCGAGGGAGGCGGGCTCGGGGACGACGACTTCGCCGGTGTTGGCGGTGACCTGCATGGTCATGAAGTCGCCGTTGTTGTTCAGGCTCGGGGAGAGATTGACCGTGGTTCCGATGATGCCGGACACCGGAGTTTCGAGGATCGAGGATGAATAGGTGGAGGTGGAGGTGAAGTTCTGCGGGGCAAGGAGGTAGCCGGCCGCGGAATCGCTCTGGAAGATGTAGCTGGTGCTGTTAGCGTGCTGAAAGGCGTAAAACGCAATGTTGTTCGGGTTGCCGCTGCCGTCGACTGAGATGGTGTGACCGTTCATCGTGTAGCTGATGAAGGCATCTCCGGCGGCGAAGAGCGACAGGTCCGGCTTGTATTGCACCAACTCGAGCGAGCCGCTGTACAACTGGGTGGACTTCGTCATGTGGTCGGTGTTGTAGCTGTAGTGCATGACCAGGGTGTCGCCGATATCATAGCGTCCGGCCGCACCGAAGAAGCCCTGGGTGTCAACCTGCGCGGGGGCGAAGCCGCCGGCGCCAATGTAGGGATCGATGATGGTGCCGGTGATGGTGCCGGAGACGATCGCGGCCTGGGCGGTGCTGGCGGTGACGAGGAGGGCTGCGGTTGCGAGCAACCGGGTCAACACCGGTGCAAAGAGGCGCGAGGTCTGCATGGTTGGCTGCTTCCGATTCCATTCCCGCCCGATGCGGGAAGATTTCGTTGCATAAGCAATTTTGATGCCACAAAATCAAGTGCCTGATATTTTGTATTGTTTTATTCGCCGAATCGTTGCGTTTAAAAATTCTGTAAAAAATCCTGACAAATACGAGCCGCGTTGGCGGCTGATGCGTGCGTGGTCTGTGGGCGTACGCATGGCGGAGCCATAACGGAACTTTGGGCTTCGCCGCTGCACGTATGTTGGTGCTCTGGCTTATGGAGGTGGGGGCAAGGGGGGTGAGCCGCGAAGCGGATCGCCGTCCCCTTGCGGGGTCCAGGGGCAGAGCCCCTGGCCTTGCCTTATACCTTACCTCTCTGTCGGATCAGGCCTTAGGCCGCGGGAACACGGGCGGCTTCGACGCGAAGGCGTCCGGCCAGACGACTTCCATGTCGCCTTTCTGGAATTGCAGGGCGACGGCCTGGGCGGCCTGATTCTGGCCGTTGACGAATTTGGTGGGGCCGTAGGGCATGAAGTGGTCGGAGAAGGTGCTGGATTCCAGCGCGGCGATGGTCTTTTCCTTATCGGTGGAGCCGGCGCGTTCCCAGGCATCGGCGAGGAGTTTGATGGCGAAGTAGCCGAACGGGACTTCGAAGGTCATGAAGTTGCCGCTGTCTTCGACCTTTTTGCGGAAGACCGCGGAGCGGGGGTCTTTCACGTTGTACCAGTGGTTGAAGTCCATCATGTTCTCGGCGACGGTGGGCGCTTCCTTGGCGAATTTCAGGTTGAAGCCGCCGCCGAGCACGGAATAGGTGGCGACGAGGTCAACGCGCTGCTGCACCAGGGTGCGGGCGAGCAGGCCGTATTCGTTCTGGTAGTTGGAGATCATCACCAGGTCGGGCTTCAGCGACTTGATGCGCAGGACGATGTTGGTGAAGTCCCGCGTGGGGGTGGCGTGGGGCAGGAGTTCCTTGACCTCGATGCCGATGGAGCCGAGGGCGGCGGCCTGGGCCTTGGCGGTGTTGGTGCCGAACTCGCCGTCTTCATGCACGATGACGGCGGATTTGGCGGGCGAGCCGGCTTTTTTGTTGATGGAGTCAAGCGCGGGCATGGCGCCGCCGATGGTCATGGACAGGTTGGGGAAGAAGCGGAAGACGTTCTTCAGGCCGCGGGTGGTGATGCTGTCGACGATGCCGGAGTCGATCGAGAAGGGGATGTTGTATTTGGCGGCGGCCGTGGTGGCGGCGAGGCCGAGGGGGCTGGCGAAACAGCCGGTGAAGCCGGACGCGCCGGCTTCGGCCATCTGATCGACCAGGGAGGCGGCGATTTCGGCGCGGCCCTGGGCGTCGCCGAGCAGGGCTTCGAGCTTGGCGCCGCCCATCGACTTGATGCCGCCTGATGCGTTGATGTCGGCGATGGCCATGGTGGCGCCGAGGCGGCACTGGGTGCCGGAGAAGGCGAGCGCGCCGGTGACGGGGTGAATGACGCCGACCTTGACCGAAGCGGCCTGGGCGCGGGCGACGAGTGGGGCGGCGAGGGTGGCCGCGCCGGCGGCGAGGGCGGTGCGGCGGGTCAGGCCGGCGAACGGTGTCCGGATGGTCATATGAGGCTCCCCTGCGAGCATGGTTGTTCTAGGCACAATACATCTCGCCGGCCGGGCTGTCGCGCAAGACATTGTTTGCGACGGCGGCGCGATGGTAGGGATTCGGGATGGAAAAAGATGCGATTGAGCGGATCGAGCTGCGGCTGATCGAAAACCAGGTGAAGAGTGCGCGCAGCCATGGCTCGGGGCATGTGTCGCTGGTGGTGCAGCGGGTGATCGTGCGGGTGCTGACGCGGGACGGGCTGGAGGGGTGGGGGGAGGCCGCACCGTGGGCGCCGTTCGGCAACGTGGCGCGGGGGACACTGGCGACGCTGGAGGCGGAGATCGCGCCGCATCTGATTGGCGCGGACCCGGCGGGGATCACGGCGTGCATGGCGGGGCTGGAGGGGCTGGCGGGGCATCACGAGGCGAAGGCCGCGGTGGACATGGCGCTGTGGGATATCGCGGGCAAGCGGGCCGGGGTGCCGGTGTATGCGCTGCTGGGCGGCAAGGTGCGCGACGCGCTGGCGCTGTCGTTCTCGATCGCCAATCCGGATTTCGACGCGGACCTGGCGCGGGCGCAGGAGATGTTTGCCGGCGGGCATCGGGTGTTGAAGGTGAAGACCGGGTATCTGGAGCACCGCGAGGATCTGCGGCGGCTGGAGCGGTT
The DNA here is from genome assembly GCA_903881515.1 of uncultured Rhodospirillales bacterium. Lineage (GTDB taxonomy): Bacteria > Pseudomonadota > Alphaproteobacteria > Acetobacterales > Acetobacteraceae > CAIRTN01. The sequence goes on along the minus strand of CAIRTN010000140.1, from coordinate 16,160 downwards.
GCGGGAAGGGTTGGAGGGGCTGGACCTGCGGGTGGATTACAACCAGGGGCTTGCGGTGTTCGATGCGCTGCGCAAGCTGCGCGATGTCGAGCGGTTCGCGCCGACGTTTATCGAGCAGCCGATCCCGCGCGGGCAGGAGGCGGCGCTGGCCGGGCTGGCGGCGGCGCTGGATGCGCCGGTGCTGGCCGATGAGAGCGTGTATTCGCCGGTGGAGATGCTGCGGGCGGCGGGCGAGCGCTGGGCGGATTGCGTGTCGATCAAGCTGATGAAATGCGGCGGGTTCGGGCCGGCGCGGGCGATCGATGCGATCGCGGCGGCGGCGGGGATGCCGAGCTATGGCGGCACGCTGTGGGAGGGCGGGATCGCGGCGGCGGCGGGGGTGCATTTGTTGTCGACGTTGCCGAATTGCAGCCTGGGGGCGGAGTTCTACATGACCGGGTATTCGCTGGTGCGCGATATCTGTCCGGACCCGCTGCGGACGGGGGGCGGGTACGTGCGGGCGCCGGATGGGCCGGGGCTGGGGGTGGCGATCGACCTGGCGGAGCTGGCGGCGCAGACGGTGGCGATGGTGGCGGTGGGCTGATGCATGCGCGGCATCATGCGCGCGGTTGGGTGCCGGACGGCGAGCATGATGTCGCGCCGTTTCACCCTCGGCCGGCCGAGCATGTGGTGCTGCCGGTGCACAAGGATTTGCGGGGGAAACTGCCGGCGGCGTGGAATCAGGGGGCGATCCAGAGTTGCACGGCGCATGCTCTGGGCGCGGCGTTGTGGGTGCTGCGGCCGGGGGTGATGGTGTCGCGGCTGGCGCTTTACTGGTTGGCGCGGCGGGAGCGCGGCACCTTGCCGTTCGATAGCGGGGCGATGCTGCGCCATGCGGTGGCGGGGCTGATGCAGTCGGGCGTGGTGGGGGAGGCGCAATGGCGCTACCGGCCGGTGCCGGGGCGCGGGGCGCAGGCGCGGTTTGGGCATCGGGCGCCGCCGGTGTTGCCGCCGCCGGCGGGCCATCCGGCCGCGGTGGTGCCGTTCCGGTTGGCGCAGGAGGCGCGTGCGCTGAAATCGTGCCTGGCGGATGGGTATCCGGTGGCGTTCGGGTTTTATGCCCATGCCAGCTTCAGGGATCGCAACGGGCGGTGGCGGCGGGTGATGCCGGTGCCGCGCGCGGGAGAGGCGGTACTGGGCGGACATGCGGTGGCGGCGGTGGGGTATGACGACCGGCGGCAGGCGTTGCTGATCCGCAATTCCTGGGGGCCGGGGGTGCAGGAGGGCGGGCATTTCTGGATGCCGTATGCGGCGGCGCTGGACCCGGCGGTGGCGACGGATTTCTGGACCCTGCGCCGCAGGTAGTGCGGCCTGGCCTAGGCGAACTGCCCGCGCAGGAAGCCGAGCGCGGGCAGGGGCTTCCAGGCGCGTGGGAGGTCGGCCCTGCGGATCGGGGTGACGGAATAGCGGGGTTCCGGCTGGCCGAGCCGGGCGAGGAACCCGGCGTAGGCCGAGACCTGCTGCTGGCGCCAGTTCATGTCCGCCAGCGCGGCGGTGCGGTTGGCGAAAATCTCGGCGACCCGCTGCTTGCGCCCAGCCGAAGCCACGACCGCCCACAACGTGTCATCATGCGTCTTCGGAAGGCTGACGATCTGCCCCATCAATGACAATGAACGCAAATCGAATGGTGTCCCGTCAAGAAGGAACATCAGCGGGGCGGAAGATTGCGGCCGGACAGGGCGCATGCTGCAATGTGGGAAACACGCAGGGGAACGGCTGATGGATCGGAAAATGGTGATGGTGGGGTTCCTGCAGGCGCAGAACTGCACGAATCTTGCGAGTTCGTGGCGCCATCCTGCCAGCCGTACCGACTTCACCAGCGCTGATTATTACCAGGAGATCGCGCGCACGCTGGAGCGTGGCAAGTTCCACCTGGCATTTTTTGACGACCGGCTGTCGATGCCTGATCGCTACGGCGACGACCATGTGCATGCGGTGGAGAATGGCATCCGGGTGGTGAAGATGGACCCGGTGGCCTGCATGATGGCGATGGCGATGGTCACCACGCGGCTCGGCCTGGGTTCGACCGCGTCGACCACCTATTACGAGCCGTTCCATGTCGCACGGCAGTTCCAGACCGTGGACCTGTTGAGCGGCGGGCGCGCGGCTTGGAACGTCGTCACCTCGCTGAACGACGGCGAGGCGCTGAACATGGGGCGCGACGCGGTGTTGGAGCACGACCTGCGCTACGATCGCGCCGACGAGTTCATGGAAGTGGTGCTGGGGCATTGGGATAGCTGGGACGATGACGCGATCATCGTCGACAAGGCCACCGGCCGGTTCGGCGACGGGCACAAGGTGCGTCGGCTGAATCATAGGGGGGAACATTTCAAGTCGCGCGGCCCGTTCACCGTGCCGCGCTCGCCGCAGGGCCATCCGGTGATCATGCAGGCCGGGCAGTCCGGGCGCGGGCGGCGGTTCGCCGGGCGTTGGGCGGAGCTGATCTTCTCCTCGGTGCCCTCCGTCGCGGCGGGGCAGGCGGTCTATAAGCAGTTGAAGGACGAGGTCGCCGCCTGTGGGCGCAATCCGGATCATGTGAACATCTGCAACCTGACCTATACCGTCGCCGCGGCGACGAAGATGGAGGCGGAGGACAAGATGGCGCTGATCGAAACCCTCCCACTGGAGATCGATGCGCTGTCGTTGCTGTCCGAAGCGCTGAATTTCGATTTCGCGACGAAGGGGATGGACGAGGCGTTTTCCGATGTCGAGCTGGCCTCGATCTCCGGGTTGCAGACGATGCGTGACCGGGTGCTGAAGGCCAGTGGCAAGGCGAACCCGACGGTGCGTGATTTCATCACCTTCAGTGGCCGCGCCCGGCCGCACGGCGCGATCGTCGGTGGGCCGAAGGAGGTGGCCGACGGGCTGGAGGCGCAGTTTGCCGCGCGGGCCTGTGACGGGTTCGTCATCGCGGCGACGCATGTGCCGGGCAATTACGTGGATTTCGTTGACCACGTGGTGCCGGAGTTGCAGCGCCGCGGCCTGTATCATCAGGGCTATGCCGGCACCACGTTGCGTGAAAACCTCGGTCTGCCGAAGGCCGCCATCGGAGACTGGGCATAACATGTCGAAAAAGATCGACCCCGCCGCTCTCGCGCCGCTCGTCGGCACGCTGTATCCGCCGCCTTATGACGAACCCTGCCTGACGCGCGCGCGCACCAGGCTGGGCGATGCAGCCGGGCTGACCCAGTTCGGCGTGAACCTGCTGCGGCTGCCGACCGGCGCATGGCCAAGCCAGCGGCATTATCAGACCGAGTCCGACGAGTTCGTCTATGTGCTGCAGGGCGAGGTGACGCTGGTGACCGATGCCGGCGCCGAGATCCTGCGGCCGGGCGACTGCGCTGGATTCAAGGCTGCCGACCCGGACGGGCATTGCCTGCGCAACCTGACCGACGCCGATGTGCTGGTGTTGGAAGTCGGGACTCGCATCAAGGGCGACGGCGCCGTCTATCCGGACATCGACATGCTCGCACCTGGCGGGGGTGGCTATACGCGCAAGGACGGCACGCCCTATCCGCCGGCCGCGCGCCGCACGAAATAGCTACTTCCCGCTGACCAGCACCTTACGAACGCGTTGCACATCGGCGGACGAGACCGCCTCGGCCGCATTGCCCCAGCTGTTGCGGACATAGGTCAGCACGGCTGCGACCTGCTCGTCGTTGAGCCGGTAGCCGAGTGAGGGCATTGCCGGGGCGGTCGGTGCCGCGGCCGTTGCCACTGCGCGGGCGCCGGCCAGCACGACACGCACCAGGGTAGCGGGGTCGTCCTGCTGCACCACCGGGTTCTTTGCCAGGCGCGGGAAGATGTTGGCGATGCCCGCACCGGTGCTGGTGTGGCAGGCGGAGCAGGTGTCGATGAAGATTGCCTCGCCGGTGCGCATCCGCGCATCGCTCGCCGGCAACGGGGAGGGCGCGGTACTGCCCGCGGTCCCGCGTTCCTTCAGGTAGATTGCCATGGCGCGCAGGTCGGCCACCGGCATCTGCGAGGTGGAATGCGCGATCACCTCGCCCATCGGCCCGCTGGCCTGGCCGGTCGCGTTGCGGCCGGTGCGCAGATAGGTGACGACCTCATCGACCGACCAAGAGCCGAGGCCGAGCCGGGCATCGTTGGTGAGGTTCGGGGCGGTCCAATCGTTGATCCGGTTGGCCTGCAATGGCTGGCTTGCCTTGTTGGCGCCTAGCGCGTTCAGCGGTGTGTGGCAGGCGCCGCAATGGCCGAGGCCCTCAACCAGATAGGCCCCGCGGTTGTATTCCTCGGAGCGTTGTGGGTCTGGCTTGAAGGCGCCCGGCGTGAAGAACAGGCTGTTCCAGCCGCTCATCGCGGCGCGGATGTTGAACGGGAACGGCATTGTGTCGCGATCGACGCGGCTGGTCACCGGATCGAGCGTGCGCAGATAGGCGTAGATTGCCTCGACATCGGCGCGGGCGACCTTGGTGTAGAACGGGTAGGGGAAGGCCGGATAAAGTTGCCGCCCGTCGGGGCGGACGCCTTCGTGCATCGCGCGGGCGAAATCGTCCACCGTCCATCGGCCGATGCCGGTCGCCTCGTCGGGGGTCAGGTTCGGGGTCATGATCGTGCCGAACGGCGTTTCGAGCGGTAATCCGCCGGCGAACGGCACGCCGCCCGGCGCGGTGTGGCACGCGATGCAGTCACCGGCGATCGCCAGCGCCCGGCCGCGCGTGGCCGCCACATAGTTGTCCTCGCTCGCCCAGGCGCTGCCCGCCAGCAGCAGGAAGCCGGCGAGCCATCCCCACCGCGCGCTCATGCCTGCACCAGCGCGCCAGGGTTTTTCAGGTACTGGCCCACGATCGCATCCAGCGCCCAGTAGGTCAGCGCGCCCACTGTGCCGGTCGGGTTGTAGCCGGCGTTCTGCGGGAAGGCCGAAGCGCCCATCACGAACACGTTCGGCACGTCCCAGGATTGCAGGTAGCGGTTCACCGCGCTGGTCTTCGGATTGCTACCCATCACTGCGCCGCCGGTATTATGCGTGGTCTGGTAGGGCACCACCGACCACGGGCCGTTCAGCCGGCTCATCTGGGTCTGCTTCGCGCCCATCGCCTTCACCACCTCGTTGCTGCGCTCGGACATCCAGGCCGACATTTTTCGCTCGTTGTCTTGGTAGTCGAAGGTCATCCGCATCAGCGGCCGGCCCAGCGGGTCCTTGTAGGTGGGGTCGAGGTCGAGGTAGCAGCCGCGATAGCTCATCACGCTGCCCTGCACGCCGACATTGGCCACACGCTGATAGGTGTCGCGCACTGCGCGCTTCCACTTGCTGCCCCAGTTCGGCGTGCCCGGCGGCACTGGGTGATAGGCGATCGGCCGGCCGTTGGTGTAAGCGCAGGTCATCGACCCGCCGCCGACGAAGCCGAGGCCGCCATGGTCGAAATTGTCGCTGTTGTAGTCATCGGCCGCTGCCCCGAGCGACCCGGCGGCGGCAAACGGGTTGAACTTGGCATCCTCGAAATACCCGGTCGCGCCACCGCCACACTGATAGGCGTAGTTGCGGCCGACCACGCCTTCGTTGCGGTTCGGGTCGTACGGCTTGCCGATGCCGGACAGCAGCATCATACGCACGTTGAACAACCCATAGGCGCAGAGCAGCACCAGATCCGCCGGCTGCTCCCATTCCTCGCCGTTGCGATCGACATAGGTCACGCCGGTGGCGCGCTTGCCATCGGCCGACAGGTTGACCTTGGTGACCTCGCATTCCGTGCGCGCCTCGAAGGTAGGTTCGCGCATGAGCACCGGCAGCACACAGGTCTGCGGCGTGGATTTCGAGTAGTTGGCGCAACCGAACCGCTCGCAGAATCCGCAATAGGTGCAGGGTGCCATGCTGCAGCCATAGGGGTTGGTATAGGCGGTCGAGATGTTGGCCGAGGGGCGCGGGAATGGATGCAGACCCTTCTCCGCCGCCGCCTTGGTGAACAGGTCCTGCGCGTAGCCCTGTTTCAGCGGCGGCGTGGGGAATTCGCGCATGCGCGCGCCCTCGAACGGGTTACCGCCGGGTTGGATCTGGCCGCGCAGATTGCCGGCCTTGCCGGAAATCCCGGCCAGATACTCGAACCGGTCGTACGACGATTCCAGTTCGTCGTAGCTCACCGGCCAGTCCTGGATCGTGTTGTCGGCCGGCATGATCTTCTCGCCGTAGCGCTCGATCATGTGGCTGCGGATGCGAAAATCGTCGGGCAGGAAGCGCCAGGTCTGGCCGTTCCAGTGCACCCCGGCGCCGCCCACGCCGTTGCCCGGCAGGAACGCGCCCCAGCGGCGGATCGGCAGCGCGGTCTGCGACATGTTGTTACGCGCAGTGATGGTCTCCTGCTTGGTGCGCAGGAACAGGTCGAGCCGGATACCGTAGCGCAGCTCGTCGGCGGCGGTGCCGATGTTGAAATCGCTCGCGGTGTCGCGCCACGGCCCGCGCTCGATCGCCACCACATCCAACCCGGTTTTCGCCAGTTCATAGGCCATGATCGAGCCGGTCCAGCCCAGCCCCACGATCACCACAGCCTTGCGCGGCAGACGGCGGCTCATGGCAGTTGCCCCCAGGCCGGCCGCCCTTGCATCGCCACCGGCGGCAGCATGTAGGGCTGGTTCGGCTTGTCGATCACATCGCGGTAGTCGTAGCGGGTGCCGGGGAAGCCCACGAGTTTCCAGCCGACCATATCGCGATTGCCGCCATAGACCGGGTCAGCGAAATAGCCCTCAATGGTGTTGGCGTAGATCGCGGCAAACAGGCTGCGGCCATCATAGCCAGGCAGCTTCGCCTCGCCCTTCTCCATCGCGGTCAGCAACGCGTCCTGCTCCTCATGGCTTAACGAGGCGAACACCCGTCCGGCATAGGTCGCCTTGCAATACGCCGACAGCGCGGCCAGGCCCTGGCGGTATTGCTGGCGCGGCGTCACCGGCGATTGCAGTCCCTGGCTCGGCAGCGGGTTGGGCGGGAACGGGCCGTCCATATAAAGCCCGTCATGCACGCCGTAGGGCCCGGCCAATTGCCGGTCGATGAACACGGTGCAGCCCGCCTCACGTCCGCCGGCGCCGAGGTCATCGGAAGGGATCAGCCGGTCAACGATGGCATCGACGGCTGCCACCTCGTCGGGGCTGAAGAACTGCCACGCCCTTGGGGTGATCGGGCTCGGCGGATAGGCCTCGTTCGGCGACCATGGCAGCCCATTGCGGAAGCTGCGCCCGAAGGCAGTCCCCGTCAGCGCAACAAGTGCGCTGGCCGACAGCAACTGCCGGCGCGTGGTTCTATTCATGGCTAGCCTCCCCGAGCGTCTCCATCGCAGCAAAGCACTGCTGTGCCGCGTGCAACAAGAGGGGTCAGCCCAACGGCCGTCCGCTCAGCTTGCGCGCGCGCCAGGCTTGCACGCGGGCATCCGCTCCAGGCAGATCGGGATTGCTACGTAGTGCTGCACAGGTTTTCTGCGGCGACTCCTCGGCGAAACTCTCCAGCGCCTCGACATCGGCATAGCCCAATGCCGCCGTTGCCAGATCGCTGCCAGGTGCTGCGAGCAAGGCCACCTCGTCATGCACATCGGCCCCCGTCGCAGACTGGATCATCGCCTGCCGCAGATCGCCGGCCCAGGCATCGTCGCGCAGGTCGCATAACGGCGCCAAGGTCGCCAGCGCGCCAAACCGCGCGGCCTCGGCCAGGCTCTGCTCCGTCGGCTGCGCCCAGGACGGCAATGCAAACAGCATCGCGCACGCGATCCAGCGCAACCCTGCCATGCCAAACTCCTCACAATAACCGAGCGCCGATCTAGCGGTGCTTGAGCGGTTAGCGTCAAGTTTGACAACACCGCCGGCCGGCCGCTCAATATCGATCACAAAAATCAAGGGAGGGATGCATGTTCGCACGTGTGGCGGGACTGCTGATGCTGGGCACCATGGCCGCCGGTCCGGCAATGGCGCAGGTGCCTGAAATACCGTTCGATTCCGTTCCAAACCCGCTGAAGCTGCCAGCGAACATGTACCTCGGCGAAGTCGCCGGTGTCGCCGTCGATGGGCAGAAGCATGTCTATGTCTTCAGCCGTGGCAACACCAACGGCCCTGCCTACGCCGCGGCCGCAGCGCAACTGCTGGAATTCAAGCCCGACGGCAGGTTCGTCCGCGAGATCGGCCACAATCTCTACGCCTGGTCCTTCGCCCATGCCGTGCGGATCGACGCCGCGCAGAACATCTGGGTGGCCGACAAGGGCTCGGACATGGTGATCCGCTTCAACCGCGATGCGCAGGTGACCATGGTGTTCGGCCGCAAGCAGGAGGCATCGGATGAAAGCACCGAGCCGCTGAAGCACCCCAAGCCGCCGCTGCCGCCAGTCGATGGCTTGTTCCGTCAGGTGACCGACATGGCCTGGGACCGCGCCGGCAACGTCTACATCAGCGACGGCTACATCAATTCCCGCGTCGCCAAGGCAGATGCGAAAGGCAACTGGGTCGGCTCGTTCGGTACGCCCGGTAGCGAGCCCGGACAGCTCAACACTCCGCACAGCATCGCCATCGATGCGCAGGACAATGTCTACGTTGCCGACCGCGGCAACCGCCGCATTCAGGTGTTTGACACCGCGGGCAAGCTGCTGCGGGTGATCACGATTGACGTGCCGTACGACCCCAACGCGCGGCCGGCGATCGGCAACAAGCCCAACCTGCCGCTGCCGGCCGGAACGCCGCAGACCATGGCCCCCGGCTCGCCCTGGGCGGTCTGCATCACCCCGGGGCCGAAGCAGTTCCTGTATGTTGCGGACTCCTATCCCGGCCGCGTCTACAAGCTGTCGCTGGATGGCAAAGTGCTCGGCGTGCTCGGCAGCGCCGGCAAGCAGATGAAGCAATTCGGCTGGATCCACGAAATCGCCTGCCCGTCGGAAAACGAGCTTTGGGTCGCCGAACTGCTGAACTGGCGGGTGCAGAAACTCGTCCTGCATCCGAAGTCGTAGGATCGCGTTCTCCCCGGCGCGTGCGCCGGGGGGAGGGCGTCAGCCCATCACGCTCGAAACGCCGTATTCCGCCGCTAACGCAGCCAGTTTCTTCCAGGTCGCATCCTCGACCGAGATGCCATCCCGCCGGCGGTCCACCGCGCGCAGATGCTCAAGTTCGCCGGGGTAGTACACTCCCGGGCTGCCCTCGCTGGGCGGCGTTGCCTTCAAATAATGCGCGAACTCCGTCACCTCGGCCTTGAACGTGGCCAGCGAGCGGAACGCGGCGACGTTGAACACGGCCATGAACACCCCGTCATTGTGCCGGCCGCTGGCCTCGACGCCGAAGCCTAGGCCTGTCAGCAGCCCGCAGAGGATCTCGACCATCACCGCCAAGCCGTAACCTTTATAGCCCTCGCTGCCGCCCAGCGGCAGCAACGCGCCGCCGGCGCGCCAGTCATTCGGGTTGGTGGTGTTTTTGCCGTGCTTGTCGACCACCCAGCCCTCGGGGATCGGCTGTCCGCGTGCGGCGGCCAATGACACCTTGCCGGCTGCCACCGCCGAGGTGGCCATATCCAGGAACAACGGTCCCTCCAGTTCGGACGGCACCGCGATGCATATCGGATTGGTGCCCAGCCGCGCCTCGGCGCCGCCGAACGGCGCCACGTGCTTCGGCGAGCGCCCGCTATCGGCGGTGATCAGCCCGATCATCCCGGCCTCCACCGCCATCAGCGGATAGCTGGCCAGCCGCCCGATATGGCTCTGCCGGAACACCGTCGCCGCCGCTACATTCGACGTTTTCGCCTTCTCGATCGTCAGCTTCATCGCCCGTTCGTTGACGACGTAGCCCAGCCCCCAATGCCCATCGACCACAGTCGTGGTCGCCGATTCCTGCACGATCTGCCATGGCGCGCCCGGCACGATATGGCCGGCCTTGATCCGGTCGATATAGCTTGGGATCTGGATGATGCCGTGGCTGTCATGCCCGACCAGGTTGGCATCGACGCAATGGCGCAGCACCGTCGCTGCCTCCGCCGCCGGCACCCCGGCGGCGACCATCAGCGCCTCGCCGATCTCGCGCAGCTTTTCCGCGGACACAACAGGCATGGCATTCCTCCTTCGATTTTCGCCAGCCTCCCCCGCACCCTCGCACCGGGCAACTGGCCGCGCGCCGCAAACCCTGTACACTCAGCCAAAACCGAGGGGGCTGGCGATGCGGATCGCGATTGCGGAACTCAAGCAGGAAACCAACAGCTTCGTGCCGTTCACCACGACGGTGAAGACCTTCGAGGACCAGTACCTCTATCGCGGCGATGACATCCTCACCGCCTTCGGCAATGCCAAGCTGGAGGTTCCCGGCTTCCTTGATTTGCTGGCTGAAGCCGGCGCCACCCCGTTGCCGCTGCTCGCCACCATGGCCATGGCCTCCGGCACCGTCGAGCGCGCCAGCTTCGAAATCCTGCTCGGCGAAATCCTTGATCGCTTGCGCGCCGTGCTGCCGGTCGATGGCGTGTTGCTCGCCCTGCACGGCGCCATGGTGCTGGAGGACGAGCCCGACTCGGAGGCCGAGATCGTCCGCCGCGTGCGTGCCGTCGTCGGGCCCGGCATCCCGATTGCGGTCTCGCTCGATCTGCATGGCCACATCACAGCGGCGATGATCCAGTCCGATGTTGCCTATATTGGCTACCGCGAATACCCGCATATCGACATGTACGAGACCGGCGTTCGCACCGCGCGCCTGCTGCTCGACTGGCTGGCCGGCCGTGTTCGCCCGGTGATGGCGCTGGCCAAGAAACACATGGTCACCAGCCCCGACGCCGCCCGCACCACCGCGCCGCCGCTGGCCGACATCGTCGCCGCTGGCCGCGGCATGGAGGCCGACGGCCACATCCTGCACGCCTCGCTGTTTCCGGTGCAGCCCTGGCTTGACGTCGCCGATCTCGGCTTCGCCGCCTTGGTTTGCGCGGATGCCGACACCCAGGCTGCACAGGATGCCGCCGATGCCCTCGCCGGTATGGCCTGGGCCCGCCGCGCCGATTTCGAACCCAACTTGACGCCGCTCGACGATGTCATCCGCATCGCACTGGCCTCAGATGGCCTCACCGTCGCCTCCGACGCAGGCGACACTCCCAGCGGCGGATCGGCGGCCGACAGCACCGCCGTGCTCGCCGCCTTGTTGGCCGCTGGCGCCGACCGCGCCGGCCGGATCTCGATCTGCACCATGTGCGATGCCGAAGCCGCCGCCGAGGCCGCGCGGGCCGAGGTCGGCGCTACCGTAACGTTGGCGGTCGGCCATAAGCACTCCGGCCTCGGCCGCCCACTGACGATCACCGCCAAGGTCCGCACCATCAGCGACGGTACCTATATCTTCACTGGCCCCGGCGCGAACGGTATGACCGGGGAAATGGGCCTCACCGTGGTGCTCGCGATCGGCGATATCCGGCTCAACCTGCGCTCGATCCCGCATCTGGAATGGGACCTCGCGCTGCATCACTCCGTGGGACTCGACCCGGCTCGCGCGGCGCTGGTGTTCGTGAAATCGCCCAGCCACTTCCGGGTGTCTTACACGCCGATTGCGGCTCGTATTTTCATCGCCGATACGCCGGGACCGACTTGCGCCAATATGCGGCGGATTCCGTTTACCAAGGTGACGCGGCCGTTTTATCCGCTGGATCTGGTGAATGAGTAAAGAAGCGGTTCTTTTGTGAACAAAAGAACCAAAGAACTTCCATCGAAAGGAAGATAATGGAGCACTACCTGGCACTCATCCTGGCTTCCCTGGCCATTATGGGGAGTCCGGGGCCGTCCACCATCAGTGCTACGGCGATGGGGGCGGCTTATGGTGTGCGGCGCTCGCTGGCTTATGTGGCAGGGCTGATCGCCGGGACGACCACGGTGCTGCTGCTGATCTCGATCGGCGTGGTAGGCCTGCTGCTGGCGATCCCCTACGGCGCCATTGTGCTCGCCACCGCGTCCACCGCCTATATCCTGCTGCTTGCCTACAAGATTGCCACCGCGCCGCCGCTGGACTCCAGCACCTCAGCCGTATCCGCCCCGGCCTTCGGCGGCGGCTACCTGCTCGCCGTCGCCAACCCGAAAGCCTATCTGGCCATCGCCGCGGTCTTCGCCGGCACCACGCTGATCGCCGGCCACAGCCTGCCGGACGCGCTGGCCAAGATCGGCGTGCTCACCGCGATGATTGTGCTGATCCACGTCTTCTGGCTGCTGGCCGGCGCCACATTGTCGCGCTTCCTGCAAAACCCCAGGATCTCGCGCATCGCCAACCTGACCCTGGCGTTCGCCCTGGTCGTATCCGCGGTAGTTGCTGTTCTAAACTGACTTAACGAAGGAAATTTTTTGCTTCTTTTTTATAAAAAAGAAGCCTTGCCTTCCTTAATTCGTCGGCACCTTCGTCGTCGGCGGCGCTGCCGGAGCCGAAGCCGCCGGCGTATCCAGCAGCGAGCGCGTCTGCGTCCCCGCCCCGCGGTTCATCAGCGCCAGCGCCAGCGACATGGCGAAGAAGATCGTCGCCAGGATCGCCGTGGTCCGCGTCAGCAGGTTTGCCGTGCCGCGGCCGGACATGAAGCTTCCCATGCCCTGTGACGTGCCGATACCAAGCCCGCCGCCTTCGCTGCGTTGGATCAGCACCACGCCGATCAGCGCGATGGTGACGAACAGATGGATCATCAACAGGACAGTGTTCATGGCCCGCCTTCTAGCCGCCTTGGTGCAAAAAGCAAACCCGCCGTTAGCCGGCGGCCCGTGCGATCGCCAGAAAATCTGCGGCATCCAGGCTGGCGCCGCCCACCAGGGCCCCGCCGACGTTGGCCACCGCCATCAGCGACGCCGCGTTCGACGCCTTCACTGAGCCGCCGTAGAGGATGCGCATACCGGCGCCGCCCTCGCCGAGCAGCCGTACTAGCACCGCGCGGACATGTGCATGCATCGCCGCCACGTCGGCTTCGGAGGCGGTGCGCCCGGTGCCGATCGCCCAGACCGGCTCATAGGCCACCACGCCGGCGAATCCGTCGGGCAGGCTGCCTTCGAGTTGTGCTGCCACCACCGCCTCGGCTTGCCCGGCCAGGCGCTGCGCCTCGGTCTCGCCGACGCAGATGATCGCCTGCAGCCCGGCCGCTGTTGCGGCCGCGGCCTTCGCCCGCACCACCGCGTCGCTCTCGCCATGATCGGCGCGCCGCTCGGAATGGCCCAGGATCACCCAAGCCGCTCCGGCATCCTTCAACATCGGTGCGGAGACGTCGCCGGTATGGGGGCCCGATGCCTTGGCGTGGCAATTCTGGCCGCCCACCATCACCTTGGAGCCATGCAACAGTTGCGCGGTCCAGGCCAGCACGGTGGCCGGCGGACATACCAGTAGCTCGCATGCCAGCCCGTCGGCGGCGGCGGCCAGCGGCGTCGCGATGGCCTCGGCCAGCGCCACCGAACCATTCATCTTCCAGTTGCCCGCGATCAGTTGCATGTCCGCCTCCCTGTCTGGCACGCCTCCTACAACCTGCCAAACCCGCTGCCAACCCGCGGTAAATTGCGCCCCTGGCAAATGGCGATGCCCTTCCCTATGGTGCGCGGCCTTCCGCCACGGGATTTGCGACCATGATTTCTGCTTTCCGCCACTTCCTCGGGACCTGGGCCGCGCGCGGCTTCTTTATGCTGCTCGTCGGCGTGTTCGTCGCCTGGGGCGTCGGCAGCGACGTGCTGCGCATGCTCACCTCCGACCCCGCGGTCGCCATCGTCGGCGGCCGGAACATTTACATGCCCGAGGTGCAGGAAGCGTACACCCGCCAGCTGGCGCAGGTTTCGCGCTCACTGGGCACAAATATCGACCCGACACCCGAGATCAAGAAGGCCGTGGCGGCGCAGGCACTGCAGGGTGTCATCGTGCAGGCGGCGATGGAAAACGCCGTCACCGGCATGGGTCTGGTGATGCCCGATGATGCGCTACGGCAGACCGTGTTCGAGCTTCCGGCGTTCAAGGGCGGGGATGGCGCCTTCAGCCGAGACATGTTCCAGACCGTGCTGCGGAACAACAACTACAGCGAGTCCCGGTTCCTCGCCCTGATGCGCGGCGAACTGACGCAGCGCCAGTTGCTTGGCGCCGTACGCGCCGGCACCAGCAGCCCGGACGTGCTGACCCGCGCCGTGTTCTCCTTCCAGCACGAAGCCCGCGTTGCCGAGGTGGTGAATTTCCCGTTCCTCACCGCCCCGAAGCCGGACGCGCCCACCGAGGCGCAGCAGGCGCGCTGGTACGATAACCACAAGGACCTCTATTCCACCCGCGAATACCGCACCATCGAAACCGCCGTTCTGGCGCTGGATACCGTCACCAAGGACGTGCAGATCACCGACGCCGATCTGCAGGCCGCGTGGGAGGCCAACAAGGCCGCGATGCAGCAGGCCGAGCGCCGCTCGGTGCAGGTGATTCTTACTCAGGACGCCGAGCGCGCCAAGGCACTCGCCACCGCCTGGATCAGCGGCACCGACTGGGCCGAGATGCAGAAGAAGGCCCAGGCCGACGGCGACGCTCCGGTTGAGATCAGTGACGCCACGCGCGATGAGTTCCCCGCCCCGGAGTTGGCGGAAGCGGTGTTCAACGCCCCACCCTCGACCGTTCCGGCACCGGTGAAAAGCGCGCTCGGCTGGCATGTGCTGAAGGTCACGGGCATCACTGGCGGTGGCAACAAGACTTTCGAGCAGGCTGCGTCCGCGCTGCGTGCCCAACTGCAGATGGAAAAGGCCGCGGATCTGATCGACAGCCGCGCCAACAAGCTCGACGACGCCATCGCCGGTGGCGCCCGTCTTGCCGACCTGCCGCCCGATCTTGGGGCCGCTGTGGTCACCGTGACCATTGATTCGGCCGGGCTGGACAAGGACGGCAAGCCCGTCGTTCTGCCCGGCGGCGACGCACTGCGCGCCGCCTTGCTGGTCGAGGCCTTCCGCGCCAAACAGGGTGAGTCGCCGCATCTGATCGACGCGCCGCGCGATCCCGCCGCGCCGCAGGGCTATTACGCCATTGCCGTCGGCAACATCGTCGCCCCGGCCCCCCGGCCGATGACCGAGGTCGCCGATCAGGTGCGCGAGGACTGGACGCGCGACACCGTACGCCACGGCCGCGAAGCCGAGGCCGCCGCCGTGCTCGCCGCGGTGAAGGCCGGCAAGAAGCTGTCTGAGGCCGCCGCTGGCCAGAGCGTGTCCACTCTGCCGCCGGTTGGTCGTGCCGCCCCGGCCGAGGGCGTTCCGCTTCAACTGATCGATCCGCTGTTCAACCTGAAGCAGGGCGAACCGACGATGATCGAGACGCCGGATGGCTTTGTGGTTGCAGTGCTGGCGGAAATTCGTCAGGCGGACCCGGACGCTGATCCGATCGGCTTCGGCCAGGTGCGTGACGCGTTGGGCAGGTCGCTGGCCGATGACATTCAGGCCGCGCTCGCGTTTGGCCTGCGTGATCGCGCCGCACCGCGCATCGACCGTGCGCAGGCTGACCGAATTGCTCAGCCGGAATAGTTCGACCTTTCTTCGCGTTATGTGGCACCACCGCCTGAGAGGGCAGCGGATTGGGGCAATAGCGACTGTTCGTTTGAGGCTCAGCGTACTTCACACAGCAGTGATGCATTGAAGAATTGCCTTAAATACGCATTGAGGCATTGTTAGACATTCGTATACACTTGAGTACTATGATGCAGTGCAACGATTAACTATAGTGAAACTCAAGGTCAGAGCGGCCTTCGAGGAGATCAGCTATGGATGCGCCGTCATTCTTCGTCAAATTTCTTCATGTAATTTCGGCAGCAATCGTCGCTAATGTGATCGTAATGCCTGCAGCGCAGGCGGATGTTGTTTATTATTTAAATAACCCTGGAAACGGAACGGATATTCCAGTCACTGTTGGGAATCCACAAATTTGGACTTTTACTACTGGTGATGCTGGAATGTTATTTGGCGGAGCGAATTTATTTATCAAACAGTCATTGAATACAGATTACGATCCTGACCACCAGATAACACTTTCTTTGTATTATGGACCAGATACGTATGGTTCGAATATGACTAACGTTACCGGCGAAACTCTCGATGGCCCCGGCCAGATCGAACGCCTTGCCAAACCACAGCTTGAAGCGAAACGGCAAATCGTCCGCGCCATGCTCCAGCGCGAAGGCCGTGTCGCGCGCCAGATGCGCGAGGCAGGTTTGATGCCGC
>CAIRTN010000139.1 GCA_903881515.1 uncultured Rhodospirillales bacterium | reverse complement strand
GGATGAGGGCGTGGACGTCGTGGGTGCCCTCGTAGGTGTTGACGGTTTCCAGGTTCATCACGTGGCGGATGACGTGGTACTCGTCGACGATGCCGTTACCGCCGTGCATGTCGCGGGCGACGCGGGCGATGTCGAGCGATTTGCCGCAGGAGTTGCGCTTACAGAGCGAGATCATCTCCGGCGCGGCCTTGCCTTCGTCCATCAGGCGGCCGAGGCGCAGGACGGATTGCAGGCCGAGGGTAATCTCGGTCTGCATGTCGGCGAGCTTCTTCTGCACCAGCTGGGTGGCGGCGAGCGGGCGGCCGAACACCTTGCGGTCGAGCGTGTAGGTGCGGGCGGCGTGCCAGCAGAACTCGGCGGCACCCAGGGCACCCCAAGAGATGCCATAGCGCGCGTTGTTCAGACACGAGAACGGGCCGCGCAGCCCCTTGACGTTGGGCAGCATGTTGCCGGCGGGGACGAACACGTCCTGCATCATGATCATGCCGGTGCAGGAGGCGCGCAGGCTGAACTTGCCTTCGATCTTCGGCGCGGTCAGGCCGGGCATGCCCTTGTCGAGGATGAAGCCGCGGATGTCGCCGGCGTCGTCCTTGGCCCAGACCACGAACACGTCCGCGATCGGCGAGTTGCTGATCCAGGTCTTGTTGCCGCTGAGCAGGTAGCCGCCATCGACCGAGCGGGCGCGGGTGCGCATGGAGCCGGGGTCGGAGCCGCCATCGGGCTCGGTGAGGCCGAAGCAGCCGACGAATTCACCGGTGCGCAGCTTGGGAAGATAGCGGTCTTTCTGGTCTTCCGAGCCGAAGGCGTAGATCGGGTACATCACCAGGCTGGATTGCACCGAGAAGGCGCTGCGATAGCCGCTGTCGACGCGCTCGACCTCACGCGAGATCAGGCCGTAGGCGACGTAGCCGACATCGGCGCAGCCATGGGTGGAGAGCGTGGCGCCGAGGAAGCCCATTTCGCCGAACTCGTTCATGATCTCGCGGTCGAAATGCTCGTGGCGGTTGGCCATGAGCACGCGCGGGAACAGCTTTTCCTGGCAATAGGCGTGCGCGGCATCGCGGATGGCGCGCTCGTCCTCGGTCAGCTGGTCTTCCAGCAGCAGGGCGTCATCCCACTGGAATTGGCTCATCTTGCCCTTGCGGGACGGGGTGGCGATCACGTTCATGGCTCAGGACTCCATGTCATCCTGTTGAGCGGCGGCGGGACGGCGGCGGGCGGTGACCAGCATGAAGGCCGGAATTTCGTCCCCGAAGCCGAGCACGGAGGGGCCGAGATCGTCGTCGCGGCGGCGGCGGTCACGGTCGCGGTCACGGGGACGGTCGTCACGCGGGCGATCGTCACGCGGGCGGTCTTCGCGGGGCCGGTCGTCGCGGGCCTGGCTTTCGCGCGGACGGTCCTCGCGGGGGCGATCCTCACGCGGCCGATCCTCGCGCGGACGGTCGCCGCGGCTGCGGTCGCCACGGGGGCGACGGTCGCCACGCGGCTCCGAGCGGGGCTCGGGCAGCGCGTCGATCGGCGGCAGGTCGGGCTGCGGCGCCAGCTCGGCCGGCATCTCGTGAGCTTCGTGCGTTTGGCGCCCGCGCCGAGCGGGCTCGGCCGGCATTTCGTGAGCTTCGTGCGTTTGGCGCCCGCGCCGAGCGGACTCGGCCGGAAGCTCCTCCGCGACGATCTTGGGCTTGGCGGCGCGGGGCGCGCGGGTCGAGGTTGGCTTGGCGGCGGCCGGCTTGCGCCCGCCACGGCCACGGCGGATCGCGCCCTCGGTCCACTCCACCGGATCGAGCCCGGGGATGACGACGGGGGGGATGACGTGGCCGGTCAGCTTCTGGATCGCTTCCACTGACTGGCGGTCATCCGGCATGGCGATGGTGAAGGCGCGGCCTTCGCGCCCGGCACGCCCGGTGCGGCCGATGCGGTGCACGTAGTCCTCGGCGTGGGTCGGCACGTCAAAGTTGAAGACGTGGCTGAGGCCGCCGATGTCGATGCCGCGCGCGGCGACGTCGGAGCAGCAGAGCAGGCGGAGTTCACCGGCCTTGAACTTCTCCAGCGTGGCGAAACGCGCGGGCTGCGCCATGTCACCATGCAGGGCGCCGACGGAGAAGCCGTGGCGGGTGAGCGACTTGTAGAGAATATCGACGTCGCGCTTGCGGTTGCAGAAGATCAGCGCGTTCTGCACGTCCTCGGAGCGGATCAGGCGGCGGACCGCTTCGCGCTTGTCCTGTTCGGCGACCATCACCAGACCTTCGGTGATGGTGGTGGCGACCGAGGCCGGGCGGGAGACGGTGATCTCCTTCGGGTTCTGCAGGAACGCATCGGCGAGACGGCGGATCTCCGGGGCCATGGTGGCCGAGAAGAACAGAGTCTGCCGGTTGGCGGGCAGCAGGGAGACGATGCGCTCGACATCGGGGATGAAGCCCATGTCCAGCATGCGGTCGGCTTCGTCGATCACCAGCACGCGGGTGTCGGTGAGCAGGATGGTGCCACGGTCGAACATGTCGATCAGGCGGCCGGGGGTGGCGATCAGCACGTCAACCCCACGCATCAGCAGGTCCTTCTGGTCGGACATGCTTTCGCCGCCGATCACCAGGGCATGGGTGAGCTTCAGGTACTTGCCGTATTCGACGAAGTTCTCGGCGACCTGCAAGGCGAGCTCGCGGGTGGGCTCGAGGATCAGGCTGCGCGGCATGCGGGCGCGGGCGCGGCTGCCGGAGAGAATATCGAGCATCGGCAGGGTGAAGCCGGCGGTTTTGCCGGTGCCGGTCTGCGCGCAGCCGAGCAGATCGCGGCCCATCAGCACGTA
The DNA here is from genome assembly GCA_903881515.1 of uncultured Rhodospirillales bacterium. Taxonomy (GTDB): domain Bacteria; phylum Pseudomonadota; class Alphaproteobacteria; order Acetobacterales; family Acetobacteraceae; genus CAIRTN01. Next base: position 692 of record CAIRTN010000139.1, on the reverse strand, counting down.
GGGGATGGCCTGCGCCTGGATCGGCGTGGGGACCAGGTAGCCCTTTTCGGTGACGGCGCGGACGATTTCGGGCGAAAGGCCGAGATCGGTGAAGCCGTTGGGGGGCAGGGAGGAGTCGTCGGTGTAGTTGGTTTCGTCTTCGACGACTGGCTCGCTCGGCGCGGCTTCGGCGGCGGCCTCGGGGGCTTCGGCGTCGATCGGCGCGGCTTCGGCAGCTTCTGCCGGGGCCTCGATAGCGGCTTCTGGCACGGCCGGCGATTCCGCGGCGACGGCGGCGGGGGCGGTGTCTGCGACGGCCTGAACGGCGGTGGCAACAACGGCCTCAACGGCAATGTCGGGGGCGGAGTCGGGCGTGGGGTTGGTAGGCTCTGTCTGGTCGGTCAAAATGGCGGTGCTTCCAAGGCGGCCTGGCTTGCGGCCGCGGCTGGCACGCGAAGGGCGCGCGCTGGCGCGGGTATCTGGAAATGCCTCAGGAAAGTCAAGATTTCCGCGTCATATTGGCGCGTGGCAGGTATAACTTTGGTAAGGTTGAAGGCCGAGGGCCCTTGGAAACCCATTCCTTTCGAGGGTGGGGTCAAGGGGGGTGAGCCGCGAAGCGGATCGCCGTCCCCTTGCGGGTCCAGGGCGGAGCCCCATAGGCGCGAACTCAAGCATATCTGAGCTGAGCCTCGTGGCATTTTCGTCGTCTCGGG
>CAIRTN010000138.1 GCA_903881515.1 uncultured Rhodospirillales bacterium | reverse complement strand
GTCAAGGGCGGAGACTTCAAGATGCACCCCACGATCTTCTGCCACCGCCTCGTAGAGCTCCGCGAGATCGGCAAGCACCGGGCCGAGTTCGACACGGGCAAAGGCGGAGCGGCGTGAACCGGCCTCGATCTCGGCGATGCGTAGAAGGGCCTGGAATACACCAACCACGCCGTCCAGATCGGATTGCGCCCGCTCGATCGCGGCGTGCAGATCCTCGGGCCCGCTGGCATGGTTGGCGGCATATTCCAGCCGCGAGCGCGCCCGTGTGATCGGCGTGCGCAGATCATGCGCGATGGCGTTGGAGACCTGGCGCACCCCGTCCATCAGCCGTGCGATACGGTCCAGCATGTCATTGACCGTCTCCGCCAGCTGGTCGAACTCGTCGCCCCGCCCGGAGAGCCGCACGCGGCGTGTGAGATCGCCGGCGGAGATGGCGCGCGCGGTGTCGGAGACATTGGCCAGCATGCGCTGGAACAGGCCCTGGATGAGTAGGGCGCCGGTCATTGCCAGCACTGCGACGACAATCAGGCTCCAGAGCATGACATCCGCGATCAGGCGGCGGAGCTGGATGCGGGTGCGCACATCGCGGCCGACCAGCAGGCGCACATTCTCCGGCAGATCGAAACGGTGCACGCGGGCGGTGGAGCGGGCGCCGTCGCGTTCGACGACGAGTTCGTACCAGGCATCGGGTTCGGTAACCCCGGCGGGCCAACGTTCAAGATTGCCGGCGATGCGCAGGTTGCGCTGGTCCACCACCAGATAGATGGCGTCGTCGTCTATATTCTCGGCCAGGCGCTCGCGGATGGTGGAGACCAAAGCGGGCAGCCCGCCTTCTTCCCAACGTTCGGAAAGCCCTTGCGCATCGGCGCGGATGGCGGCTTCGACCTGCCGGTCCACCAGCCCGCCGGTGGCCCACCACAGGAACAGCACCAGGGCGGCGGCCGAGAGGCCAAACAGCAGCGCGTAGATCGCCGCCAGCCGCAACCCGGCCGAACGGAAGAAATGCCGCCGATGGAAGAGACGCTGGACGATCTGCTCGCGCATGTCGGCGGTTATCGTCGTATTCGCGCGGGCTGAAAAGAAAAACCCCCGGCCAGGTGTGCCGGGGGTTTCATTTAGTTCAAGAAACCAGGCGCGTCGGGTGGAATGCCCGAAGGCATTCCACCGGCAGCATCAAGCGAGATGAGCCAGGATCGCCAGCAGCAGCAGAGCCACGATGTTGGTGATCTTGATCATCGGGTTCACGGCGGGGCCCGCCGTGTCCTTGTACGGGTCGCCCACGGTGTCGCCGGTCACGGCCGCCTTGTGCGCGTCCGAACCCTTGCCGCCGTGGTTGCCTTCTTCGATGTACTTCTTGGCGTTGTCCCACGCGCCGCCGCCCGAGGTCATCGAGATGGCGACGAACAGGCCGGTGACGATGGTGCCGAGCAGCATCGCGCCGAGGGCGGCGAAGCCCTGGGCCCGGCCGGCGACCAGCGAGACCACGCCGAACAGCACGACGGGGGCAGCAACCGGCAGCAGCGAGGGGAGGATCATTTCCCGGATCGCGGCCTTGGTCAGCATGTCCACCGCGCGGCCATACTCGGGCTTCTGGGTGCCCAGCATGATGCCCGGCATTTCCTTGAACTGACGGCGGACTTCGACCACCACCGCGCCGGCGGCACGGCCGACCGCGGTCATGCCCATGGCGCCGAAGAGGTAGGGCAGCAGGCCGCCGACGAAGAGGCCGACCACGACGTAGGGGTTTTGCAGCGCGAAATTCACGTGCGGTGCAATGCCCGGGAAGTAGTGCTTCAGGTCTTCGGTATAGGCGGCGAACAGCACCAGCGAGGCGAGGCCGGCGGAGCCGATGGCATAGCCCTTGGTGACCGCCTTGGTGGTGTTGCCGACGGCGTCGAGAGCGTCAGTCACCTTGCGGACGTCGGGCGGCAGTTCGGCCATTTCGGCGATGCCGCCGGCGTTGTCGGTGACGGGGCCGTAGGCGTCGAGCGCCACGACCATGCCGGCAAGGGCCAGCATCGTGGTGGCCGCGATGGCAATGCCGAACAGGCCGGCGACGATGTAGGCGACGATGATGCCGCCAGCGATGACCAGCACCGGCAGGGCGGTGGCTTCCATCGAGATCGCGAGACCCTGGATCACGTTGGTGCCGTGGCCCGTGGTGGAGGATTGCGCGATGGAGCGGACGGGGCGGAACTCGGTGGAGGTGTAGTATTCAGTGATCCACACGAGCAGGCCGGTGACGGCGAGGCCGACGATGCTGCACTCGAACAGGCCGGTGCCGGTGATGACCGTACCGTTGGTCATCGTGAACTGCGTGGCGAAGCCGACGTGCTGGGCGATGACGCCGGCGATGGCGATGGCCGAAAGCACACCGGTCACGATGAGGCCCTTGTAGAGGGCGCCCATGATGTTGTTGGAGGCGCCGAGTTTGACGAAGTAGGTGCCGATCACCGAGGTGACGATGCAGACCGCGCCGATGAGCAGGGGCAGGGTCATCATGATGTCACGACCGCCGCCGGCGACGAAGAAGATCGCGCCCAGCAGCATGGTGGCGACGATTGTCACGGCGTAGGTTTCGAAGAGGTCGGCGGCCATGCCGGCGCAGTCGCCGACGTTGTCGCCCACGTTGTCGGCGATCACGGCGGGGTTGCGGGGGTCGTCCTCGGGGATGCCGGCTTCGACCTTGCCCACCAGGTCGGCGCCGACGTCGGCGCCCGTGGTGAAGATGCCGCCGCCGAGACGGGCGAAGATGGAGATCAGCGAGGCGCCGAAGGAGAGCGCCACCAGAGCCTCAAGCACCGGGCGGAGATCGGCGCCGGGGGCGAGGTTCGCGCGGAGCACATAGTAATAGACGCCGACGCCGAGCAGGCCGAGGCCGACGACCAGCATGCCGGTGACGGCGCCGGACTTGAAGGCGATGTCGAGACCGGCGGCGAGGCCCTTGCGCGAGGCCTGGGCGGTGCGGACGTTGGCGCGAACGGAAACGTTCATGCCGACATAGCCGGCGACGCCGGAGAGCACGGCGCCGATGAGGAAGCCGATGGCGACGGGTATGCCGAGCAGGAAGCCCAGGATGACCAGGATGACCAGGCCGACGATGCCGATCGTGGTGTACTGACGGTTCAGATAGGCGCTGGCGCCTTCCTGAATCGCGGCGGCAATTTCCTGCATCCGCGCTGTGCCAGCGTCAGCCGCCAGGACGGCACGGGAGGTAATCAACCCGTATCCCAGGGCCACGAGGCCACATATGACGATGAATAGGATAGACGACATTCTGGAGCCTCCTGAGCACCGATTCTTGGTTAGCCGGTCCGATCGGCATAGACGCGTGACCGCGACTCTTGCCCGCGCAGATTACCGTTCGGTCATGCTCGCCTATGGCAGAGTTGTGCTGGACTGGCAACCGAGGGCGGCGAATGGCCGCCATGGCGGCAGGGTGCAGTGGATTTATTTGCGAAATCGCAATAAATATGGGCGCAATTCTCCCGCATATTTCAGGCCGGTTTTTTGAATTTTGGAATTTTTCCGGGGCTGTAGTTGCGCAGTTGCCTGGGCGTGTATTTGCCCCAGCGCGGCTTTTCCGGTTTTGGACGCGGC
>CAIRTN010000137.1 GCA_903881515.1 uncultured Rhodospirillales bacterium | reverse complement strand
GGCAGTGCACCAACGACTGGTTCTGGCGGCACCATATCCACTAACTGCCCGGGTTACCCGCAGACCCGGCCCGGCATTGTTCAGTGCTTTCGTGACGGCGCCGCGTACACCCGGGGAAAGCTCAATGAATGCCAGCGTGACAAACGTGATTTGAAATCGCTGCAACCCACCCCGACAGCCGGCAGCCCGTCACCGACCTACTCACAAAAGCAAAGCTTTCAAGACTGCATCGATCTATATCAGCGTGGTGCGCAAGCAAAAGACTGTGCGGCGGACCACATATCCGGAGGAATGCAGGTTAATCCTGCAGTTAGTCTATGTCGTCGCCAGTTTAGTGTGAATTGAATTGCACTCGTTTCGGCTTAATATTTTCGCGCTTGTGCTGCTGGCAACAGATATATCTCATCGCAGATGATCTGTTCGGGCCGACCAACGAACTCGGTGACTTCCGTAGCCCCGCAGGGGGGACAAATAATGGGTCTCCTTCCCGCAAGGCGCCGGTGCAGGGTCGCGGCGCTGTTCAATCTCCCCCCGCGTCTGCTGATGGTTTAGCGAACTGATGTGGGGTCAAGGGGACTGAGTCCCCTTGCGGGTCCAGGGCAGAGCCCTGGCCTTGCCTTGCCTTCCTTCGCCATCCCTCCGCCCCGCATGCGTATAATCCGAGCGTTGCGGGGCGGGGCGGTTCGACATGACAACTGTTGGCAACGATGCCTTCTGTGTGGCCACGAGACGGCCCGGGGGGTGGATCGACATAACGAGGAAATCCAATGCGCTCGCGTTCTGTTGTGCTTTGCCCGGTTGTTGCGCTGGGTTTGGTTTTGGCGAGTGGTGGGGTTGGGCCGGTTTGGGCGCAGTCCGAGGCCGGGGGGATTGATCCGCCGGCGCGGGTGGGGCGGGTGGCGCGGTTGTTGGGGACGGTGTCGTTTCATACGGCCGATGAGACGGCGTGGGGCGATGCGACGACGAATTATCCGGTGACGGCGGGCAATGCGTTCTGGACCGAGCCGAGTTCGGCCGCTGAGTTCGACATTGGCTCGGCGCTGTTGGCGCTGGACCAGTCGACGGAGTTCGACATTGATTTGCTGGACGACCGGACGCTGGCGGCAACGCAGGCGCAGGGGGCGGTGTTTTTGCGGCTGCGCAGCGTGGGGGCGGGGGAGAGTTTTCGGATTACCACGCCGCGCGGCGTGGTGGTGATTGCGCAGCCCGGTGCTTATGAGGTGGTGGCGGGGGATGCCGATCATCCGACGGTGGTGACGGTGGTGGAAGGCACGGCGCGGATCGACAGCACGAATGCGTCGCTGGCGCTGGGGGCGCGGCAGTCTGGGCAGATCACGGGCGCGGATACTTTCGCGGTGAGTGTTGGGCCGGCGGTGAATGACCCGTTCCTGACGGCGCGGCTGGCGATGGAGCATCCGGTTGTGGTGCGGCGTGCCAGTGTGGTGGCGCCGCCGCCGGATGTGGAGTTGATGACCGGGGGCGTGGCGTTGAGCCTGGTCGGGGATTGGGCGGCGAGCCCGCGTTATGGCCGGATCTGGTATCCGCCGGTGAAGTCGTCCTGGGTGCCGTATCGCGACGGGCATTGGGGCTATGTGGCGCCGTGGGGCTGGACCTGGATCGATGATGCGCCGTGGGGGTTTGCGCCGTTCCATTATGGGCGCTGGGTGCAGGACGGGCCGCGCTGGGGCTGGGTGCCGGTGGAGGGCGGGTCGCGGGAGCGTGAGCGCGCGGTACCGGTTTATGCGCCGGCGCTGGTGAGTTTCATCAGCGTGGGGGTTGGCGTTGGCATCAGTGTCGGCGTTGGTCCGGGCGCGGGGAATGATCGCAACCGGGGGCCGGGCGATCGTGGTTCGGTGGGTTGGATTCCGTTGGGGCCGCGGGAGACCTATGTGCCGCCGTATAAGGTGAGCGACCGGTATATCCGCAATGTGAACGTCGCCAATGTCACCAACGTGACGAATATCAGCAATGTCACCACCGTCAACACGACGAATACCTACGTCAACCGCGGTGCCGCGACGGTGGTGCCGGTGGCGGCGATGACGGCTTCGGAGCCGGTGCGGGCGCGGGCGGTGGTGGTTGATCCGAAGACGCTGGCGGCGTCGCGGCCGCAGCGTGCGGCGCCGGTGATGCCGACGAGTGCCACGGCGGGGGTTACGCCCGCGGTGGTGACGCAATTGAAGCTGGCGCCGCCGCCGGCGTCCGCGACGCCGGTGCGACCGGCGCATGCCGCGCCGGGGCCGGTTGTGGTGCCGGTGGCTGCGGCCGCCCGAGTGGTGCCGCCCGCAACCAGCGTGCCGACTAACGCCGCCAAGCCGGCGGGCCAGCCGGTCGGCAAAGTTGCGCCGGGTGCATCGCCGCCTGTCACGGCCGCTCCGGCCGCGGCGGTGTTGCCAGTGGCGGCGGCGCTGCCGGCATTGCGTCCGGTCACTCCGCCGGCACCCGCGCATCCGCAAGCCGGCGGCACGTCAGCGGGGGCGCCGCATACGGCGCTTCCGGCGGTGCCGCAAGCTGGTTCCGCGGCGGTGCCGGTAGTGCCCGCGGTTGTGCCGCCGGGTGGTGGCCGCCCGCCCATTCCTTCGGCGGCGGTTGTGCCGCCTGCTGTTGTGCCGCCTGCCGGTGCCTTGCCACCGGCCGTGGCCAAACCCGTCAGCCCGCCTGCGTCTCCCCCTCCGCAGGCGGCTGCACCACCACCGGCAGCACCGCATCCCAATGCGGCGCCGCCGGTGGTGGCCAACCCTGTCAGCCCGCCTGTGACGGTTCCGGCGCCCGCGCATCCTGCCGTGCCGGCGCCGGCTGCCATGGCGCATCCGGGGCCGTCGTTTGTGCCTGCACCGGCTCCGGCGCATCCTGCCGCGCCGCCGCCGGCTGCCGTGGTGCATCCGGGGCTGCCGCCTGTGCCTGCGCCGGCTGCCGCAGCGCATCCGGCGCCGCCGCCTGTGGCTGCACCGGCTCCGCCGCATCCTGCCGCGCCGCCGCCGGCTGCTGCGGCGCACCCGGCGCCGCCACCTGTTCCTGCGCCGGCTCCGCCG
>CAIRTN010000136.1 GCA_903881515.1 uncultured Rhodospirillales bacterium | reverse complement strand
TGCCCGTTCGAGGGTCAGACAACTCCGTGAAACAACTCGCAAACCATGCCATCGCACCCTCCTTGCAGAAGAGCCGACAACAGAATCCATCACGTGGCCGCGCCGCAACACATCGGCCAGATTCCTAATGCGATTCCCGTGGTCCCCTTGCGGGTCCAGGGCAGAGCCCCTGGCCTTAAGGGCTTCGAACGCCTAACCCGGCACGCCCTTGCTGGTCGAGTACTCGAAATGCAACGCCTCGCCGGGCCGCACGATCGGGTGGATCGCGTGCGCCGCCATTGCGGCTTCGGAGAACCCTTGCAGGATCAGCTTCAGCTTACCGGCATAGGTCGCCACGTCGCCGATCGCGAACACCCCGGGCACCGAGGTTTCGCAGGTTGCCGGCGCCACCGACAGATGATGGCGTTCCAGCGCCAGGCCCCAGCTGGCGATCGGGCCGAGGTCCATCGACAGTCCGAAGAACGGCAGCAGGACATCGGCTTCCAGCGCCCGCACGCCGCCATCCAGATCGGCCACTTCGACGGCTTCCAGCTCCCCGTTTGCGCCGCGCAGCGCGTGCAGCTGATAGGGGATCACCATTTCCACCTCGCCGCGCGCCGCGGCCGCGTCCAGCTGGTTGGCGCTCTCGGGCGCGGCGCGGAACTTGGCGCGCCGGTGCACCACCTGGATCGACGCCGCGATGCCGCGCAGCGCCAGTGCCCAGTCCACCGCCGAGTCGCCGCCGCCGGCGATCACCACGCGCTTGCCGCGCAGATCCTCGCGCCGGCGCACGTAATACTGAACCGCCCCGCTGGCCTCGTAGGCTGCAAGTCCCTCCAGTGGCGGCCGGTTCGGCCCGAACGCCCCGGCGCCGGCGGCCAGGATCACTGCCTTGGCCCGCACGATATCGCCGTGATCGGTTTCCAGGGTGAAATCGCCACTGGTGCCGGAAAGCTTCTCTACCCGCCGGCCGAGCAGCCGCGGCGCGGGGAACGGCGCGATCTGTGCTTCCAGCCGGCCGATCAGTTCGCCGGCCTCGATCGCCGGGTGGCCGGGGATGTCGTAGATCGGCTTCTCCGGATACAGCGCCGTGCACTGCCCGCCGACTTCCGACAGCGCGTCGATCAGCACGCTGTTCAGCTTCAGCATTCCCAGTTCGAACACGGCGAACAGGCCAACCGGCCCGGCGCCGACGATGGCAACGTCGGTCTCGATGATTTCGCTCATGCTGCCGAGGTAGGACGCTCACGCCAGGGTGGCAAGCGGGAAGCTTGTGGGGCAGACTCGCAGCCATGGAGATCGCGCTGCCGGACCAGGACGCCACCGAACGCCTCGCGGCCCGTCTCGCCGGCCTCGCTCGGCCGGGCGATGCGATCCTGCTGGCCGGAGATCTCGGCGCCGGCAAATCCACCCTGGCCCGCGCCTTCCTGCGCGCCGCCGCGCATGACCGGGCTTTGGAGGTGCCCAGCCCCAGCTTCACCCTGGTGCAGAGCTACGACACGTCGCTCGGCCCGGTGCATCATTTCGACCTCTGGCGCCTCGACGGCCCCGGCGCGCTGGTTGAGCTTGGCTGGGATGAGCTGGCCGAGGACATCGTGCTGGTGGAATGGCCGGACCGGCTGGGGTCCTTGCGCCCGGCCGACGCGCTTGAGGTCACGCTGCACGACACCGGCGGCGACACCCGCCGCGCGACAATCGCTGGCTGGCCGGCCCGGCTATGAACCTCGCCAGCATCCCGCCGCAGGCCGCGTTCCTCGACGTGCTCGCCGCCGAATGGCTGAAGCGCGTGCCAGACCCGACTTCCGGGCTGATCCTGCTGCCCACCCGCCGCGCCGCGCGCGCTTTGGCCGACGCGTTCCTGCGCGCCGGCGAGGGGCGGCCGATGCTGCTGCCGCGGATCACCGCGCTGGGCGCGATTGATGAGACGCCGCTCGCTCTGGCCGGCGCGCTCGACCTGCCGCCCGCCATCGAGCCCGCCGCCCGCCACGCCGCGCTGGCGCGGATGATCCTGGCGCTGCCGGCCGAACAGGGCGGCGCGCGGAGCCTGGATGCCGCCTGGATGCTGGCGCGCGACCTGGCCGCGCTGATGGACGAGGCCGAGCGCGCCGATATCGACCTGCGCGCCGCGCTGCTGCGCGCCAGCCCCGAGGCGTTTGCCGAGCATTGGCAGATCACGCTGCGCTTCCTGTCGATCGTCACCGATGTCTGGCCGGGGTTTCTGGCCGAACAGGGCCTCGCCAACCCCGCGCGCCGGCAGGCAGATCTGCTCGCCGCCCAGGCGCGGGCCTGGCAGGATGCCCCGCCCGACACCCCGGTCTGGGCCGCCGGGATGACCGGCGCCACCCCCGCCGTCGCCGGCCTGCTGCGTGCGGTCAGCCGCATGACCAACGGCCTGGTGATCCTGCCCGGTCTGGATACCGCGCTGCCCGAGCCGGCCTGGACGGAGCTGCCCGCCAGCCATCCGCAGGCCGGGCTCGCCCGGCTGCTGGCTGATCTCGGCGCCACGCGTGGCGATGTCGACATTTGGTCCGCTCCGGCCTCCACCCGCCCGGCGCTGCTGTCGCGCGCCCTGCTGCCGGCCAAGGCGCTCGCCACCTGGCGCGACCCCGCCACGCTCGACACCGCCGGCCTCACCCGCCTGACCCCCGCCGATCAGCAGGAGGAAGCCGCCGCCATCGCGATGATCCTGCGCGACGCGGTGGAGACGCCCGGCACCCGCGCCGCCCTGGTCACCCCCGATCGGGCGCTGGCCGCCCGCGTCGCCACCGAATTGCGGCGCTGGGGCGTGGTGGCCGATGACAGTGCTGGTGAACCGTTGGCCGAGACGCCGCCTGCCGCCTTCCTGCGCCTGATCGCCGCGGCGCTGGAGGACCGGCTGGGCCCGGTCGCGCTGCTGGCGGTGCTGAAACACCCGCTGGCCGCCGCCGGGCTGTCGCCCGGCGCGTGCCGCACCGCCGCGCGCTCGCTGGAACTGGCCGTGCTGCGCGGCCCGCGCCCGCCCGGGGGGCTGACCGGGCTGCGGCTGGTCACCGCCGAGGCGGAACCCGCGGTGCAGGACATCGTCGCCCGGCTGGAGGCCAGCATCGCCCCGGTGCTGCGGCCTTTGGCCAGCGTGCGGGTGCCGCCTGCCGAATTGCTGGCCGGGCTGATCGAAACCGCCGAGGCGCTGGCGGCGACCGACGAGGTGGAAGGTCCCGCCCGGCTCTGGCGGCTGGAGGAAGGCGAGGCGCTGGCCGCCGCTTTGGCCGCCGCCTTGCCGGCGCTGGTCGGTCTGCCGGACCAGGACCCCGCCGTGCTGCCGGGACTGCTCGACGCGCTGCTGGAGGGCGTCACCGTACGCAGCCGCCGCGCACTGCGAGCAGGTGCGGCGGCCGAGCATCCGCGGGTGTTCATCTGGGGCCTGCTCGAATCCCGGTTGCAGGCGGTGGACCTCGCCGTGCTCGGCGGTCTGGCCGAGGGCACCTGGCCGCGCGCCACCGAACCCGGCCCCTGGATGAGCCGGCCGATGCGCATCCAGGCCGGGTTGCCCGATCCGGAGGAAGCGATCGGGCAGGCGGCGCATGATTTCGTCGGCATCGCCTGTGCCGCGAAGACCGTCGTGTTGTCCTGCCCGGCGCGGCGCGATGGCGCGCCTGCGGTGCCGGCGCGCTGGCTGGAGCGGTTGGATGCCTGCCTGCGCGGCATGGGAGCGGCGCTGGAACGCCATCCCGCCGCCGCCTGGGCCGAGGCGCTGGATCAGCCGGAAGGTGCGCCGTGCCCGGTCGCGCCGCCGCAGCCGCGCCCGGCGGTCGAGCTTAGGCCGCGCAAGCTCAGCGTCACCGAGATCGAAACCTGGATCGCCGATCCCTATGCCATCCATGCAAGGCATATTCTGCGGCTGCGCCCGCTCGACCCGCTGGAGCAGGCCACCGACGCTTCGGATTACGGCAATCTGGTGCACCGGGCGCTGGCGAAATTCTACACCGCCCACCCCACCGCCTGGCCGGAGGATGCCGCCCAAAGGCTGTGCGAGGCGATGGATACGGAACTCGGCGAGGCCCGGCTGCGCCCGGCGCTGCGCGAATGGTGGCGGCCCCGGCTGCACCGCATCGCCGGCTGGGTCGCCGGGACCGAGGCCGAGCGTCGTCGCGATTCGGCGCCGGTGGACCTGAAGACCGAGCTGCGCGGGCAATGGCCGGTGCCGGGGCTGCATCGCGGCTTCACCCTGACCGGACGCGCCGATCGCATCGAGCGGCGGGCCAACGGCGCCATTTCAATTGTCGACTACAAAACTGGCACCCCGCCGGGCAACACGGCGGTCGAAGACCTTCTAGCGCCGCAATTGCCGCTGGAGGCGGCGATGGCGCAGGCCGCGGGGTTCGGCACCGAGTTTGCCGCCCCAGTCGGCGAGCTGACCTATTGGCAACTTTCCGGCGGTTTCGAGCCGGGCAAGGCGCACAAGCTGTTCAAGGCCGATCCCACTGCCACCATCGCCGCCGCCGAGGAAGCCGCCGTGCGCCTTGCCGCGCGGATCGCCGAATTCGACGACCCCGATTGCCCCTATCTCGCCCGCCCGCATCCCGGTTTCGCCCTGCGCTTCGCCGATTACGCGCAGCTGGCCCGGGTCGCGGAATGGGATCTCGCCGGGAGCGAGGAATGAGTGGCGCCCTCGCCGAAGCGGTGGCCGCCCAGCGTCAGGCGTCATCGCCCGCGGTTTCCGCCTTCGTCGCCGCCTCGGCCGGTTCCGGCAAGACCAAGCTACTGACCGACCGGCTGTTGCGGCTGATGCTGGGTGGCGCCAAGCCGGAGCGCATCCAATGCCTGACCTTCACCAAAGCGGCGGCGGCGGAAATGGCGGTGCGGCTGCAACGCACGTTGGGCAAATGGGTGACGCTGGACGACGCGGAGCTCGATGAGGAACTGCGCAAGCTCGGCGTGCCGCGCAGCGAGGCGATGCGCCAGCGCGGGCGCGAGTTGTTCGCCACGGTGCTCGACCTGCCCGGCGGCATGCGTATCGGCACCATCCATGCGTTCTGCCAGTCGCTGCTGAAGCGCTTCCCGCTGGAGGCCCGGCTGTCGCCACATTTCTCGCTGATCGACGACACCGATGCCGGCGTCGCGCTCGCCGAATCGCGCGAGGCGATGCTGGCCGACGCCACCGACAGCGAGCGCCGGCCGGCACTGGCGGCATTGGCCGGAACGGTGTCCGACCGGGATTTCGCCGGGCTGGTCACCACGCTGATGTCGGACCGCGCCCGGCTGGGCAAGCTGATCGATCTCGGCCCCGACGCGGTCGCGAGCGCCCAGGCGCAGCTGTTGCGGGTCCGCCCCGAGGCAGATCTGTTGCGCGAGGCGGTTTCCTGGCCCGATGAAGACGTGCTGCGCAAGGCGGCCCGGCGGATCGCCGAGAAGGAAACCGCGGCGAAGCAGAAGGTGGCCAACCGCATCCTCGACTGGCTCGGCCAGACCCCGGAACGGCGCCTCGCCGCCTGGGCCGACTGGGCGGATATCTTCATGAAGAAGGATGGCGAGCCGCGCCAGCCGAGCGGTTTCGTCAACACCAAGCTCAGCACCGCGGAGCCGTGGATCGTCGAGGCGGTGTTCGACGAGATGGCCCGCATCGGCCAGCTTGAGGACGCGCGCAAGGCTGCCGCCGTGGCGCGGATTTCGAGCGCGCTGGTGCGGCTCGGCCTGCCGGTCGCCACCGGGTATGCGCAGCGCAAGCAGCACATCGGCAAGCTGGATTACGAGGACCTGATCGGGCGCACCGCGGCGCTGCTGCACGATCCCGGGGCGGCCTGGGTGCTCTACAAGCTCGATGGCGGGCTCGATCACCTGTTGCTCGACGAGGTGCAGGACACCGCGCCGGCGCAGTGGCGGATCGCCGCGGCGCTGACCGCCGAGTTCTTCGCCGGCGCGGGGGCGGCCGAGGCGCAGCGCACCGTGTTCGCCGTCGGCGATCGCAAGCAGTCGATCTACGGGTTCCAGGGCGCCGATCCCGAGGCGTTCGGTTATTGGCGCGACCATCTGCGCCGGCTGGTCGACGATGCCGGGCAGCAATGGTGCGACACGCCGTTGCAGGTGTCGTTCCGGTCGACCGCGCCGGTGCTGGCGCTTGTCGATAAGGTGTTCACCGCGCCGGACGCGATGCAGGGCATCGTCGTGCCGGGCGAACCGGTGCTGGCGCATCGGCCGGTGCGGGCCGGGCAGGCGGGGCGGGTCGAGCTTTGGCCGCTGGCGCCGACGCCGGATGACGATGCGCCGGACCCCTGGGTGGCACCGCGGCGCAATGCCGGACAGATGTCGGCCGAGCGAAGGCTGGCGGAAACGGTTGCCGATTACATCAAGGGGTCGATCGGCACGCTGCGGCTGGACAGTCGCAACCGCGCGCTGCTGCCCGGCGACGTGCTGGTGCTGGTGCGCCGGCGCAACGCTTTTGGCCGGGCGTTGGTGCGGGCGTTGAAAACGCGTGGCGTTCCGGTGGCGGGGCTCGACCGGATGATGCTGACCGAGCAGCCGGCGGTGGCCGACCTGCTGACGCTGTGCGACGCGCTGCTGTTGCCGCAGGACGATCTGGCGCTGGCTTCGGTGCTGACCAGCCCGCTGGGCGGGTTGACCGACGATAGTCTGATGGAACTGGCGACCGGGCGGACCGGCACGCTGTGGGATGCGCTGCGCGATGCCGGGCGGGCGGATTGGGCGGCGGCGCGCACATTCCTGACCACGCTGATGGCGCATGTCGATTACCTCACGCCGCACGCGCTGCTGGCCGAGGCGCTGGGGCCGTTGGGTGGGCGGGCCAGGCTGTTCGCGCGGCTGGGGCCGGAGGCGGCTGAGCCGGTGGACGAGTTGCTGAACAAGGCGCTGGATTACGCCACCGCGCATCCGCCATCTTTGCAGGGTTTCGTGCACTGGCTGCGGCAATCCAGCGCCGAAGTGAAGCGCGAGGCCGACGGGGCCGGGGGCACGGTGCGGATCATGACGGTGCATGGCGCCAAGGGGTTGCAGGCGCCGCTGGTGATCCTGCCGGATACCACCGGTCTGCCGCCGGATCGCACCGGCATCGTGTGGGAGGATGGGATTCCGCTGTGGGCGCCGAACAAGAGTTTCATCTGCGAACGCGTTCGCGGCCTGCGGCAGGATGCGCGGGCGGCGGAACTGCGCGAGCAGAACCGGCTGCTGTACGTGGCGCTGACGCGGGCGGAGGATCGGTTGATCGTCTGCGGCTGGCAGCCGCGCAAGGCGCTGCCTGATAGCGCGTGGTACGCCCAGGTGCGCCGGGGCTTCGAGGCGCTGGGGGCCGCGGTTGAAGATTTCGGGCCGTGGGAAGGCTCGGTGCTGACCTACGACACCGTGCAATCCGCCGCGCCGGACCGGGTTGCCGCTGCGGCGGCAGAGGCCAGCCGGGAGGCGCCGCCGGATTGGGCCGGGCGCGCGCCAGACTGGCTGCCGGCACCCCCGCCGGCCGAGCCGGCCTTGCCCGAGCCGCTGACGCCGAGCCGGCCGGAGAATGCCGATCTGGGCGAGGTGCCGGGGGCGGCCACGCCGCTGGCGGCGCGGGATAGCAGCGGGCAGCGGTTCCGGCGGGGGCATCTGCTGCATGCCCTGTTGCAACATCTGCCGGCGCTGCCGGCTGCGGAGCGGGCGGCGGCGGCGTTGGCTTATGTCGCACGGCCGGCGCATGGGTTCAGCGCGGAGCATGCGGAGTCGCTGGTGCGTGAGGCGCTGGCGGTTCTGGCGCATCCGGCGCTGGCGCCGCTGTTCGGGCCGACGGGGCGGGCCGAGGTGCCGTTGACGGGGGTGATTGCCGGGCGGGTGGTGGGGGGGCTGGTCGATCGGCTGGCGATTCTGCCGGATCGGGTCCTGTTGGCGGATTACAAGACCAACCGCGATCCGCCGGCCGACGTTGATGCCGTGCCGGTGCTGTATCTGCGGCAGATGGCGGCGTATCGCGCGGTGCTGCAGGCGGCGTTTCCGGGGCGCGCGGTGCATGCGGCGCTGGTCTGGACGCTGGCGGCGGATGTGATGCCGCTTCCCAACGCGCTGCTGGACCGTCATGCTCCCGGTGCAGACGCCGCGTCTTGACCGAGACCGTGGCGCCGACCACATCAGACCAAACGAATGCGAAAGGCTGCATGCCATGAGTGAAAAATCGACTGTCGCTGTGACCGACGACAGCTTCTCCACCGATGTGCTGAAGGCCGAGGGGCCGGTGCTGGTGGATTTCTGGGCGGAGTGGTGCGGCCCCTGCAAGGCGATCGGGCCGGCGCTAGAGGAATTGGGCGCTGAGTACAAAGGCAAGCTGACCGTCGCCAAGGTGAATATCGACGACAATCCGATGACGCCGAACACCTATGGCGTGCGCGGGATTCCGACGCTGATCCTGTTCAAGGATGGCAAGCCGGTGGAGACCATCGTCGGCGCGCGGCCGAAGAGCGCGTTGAAGCAGTTCATCGACCGCAGCATCTAAGTCTATCCGGTATAGTCGTACCGGATGAAGCCGCGATTGATGGCCAGGCGGTCGTAGAGCTGCCTGGCCGTCGTGTTTTCGGCCTGGGTCTGCCAATAGAGCCGGGTGACCCCGGCTTGCTTCGCCGCCGCCGCGACGCCTTCGATCAGGCCGCGGCCGGCGCCGGTGCCGCGGAGGGTGGGATCGACGAAGAGGTCTTGCAGGTAGCAGACCGGGGTCAGCGACCAGGCGCTCTCGTGATACAGAAAATGCGTGATGCCGATCAGGTGCCCGGTTGCGTCGCGGGCGCCGAGGCCGTGCAGGCGGCCGTCGAACAGGCGTTGCCAGGTGAAATCGTAGATCTCCGGCGGTTGGGAGGTCTTGTAGAAGTTCAGGTATCCCGTCCAGAGTTCGGCCCAGCGGGCGCGGTCTTGCGGGGTCAGCTTGGTGATCTGTGCCTGGGTGCCCATGGGGGGACTGTGCCATGTGGGGATCATTCGGACAGGGCCATGTCATCAAGACTTCATGATACCAATCCACCGCTGTGATACCGGTCGGCGCAAAGAGGAGCTTTTCATGCGTAGGATGATTGCAGCCGCCGCGATTGCCGCGGCACTAGCCGGGCCGGCCCAGGCGCAGGTGACGGACGCTGAGCTGACGAAGATCAAGCATATCGTGGTGATCTATGCGGAGAACCGCAGTTTCGACCATCTGTATGGGATGTTCCCCGGCGCCAACGGCATCGCCAATGCGACCGAGGAGCAGAAAACGCAGCTGGATCATGACGGTTCGGTGCTGCCGAATCTGACGGTTTGGAAGGGCGCCGGGGCGGATGATCGGTTCCCGAAGCTGCCGAACGGGCCGTTCCGGATCGATGGGCCGCCGCTGAACCGCAGTTTCTCGGAAGTGCTGCCCAGCCCGATCCATGCGTATTTCCACAACATCGAGCAGATCAACGGCGGCAAGAACAACATGTTCGCTGCCATGTCGACGGTGGGCGGCTGGTCGATGGGCTATGTCGATGGCAGCAGCCTGAAGCTGTGGGGCTGGGCCAAGGAATTCACCCTGGCCGATAATTTCTTCATGGGCGCTTATGGCGGCTCGTTCCTGAACCACCAGTATCTGGTTTGTGCCTGTGCGCCGGTGTTTCCGGACGCGCCAGCGGATATCAAGGTTGAGACCGATGCGCAGGGCAAGCTGCGCAAGAAGCCAGGCTCGCCGTCGGCCACGGTGGGGCCGGTGCAGGTGTTCGTCGATGGGCGCAACGGCCAGGTGACGATGGACGGCTTCGCGGTGAACACCACGCAGCCGCCGTATCAGCCGAGCGGGATCGCGCCGGCGGCCGGGGGCGATCCGGCCTATGCCGATCCGAAGGGCGATGCGCGCAACGGGCCGGCGCTGCCGCCGCAGACGGCGCGGACGATCGGGGACACGATGTCGGCGAAGAATGTGTCCTGGGCCTGGTATGCCGGGGGGTTCGATGCGGCGGTGGCCGAGGGGGCGAAGCCGGATGCCGAGCGGGCGGTGATCTACAAGGTGGGGCCGGTGAACTATCAGCCGCATCATCAGCCGTTCAACTATTACAGCCGCTATGCCCCCGGCACCGCCGAGCGGGCGCTGCATCTGAAGGACGGCGAGGCGCTGATGGCGGGGATCGCTGGCGGGACGCTGCCGCAGGTGAGTTTCTACAAGCCGGCCGGGACGTTCACGCAGCATCCGTCGTACACCGATCTGGCCAAGGGCGACGCGCATATCGCCGATATTCTGGAGAAGCTGCGGGCGAACGCGGCGCTGTGGGCGGAGACGCTGGTGGTAATCACGTATGACGAAAACGGCGGGTTCTGGGACCATGTGGCGCCGCCGAAGGGCGATCGCTGGGGGCCGGCGACGCGGATCCCCGCGCTGGTGATCGGGCCGTTCGCGAAGAAGGGGGCGATCGATCATACGGGGTATGACACCGGCTCGATCCTGAAGCTGATCACGCGGCGGTTCGGGTTGGAGCCGTTGGCGGGGTTCCGGCCGGGGGCGGGGGATCTGACGGCGGCGCTTGTGTTCAAGTAGATATTGGTTCGATATCGGAACAATATTGGCATGAGTCCGCGAGCGCTCGCAAGGCGGTAAAAATCATCGTCGATGGTGGGTGAGGTGGCGCGGGGCACGGCCGTGCCCGCGCGGGGCGATGCTGCGTGAGATGCGGGGGTCTTGCGGCGGCGCTGCGATGCTGGGCCGTTGTGCCCGGCGGGGCTGTGCCGGGCGCGTGCTGTCGCGCCGTGCCCGGGGGGCGCGACGTTGCCGGGGCGCGGAGTGCGCGGCGGATTTTGCCACGGGGGCGGACGCGGCGGCGCGCGCCGGGACGGCCGGCGTTGCGGGTTGGCTGAGCGGCGGCAAGCTGCCTTCGCGCCAGGCGGTGAACAGGCTGTCCAACGCGGTGACGAGCTGACGCAACTGGAGCCAGAGCAGCAGCCGGGCCGGCAAGGAGGCAAAGCTCCGCCAGGGGCTGGCGATGGTACCTTTCAGTTCGGTGAGTAGCTGCTTCAAACTTTCCATGTCTGAATATATAACTGTTCGTCGGTATGGCGTCAAGCGATTTTCGACTCGCATCGCGAAAAAGTTCGCATTATGTTCCCGGTCATGCAGGCGACATTGTTCCCCCTTTCCGATGCGCGCGAACCGGTTCCGGAGGCGGAGCTGGTGGCGTTTCTGCGGCGCGCCATCGGCGAGGCGCGGGGCGGGCGGCTGACGCGGGAGGCGGAGTTGTATCTGGCGGGCGTGTGCGCGGAGGCGCTGGTGGACCGGCTGGCGCTGGCGGGGCTGGTGGTGCTGCGCGGGACGACGGCGGAGAAGACAGCATAGGGCGTGATCGTCTTCAGACGATCACGCTCTAAAGCGATATTGCTCTAGTCTCCTGCTTCGTCGAGAAATGCCTGCACCGCTTCGAACAGCTTCAGGCGATTCTTTTCCATGATGATGGTGTGGGTGCCTTCGGCGAGTTCGACGTAACGCTTGTTTGGCGCATTGACGAGCAGCGGGAATAGCGACTGCGCCATATAGGGCGGCGCGTCGCGGTCCCATTCGGCGTCGATCAGCAGGGTGGGTGCGGTGATTTTGGTCGGGTCGAAGAATTGCTTGCCGGCGCCCCAGTACTCGGTTCCGTCCTGCAGCGAGCCGTTCGGCGCCCGGAGGGTAGGCGGGGTGGTTTTTGCACCCTCGGGGTCGGTTGCCCAGGTGGCGTCGGCCCAGGCGTTGAACCAGCCGGCGGGGATGAGGCTTGCCTTCTTGTCCTCCGGCACGCCGTTCAGCCAGCGTTGCAGGGCCTGATCACGGGGGACGGAGCGGTAGGCCGCGGCCTGCGGCTGCCCGGGCTGGAACGGGACGATGGTCTGGCGCATCCAGATCGGCGCGTAGAGTACCAGGCGCTCGACCTTGTCGGCGTGATCGGCGGCGTAGCGCGCCATCAGCATGGTGCCCCAGGACCAGGCGAGCAGGTCAAGACGGGCGAGGTGACGCCGGGCGAGGATGGTATCGACGACGGCGCCGATGTCTGCGACCGCGGTTTCGCCGCGCATCAATGGCGGATTGGCGTTGGCCGGCTCGGACATTTCCTTCGGCCGGGTGGATTTGCCGTAGCCCGGCAGGTCGAGCAGCCAGACGTCGTAGCCACGGGCGGCGATGTAATCCATCCATGACATGCCATCGAGCTTAAGGTCGAAGGCGGTGTGTGACGGATAGGTTGCGCCGTGCACGAACAGCACGGTGCGGCCGGGCCGGAACGACGCCATGTCAGCCGGATGCTTATTGCGAACGAAGATTTCCATCCCCGGCACGGGGGATTTCACCATCATTTCCTCGGTGACGATTTTCGCCGGCTGCGCGGCGGCGGCGCCGGCGAGCATGGCGACCAGAGCGGTGGCGAGGAGGCTGGGTTTCATACTGGACGTCACTTTCCGCGTTGTTTGAGCCGTGATTGCGTTTTTGAGGATTGTTCGGCAGCGAGACAGCGGGCGGCCTCCCGGCCATCATGGGTGGATCGTAATGGTTGTTTGTAGCAATTTGCAATAATTGCGTAATGCAGCGGAGAAGATGGCGGATCGGCACAGAAAAGCGTGGATCGCCACGCTTCGCTCGCGATGACGTAACTTATTGAATGAATAAAATTTTTTGGGTCCCTTTTTTACAAAAAAGGGACTGCTTACTTCACTTCCGTACCATCAGCCTTAAGCACTTCACCGGCCAGATAAAGACTGCCGCAGATCAGCACGCGCGCCGTGCCGGTGCGGGGAATCTGAGCGAGGGCCTCGGCGATGGTGGGCCCCGGACGGGCGATGCCGCCGGACGCTTCGATGATGCGCTCGACGGGCAAAGCAAGGTGTTGGCCGGGTTCGGCGACGGCCCAGAGGCTGGCGGCGTGGGGGATGATCGGGCGGAGGAATTCCGCGGTGTCTTTGGCCTGTTTCATGCCGACCAGGATATGGGTGGGCCGGTCGGTCCAGCTTGCGAGATGGGCGGCGAGGGCCTGACCGCCGCCGGGGTTGTGGCCGCCGTCGAGCCAGAGCTCCCAGCCTGGGGGCAAGGTGGCGGCGAGTTTGCCGTGCAGATGTTGCAGGCGGGCGGGCCAAATAGCGGTGGCGACGCCGCGGGCGATGGCGGTGTTATCGACCAGGCCGGCGGCGCGCATGGTGGCGACCGCGATGCCGGCGTTGTCGTGCTGGTGCGGGCCGGGCAAGGCGGGGGGCGGCAGGGTGAGGCTGCCGTGCGCGTCGCGGTAGTGGCCGTTGTCGAGGAACCAGTCGCGGTCGCGCTTCAGCCAGGGGGCGTTGGTGATCTTGGCGAAGACCGCGAGGACCTCGTCGGGCTGGGCGCCGGTGATGAAGGGGATGCCGGGTTTGACGATGCCGGCTTTCTCGCCGGCGATGGCGGTCAGCGTGTCGCCCAGGAAGGCCTGATGGTCGAGCGAGATCGAGGTGATGGCGCAGGCGCGGGGGGCGCGGATGACGTTGGTGGCGTCGAAGGTGCCGCCGAGGCCGACTTCGAGCACCAGCATGTCGGCGGGGACGCGGGCGAACAGCAGGAAACTGGCGGCCATCAGCACTTCGAACACGGTGATCGGCTGGCCGGCGTTTTTCGCCTCGACCTCATCCAGCGCCGTGTTCAGGGCCTCGTCAGTGACCAGGGTGCCGGCGAGGCGGATGCGTTCGTTGAAGCGGACCAGATGCGGCGAGGTGGCCACGTGCACGCGCAGGCCGCCGGCCTCGCCCATGGCGCGCAGGAAGGCGGAGGTGGAGCCCTTGCCGTTGGTACCGGCGACGTGCAGCACCGGGGGCAGATGCAGATGCGGGTCGCCAAGCGCGGCGAGCAGGCGTTCGAGGCGGCCGAGGCTGAGATCGATCAGCTTCGGGTAGAGGCTGTGCAGCCTCTCGACGGTCGCTTCGATTCGCGCGGACGTCACGCCGCGGCCTTTTCCTTCTGGCGCAGCAGGCCGATGAGGCGGGCGAGGGTGGCGGCCATGTCGGGGCGCTTCACCACCATGTCGAGAATGCCGTGCTCGAGCAGGTATTCCGACCGCTGGAAGCCTTCGGGGAGTTTCTCGCGCACGGTCTGCTCGATGACGCGGGCGCCGGCGAAGCCGATCTCGGCGGCGGGTTCGGCGATCTGGATATCGCCCAGCATGGTGAAGCTGGCGGTGGTGCCGCCGGTGGTGGGGTCGGTCAGCACGGTGATGAAGGGGAGCCTGGCCTCCTTCACCAGGCGGGCGGCGATGACGGT
>CAIRTN010000135.1 GCA_903881515.1 uncultured Rhodospirillales bacterium | reverse complement strand
TCTGCCGGAAGCGGCCCTGCTTGCCCTTTAGCATGTCGGACAACGACTTCAGCGGACGCTTATTGGCGCCGGTGATGGCGCGGCCGCGGCGGCCGTTATCGAACAGAGCGTCGACGGCTTCCTGCAGCATGCGCTTCTCGTTGCGCACAATGATGTCAGGCGCGCGCAGTTCGATCAGCCGCTTCAGGCGGTTGTTGCGGTTGATCACGCGGCGATAGAGGTCGTTCAGGTCGGAAGTCGCGAAGCGGCCACCATCCAGCGGCACCAACGGGCGCAGCTCAGGAGGGATCACCGGGACGACGTCCAGGATCATCCACTCGGGCTTGGCGCCCGATTCAGCGAAAGCTTCGATCAGCTTCAAGCGCTTGACCAGCTTCTTGCGCTTGGCTTCGGAGGTGGTTTCCTTCAGCTCGCCACGCAACTTCACCTTTTCCGCGTCGGCATCGATGCCCTGCAGGATGGCCTTGATCGCTTCCGCACCGATGCTGGCGCGGAAGGCGTCCTCGCCGAACTCGTCCTGCTTGTCGATCAGCTGATCTTCGCTGAGAAGCTGATGCAGCTTCATGTCGGTGAGACCCGGCTCGAGCACCACGTAGCTCTCGAAATACAGGATCTTTTCCAGTTCCTTCAGCGTCAGGTCGACCATCAGGCCAATCCGGCTGGGCAGCGACTTCAGGAACCAGATATGGGCGACGGGCGAAGCCAGCTCGATATGGCCCATGCGCTCACGGCGCACCTTGGCCAGCGTGACCTCGACGCCGCACTTCTCGCAGATGATGCCGCGGAACTTCATACGCTTGTACTTGCCGCACAGGCACTCGTAGTCCTTGATCGGGCCAAAAATACGGGCGCAGAACAGGCCGTCGCGCTCCGGCTTGAAGGTACGATAATTGATCGTCTCGGGCTTCTTGATCTCGCCATACGACCACGACCGGATCTGGTCCGGTGAGGCCATCTGGATCCGGATCTGATCGAAGGTCATCGCCTGGCCAGTCTGGCCCAGAATCTTCATCAGCTCGTTCATACCGCTACTCCCTGGTGGGCGGAGCAATCTCTCCGCCACCGTTCCTGTCGAAAAGCGTGCGAGTCAAAAACAGCGATCACGCGGTGGTGTCGAGTTCCACATTCAGGCCGAGGGATTTCAATTCCTTGACCAGTACGTTGAAGCTCTCCGGAATGCCGGCCTCGAAGGTGTCCTGATCGCGGACGATGGCTTCGTAAACCTTGGTGCGGCCCGACACGTCGTCGGACTTCACCGTCAGCATTTCCTGCAACGTATAGGCGGCACCGTAGGCCTCCAGAGCCCACACCTCCATTTCGCCGAAGCGCTGGCCACCAAACTGCGCCTTGCCACCCAGCGGCTGCTGGGTCACGAGCGAGTAAGGCCCGATCGAACGCGCATGGATCTTGTCGTCGACCAGATGGTGCAGCTTCAGCATGTAGATGTAGCCGACCGTGACCTTGCGCTCGAACGGTTCGCCCGTGCGACCATCGGTTAGCTGCATCTGCCCCGAAGTTGCGAGACCTGCTTTCGTCAGCATGCCCTCGATGTCAGACATCCGCGCACCGTCAAACACTGGGGTCGCGATGGGGATACCCTTCTTAAGGTTCTCGCAAAGTTCCTTCAGCTGCGTGTCATCCATCGGCAGGATCTGCTCGACGAAGATCTTCTCGCCGTAGCAATCCTTCAGATGGTCCATCAGTTCCTGGCGGGCCTGTCCGGTCCGGCGATAGGTTTCCACCAGTTCGCCGACCTGCTTGCCAAGACGCGCACAGGCCCATCCGAGATGGGTCTCCAGAATCTGCCCGACGTTCATGCGCGACGGCACGCCCAACGGGTTCAGCACGAGGTCAACAGGCTGGCCGTCCTCAAGGAACGGCATGTCCTCGACCGGCACGACGCGGCTGACCACGCCCTTGTTTCCATGGCGACCTGCCATCTTGTCGCCGGGCTGCAGCTTGCGCTTCACCGCAACGAAGACCTTGACCATCTTCATCACGCCGGGCGGCAGCTCGTCACCGCGCTGCAGCTTCTCAACCTTGCTCTCGAAGCGCTTTTGCAGGCGGTCAACCGCCGCGTCGTATTCCCGCTTCAAGATCTCGATCTCGGCCATCACCGCGTCGTCCTGCACGGCGATGTGGCGCCAAGCTCCGCGCGGCATTTCACCCAGCACGTCGTCGGTAACGACGGTGTTGACCTTCACGCCTTTGGAGCCGGTGGCGGCCTTTCCTCCGAGCAGCTTCTCGCGCAGGCGGTTGAGGAAGCTACGCTCCTGGATCGCCTTCTCGTCGTCGCGGTCCTTGGCCAAACGCTCGATTTCCGAGCGCTCGATCGCCATGGCGCGCTCGTCCTTGTCCACACCGCGACGGCTGAACACGCGGACATCGACAATCGTGCCCGTCACGCCCGGCGGCAGCTTCAGCGAGGTGTCACGAACGTCCGACGCCTTTTCACCGAAGATGGCGCGCAGCAGCTTTTCTTCCGGCGTCATCGGGCTTTCGCCCTTCGGCGTAACCTTGCCAACGAGAATGTCGCCCGGATTCACTTCGGCACCGATATAAACGATTCCGGCCTCGTCCAGGTTCTTCAGCGCTTCTTCACCCACATTCGGAATGTCGCGGGTGATTTCCTCCTGGCCGAGCTTGG
>CAIRTN010000134.1 GCA_903881515.1 uncultured Rhodospirillales bacterium | reverse complement strand
TGAGGCGGCGGTTCATGGCTTCGACACGCAGATAGGCAAGCATCAGCAACGGGTTGGCCGCCCCGCGCAGGATATTGATCCTGTCGGCTATGCAGTACATCAGGTTGAGGATGAGCGGCGCGATCCTGTTCATGAAGTCAGGTT
This sequence comes from uncultured Rhodospirillales bacterium, assembly GCA_903881515.1. Taxonomy (GTDB): domain Bacteria; phylum Pseudomonadota; class Alphaproteobacteria; order Acetobacterales; family Acetobacteraceae; genus CAIRTN01. Next base: position 5,245 of record CAIRTN010000134.1, on the reverse strand, counting down.
AACTGACTTATAATTTTTTTCTAAGTGAAAAAAACGTGAAAACCACCGAGTGGATTCAGCCGATCCGTGCGGTGGATCGCGCGTGCCGGGCGTTGAAGCGCGCAATGCGCGCGTGTAGCATTTCGGACCAGTTGGAATAGGCTCAGCTTTGCACCTCCGGGTCGCGATCATCGGTTTCGGCTATTGGGGCCCCAACCTGCTGCGCAATTTCGCAGCTGCTCCCGGGTGCACGGTGGTGGCTTTGGCCGAGCGGCGGCAACAGGCACGCGAGGCCGCGGCCAGCGCGCTGCCGGGGTTGCGGTGCTTTGAGGATGCCGAGGAGGTTCTGGCGCTGCCGGATGTCGACGCCGTGGCGATCGCCACGCCAGTGAGCAGCCATTTTCAGCTTGCCCGGCGCGCGCTGTTGGCTGGCAAGCATGTGCTGATCGAAAAGCCGATGTGTTGCACGGTTGCGGAAGGCGAGGAACTGATCGCGCTTGCCGCGCGCGCCGGGCGAACCCTGATGGTGGACCACACCTTGCTGTTCACCGGCGCGGTGAAGACCATCCGGCAGGCCGTCCAGACCGGGCAGATCGGCAGGATCTGCTACTTTGACTCGATGCGGGTGAATCTCGGGCTGTTTCAGACCGACGTGAACTGCCTGTGGGACCTGGCGCCGCATGATCTGTCGGTCATCGATCATCTGGTGGACGAGCAGGTGGTGGGGATCGACGTGACCGGCTACTGCCATGTCAATCCCGGGCTGCCCGACATGGTCTATATGACGCTGCATTACGCCAGCGAGGCGGTGGCGCATTTCAACCTGAGCTGGATGTCGCCGATGAAGGTCCGCCGCTTCGTGATCGGCGGCACCCGGCAGATGCTGCTGTGGGACGACCTGAACCAGGAGCAGAAGATCCGCATCTATGACAGCGGCATTGCGTTCAACGCCGGCGACGCGCGCAGCACCATCGTGCCGGATTACCGGATCGGCGACATCCACGCGCCGCATGTGCCGCGCGGCGAGGCGTTGGCCGAGGTGGTCAGGCATTTCCTGGCGGTGATCGAGGGGCGCGAAGCCGCGCTGGCGGATGGGCAGCGCGGGCTGAAGGTGGTGCGGGTGCTGGAACAGGCGCAGCGCCAGCTCGACCGCAACCTGGCCGAGATCGCGGCACGGCGGGCGGGAGCACCATGAGCGGGCGGGTGCTGGTGACCGGCGGGGCGGGGTTTATCGGCAGCCATCTGGTGGATGCGCTGCTGACGCGTGGCGGCGGCGTTACCGTGCTGGACGATTTTTCCACCGGGAGCCTGGAAAACCTGAGCGACGCGCAGGCCAGTGGCCGGCTGCATGTGCTGCGCGGATCGGTGCTGGAGACCGATGCGGTGCGCGCGGCGATGACGGGTTGCGATCTGGTGTTCCATCTGGCGGTGCAATGCGTGCGACGGTCAATCGGCCATCCGCGCGAGAGCCATGACGTCAACGCCACCGGCACGCTCAACGTGCTGGAGGCGGCGCGGCGCCTGGGGGTGCGGCGGCTGGTGTACTGCTCGTCGTCGGAGGTTTATGGCAACAGTTCCGCCGGCGTGCTGCGCGAGGACGCCACGCTGTGTCAGCCGGTGACCGTGTATGGCGCGGCCAAGCTGGCCGGCGAGCTGTATGCGGCAGCGTATCGGCGGACCTACGGGCTGTGCACCAGCATCGTCCGCCCGTTCAACGCCTATGGCCCGCGCGCGCCGGCGCGTGGCACCCGTGCCGAGGTGATCCCACGCTTCCTGATCCGGGCGCTGAACGGCCTGCCGCCGGTGATCTTCGGCGATGGCGGAAACGGCCGCGATTTCACCTATGTCACCGAGCTGGCGCATGGACTGATGCTGGCGGGTCTGGCCGATGACGCGTCGGGCATGCCGGTCAATATCGCCTTTGGCACGCTGGTGACGGTGCGCGAGGTGGCTGAGGCGGTGCTAGCCGCCACCGGACGCAACGCGCTTGCGGTGGCGTTTCACGACGCGCGACCCGGTGACGTGCACCGGCTGCACGCCGATACCGGGCGCGCGGCCGCGGTGCTGGGCTACCGGCCGCAGATCGATTTTCACGACGGCCTGGCGCGCACCGTCGCGTGGTTCCGCGCCCGGTACCCCGACCCGGCGGCCTTGCTGGAAGACACGCTGGAGAACTGGACGCTGCCGGCGGCAGCGGAGGGCGGCGGATGAGCGGCGTTGCGTTCAGCCGGCCGTTTTTCGGGCCCGAGGAGGAGGAGGCCGCCGCGGCGGCGGTGCGCAGCCACTGGGTCGTTGGCGGGCCGCAGCTGCGCGCGCTGGAGGAGGGGTTCGCCGCGCTGGGCGGGGCGGCACACGGCGTCGGCGTTTCCTCTTGGACCACGGGTGCGTTCCTGCTGCTGAAGGCGCTTGGCATCGGGCCGGGCGACGAGGTGATTGTGCCATCGCTGACCTTCATCGCTTCGGTGAATGTGATCGTGCATGCCGGGGCGACGCCGGTTTTCGCGGAGATCGATCCGCGGACCTACAATATCGACCCGGACGCGATCGCGGCGCTGATCACGCCGCGCACGAAGGCGATCCTGCCGGTGGATCAGATCGGCCTGCCCTGCGAGATCGATCGGATCGCCGCGATCGGGGAACGGCACGGGCTGTTGGTGATCCAGGATGCCGCCTGTTCAGTGGGGGCGCGGTTTCGCGGCCGGCCGATCGGCGGGCTGGCGGTGGCGAGCGTGTTCAGCCTGCATGCGCGCAAGCTGGTGACCACCGGCGAGGGCGGCATGATTTTGACCAATGATGCCGATTTGGCCGCGCGCCTGCGCCGGCAGCGCCACCAGGGCATGTCGCTATCCGACTTCGAGCGGCATGGCGCCGCGCCGACGGTTTTCGAGAGCTATCCCGAGATTGGCTATAATTTCCGCATCACCGACGTGCAGGCGGCGATCGGGGTGGCACAGTTGCAGCGCCTGCCGCAGGCGCTGGCGCTGCGCCAGGCGGTGGCGGAGCGATACAGCGCGGCGCTGTCGGCGCATCGGTGGCTGGAACCGCCGCATGTGCCGGCGCATGTGACACCGAACTGGCAGAGCTATCAGGTGCGGCTACGCGCCGGGGCGCGGCTGACGCGCAACGGGCTGATGGACGCGCTGCATGCGCAGGGCATCCCGACCCGGCGCGGGGTGATGGCGTCGCATCTGGAAGCCCCGTATCGCGCCACGGCGCCGGCGCTGCCGCAAACCGAGCGGGCGGCGGCGGAGTGCCTGTTGCTGCCGATGCATCCCGGGCTCGACGATGCGGGCGTTGCGGCGGTGCTGACGGCGATCGACCGGGCGTTTGCCGGTGCCTGAGCGCGTGCTGCGGCTGCGCGACGCCGGTTTCCGGGGACTGAGCGGCGCTGCTGAGCGGCTGGTTGCGTATGCGCTGGAGCGGTGCGGTGGACAAGGTGTGCGGGCGGCGCTCGACCTGGGTTGCGGCACCGGCGATGTCGCCATGCGGCTGCACGCGGCGTGTCCGCAGGCGGAGGTGACGGGGGTCGATTTTTCCGCAGCGAATATCGCGGCCGCACAGGCACGTGCAGCGGGCATCGGCTTCGTTTGGGCCGATTATATGGACTGGCATGGCGGACCGTTCGATCTTGTGGTGAGCGATGGCGTGCTGCACCTGATCGCGGTGCCGGTGCCGCTGCTGGCGGAGAAACTGGCGGGCGATCTGCGGCCCGGAGGGGTGCTGGTGGCGACCCTGCCGGTGGCCGGCGCACCGAACCGCGTGCTGCTGGCGCTGCGGCGCCTGTACCGCCGGCTGCCTTCGTCTGCGGATCGGCTGGCCCTGGCGTTTGCGATGCTGCTGTACCGCGATATTCCCCGCCCGCTGCTGCGCGACCGGCTGCCCTATCTACGGCTGTTGCCGCGGCTGTTCGGTGCCACGGAACAGCAGGATTTTGCGGCCGCCGGGCTGCGGCTGCTGCATGACGATGTCTGGCCGAGCCCGAGCATGGCGAAACTGAGGCATCGGGTGATGGTCTGGCGGCGCGAGGGGTAGCGGACGGTGGTGAGTCAGGCCCGGCCGTCCAGCCGGTCGACCAGCGTTGCCGGCAACACGAACTCGAACCGCGCATCCGCCGCCAGCCATTCCAACAAGCGTTGATATTGCCCCAGCATCGCGGGGTTGCCGCTGAATCTGGCCTCGCAATGCGTCAACAGGCAGACCATGCCGCCGGCGTTGGCTATGCGCAGCGCCGCGTGCTGCCATAGGGCGAGGATCTCGGCAGGGCTGTGGCCGAGATAGCGCAGGCTGCCATCGCGCGGCATGCTGAGCGGCAGTTCCCACACCCCGTGCATGCACCACGGCCGGGCCGACGCACAGCCGTTGTTGGGCACCGGATACGGCCCGCCGGAGGTGGGGATGCTGCTGTCGTAGCGGAAGCGGGGGGCCAGATCTTGCAGCAGCGCCTGGGTGCGCAGCAACGAGGGGGCGCGGTAGCCGATGCCACCGAATTGCCGGGCAAACGCGTGGCCCGCGGCCAGACGCCGGTCACGCTCGGCGGGCAGGGCAAACGGGGTGCGGTTGGAGTGGTCGTAGCCATGGGTGCCGATCTCGTGGCCGCGGGCCAGGATCTGACGCGCGAGGGCCTCGTCCACCTTCCAGGCGCAGGGCACGATGAAACTGGCAGACCGGGCGCCGGCCGCCTCTTCCATCGGCAGGAACATCGCCAGCAGGTTGCGCAGCCCTTCCGGGCTGTCGATGTCGTGCGTCAGCAGGACGGGGGTGCGCGCAAAGGTGATGGTGGGTGCGCCGAGCCAATCCGAGACCAGGTCGAAGCTGAGGTCGAGCGGCCAGCGCGGGAAGGCGGCCCAGGACGTTTGGCGCCAGCGTTGCAGACGGCCGATCATGGCGGCAAGCGCGTTGCGCTGCCAGGCTGGCACGGCATGGTAGCGGAACGGCAGGCGGGCGGAGACCGGCGCAATGCTGGTATAGATCGCGGGGGCCCTGATCGCGTCGAATTCCGCCAGCACGGCGGTTGCGCTGGCGCCGCTATGCAGCAGATCGCGGATGGCGGGCGGCACGTTGGACAATTCGCCTTCGGCCCAAGCGGGCGGGGCCGGTTCAGTCACGGGGTGGACCCAGACTGCCGGCGGATTCCGCGATGAAATAGAGCGGCCGGTTTTTGCTCTCGATGAAGATGCGATGGAGATATTCCGCCATCAGGCCGAGCATCATGAACAGCACGCCGAAGCAGTAATTACCCACCCCCTTGCCATGGACTCCAATCTCT
>CAIRTN010000133.1 GCA_903881515.1 uncultured Rhodospirillales bacterium | reverse complement strand
TTTGTAAAAAAGGGACCCAAAAAACGTCAAAAACAATATCTTATATCGTAGGGCGGATTAGCGAAGCGTAATCCGCCACCCTCCACGCACCCCCGACTCGTTGCGCATTCCGTTGTACACCCCCATGATCCCCGCGCAAAAAAACCAAACAGGGGGACCAACAAATGCTGACAATTCGCACCGCACTTGTCGCCGCCGCCATCCTGGCCGTCGCACCCGCCAATGCCGCCATCGTTTCCGGCCAATTCACCGGCGTGGTCACCGGCGAATCCTACGCCGACGCCGTGTTCGGCGTCGCCCCCGGCACCCTCGTCGGCATGCCGCTCACCGGCACCTTCAGCTACGACACCGCCCTGCTCGGCACGCCGCAGCAAACCTCCCCGGTCACCTATTTCTGGACCAACGCATCCGCGTCACAGCCCACCCTGACCATGACCACGACCGTCAACAACACCACCATCTCCTACGGCGGCGCTTACGTCGCCATCGTCTTCACCAACCACGACACATCAACCCAGACCGGCCCCGGCGACGGCGAAATCGCCAACCCCTGGCAGGAATTCGGCATCGAAACCTGCAATTTCACCACCTACGGCTACGCGTGCGGCGTGCTCGACATCGGCGCCCAGGATGACTCCGTTCACATCGTTGGCGACCCCTCCAACCCCGCGGTCTCCTTCAACCTCAACGGCTTCCCCCCCGGCGACGGCATCGGCGAAGCCAGCGTGCAGACCGCCAACTGCCCCGGCCCCGCCTGCATCGCGCAATGGGGCTTCAGCATCACCTCGATCGCCACCGTCCCCGAACCCACATCACTGGCCCTGCTCGGCGCCGCCCTGCTCGGCCTCAGCGCGGTACGCCGGCGCCGGCCCGCCCGAGGCGCGCTGTTTCGACCGTAAAGCCAAGGCCGCTTGCCCTGCCCTTGGCCATCGCCGTTTCAGCATCCCGTTCACGCGTTTGTGATAACTATTTCAGTTATCAATACTTGCTATATTCGTGTTTTGTTCGTATAACCGAGCCTCCATCAACAGAAGGCTCCTCCCGTGTCCAATCCCTCCCTCCCCTCCGAAACCAAGACCGATCTTGCGGAGTTGTTGCGGGAGAATTGCGTCCGGATTCAGGCCTGCGCCGATCGGGCCGGGCCCCTCGCCCCCCTGGCGCAGCACATCGCTGACGCCCTGATCGCCCTGCTGACCAGCCTGCTCAATGTCTTCTCGCTCTGGCGCGAAGGCAGTCTCCCCCTCCCCCCGGCACCCATCCCCGCCACCATCGCCAAGTCCGCCCCGCGCCAGGCACGCGCGCGCCGCAACGCCGTACGCCGCCGCTCCCGCCCGGTATCGCCGCGCCCGCAAGCCGCTCGCGAACCCGCGCGGCGTCCCGCAATGCGCCTCCCCTGGCTTTCCTCTCCCACACCCCGGTACCGCCCGCCCCCAACCGCCCGCCCGGTCGAACGCTATCCCAAGTCCGCCGGATCGGGCCTGACATAGGCACGCACCCACGCAACCTTTTTGTTACGATTTAGCAATATAATCTCACTCCAGCGCTCGCGCCTGGCTGCGCAAGCGCACACGACGGAAATGGTTCTCCTCCGCCTGACCGCGCACGCCGTGTCAGGTGAGAAACGCACCCCCGTTGACGTGGATGGTCTGGCCGGTGATGTAGCCGCCCTCAGGGCCGGCCAGCATGCGTACCGTCGCCGCGATATCGTCGACGCTGCCGAAGCGGCGCAACGGAACCTTGTCGACCGCCCCGCCCGATGGCCGCGCCCCCGCCGAAGCCCCGCGCGCGGTATCGATCGAACCCGGCGCGACGCAGTTGCAACGGATCCCCTCCCCCGCCAGTTCCACCGCCAGCGCCCGCATCAACCCCTCGAGCCCAGCCTTGGAAGCCGAGACGTGGCAGCGATTAGGCGTGCCGACATGCGTCGAAATGCCCGACAGAGCAACGATGCTGCCGCCGCCGCGCGCGATCATGTGCGGCACGGCGGCTTGCGCCATCAGGAAGGCGCCATCGAGCGCTACGCCGAGGATTTCGCGCCATTCGGCGAAGGACATCTGCACGAACGGGGTCTGCCGGCGCAGGCCGGCGTTGCAGACTAGGATATCGAGGCCACCGAGGCCGGCGGCAGCTTCGGCGACGATGTGGGCGGCGTCTTCGGGGATGCCGACATCGCCCATCACCGCGCACGCGGTGCCGCCGGAAGCGGTGATCTCAGCGACAACGTCATCGACGGCAGCGCGATCGCTGCGGCCGTTGACCGCGATCGCCGCGCCGTCACGCGCCAAGTGCAGCGCGATGGCGCGGCCGATGTTGCGGCCGGCGCCGGTGACCAGCGCGACCTTGCCGGCGAGCGCGCTCATGCCAGGCCCAGGCGGCGCTTGACGAAGTCGAGCCGGTCCTGACCCCAGAACATGTCGCTGCCGATAACGTAGAACGGCGCACCGAACACCCCAAGCGCCAGCGCAGCCTGGCTGTCGGCCATCCGCATCTCGGCCCAGCGCGGCTCCGCGCCGAGGGCGAGGATGGCCGGGGCATCAAGGCCGATTTCGCTGATCAGGCGGGCGAGCACCGCGGGGTCGGAGGGTTTCTGTTCCTCCTCCCACAGGGCTTTCAGCACGCGATGCGCCAGCTTGATCGCCGGTGCGCCGCCGATGGTCTCACGCACAGCGATGACGCAGCCGGCGGTGAGCGCTTCGTCGGAGGGGAAGCCGGCGGGCTGGATCGTGATCGGGATGCCGAGCGCGTCGCGCCAGCGCGCCAGTTCCTGCAGGCGGTAGGCCTGACGCTGCGGCGAGCGCTTGGGCAGCGGCAGGCCGCCGGAGTTCGGGAAGATGGTGCCGACGAAATCGACCGGCCAGATCTTCAGCGTGGCCCCGGCGGCGGCCGCATAGGCCTCGATGCGCGCGGCGCCGAGATGGGTCCAGGGCGAGTTCAACGAGGCGTAGTAGTCGATATGTTCACCCATCAGACGCGCTCCAGCACGGCGGCGATGCCCTGGCCGCCGCCGATGCACATGGTGACCAGGCCGTAGCGGCCGCCGGTGCGGGCGAGCTCATACATCGCCTTGATGGTGACGATGGCGCCGGTGGCGCCGACGGGGTGGCCGAGGGAAATGCCGGAGCCGTTTGGGTTCACCTTGGCCATGTCGAAGGCGAGGTCCTTGGCCACGGCGCAGGCCTGGGCGGCGAAGGCCTCGTTGGCTTCGACGACATCCATGTCGGCCACCGTCAGCCCGGCCTTGGCCAGCGCGGCGCGGCTGGCAGGAACCGGGCCGATGCCCATGATCTTCGGATCGACGCCGGAGTGACCGGCGGCGACGAGGCGGGCCATCGGGGTCAGGTTCAGCCGGCGCACCGCCTCGCCGCTGGCGATCACCACCGCGCCGGCGCCGTCGTTGATGCCGGAGGCGTTGCCGGCGGTGACGGTGCCGTCTTTCTTGAACACGGTGCGGAGCGAGGCGAAGTCTTCCGGCTTGGCGTCGTGGCGGACGTGTTCGTCGGTGTCGAACACGGCCGGGCCTTTGCGGGTTTTCACCTCGATGCCGAGGATCTGCTCCTTGAACAGGCCGCCACGCACGGCGGCGCTGGCGCGGCGATGCGATTCAAGGGCGAGCGCGTCCTGCTGATCGCGGGAGATGTCATGGCTTTCGGCCAGGTTTTCGGCGGTGACGCCCATCAGAATGCGATGGAACGGGTCATTCAGCGCGCCGTTCAGGGTGTCGAGCACCGGGGTGTCGCCCATTTTCTGGCCCCAGCGGGCGGCCGGGACCTGATAGGGCGCGCGGCTCATGTTCTCGACCCCGCCGCAGACGGCAACTTCGGCCTCGCCGCAGCTTATGGCGTTGGCGGCGGTGAGGATCGCCTGCAGGCCACTGCCGCAGAGGCGGTTGACGGTGAGCGCCGGGGTTTCCTGTTTGAGGCCGCCCTCGATCACCGCGATGCGGGAGATGTACATGTCGCGCGGTTCGGTGTGCACCACCTGGCCGAAGACCGAGAGGCCGATTTCGCCGGAATCGACCCCGGCGCGGCGTACAGCCTCGCGGGCGACGGCGGCGACCAGGGTGCTGGGCGTGGTGTCTTTCAGCGACCCGCCGAAGGTGCCGATGGCGGTGCGGACGCCGGAGACGATGTAGATCTCGGTCATGTCAGAATTTCCTTCGGAAGGTCAGATGATGGAGGCGCCGCCGTCGACGGCCAGGATCTGGCCTGTGATGTGCCCGCCGGCGTCGGAGGCGAACAGCAGGGCGGCGCCTTTCAGGTCGTTGTCATTGCCCAGCTTTTTCAGCGGCGCGTGGGCGGCGAGATCGGCGCCGGACTTCGCCAGCGTCGCTTCGGTCATGCGCGAGGGGAACCAGCCGGGGGCGATGGCGTTCACCGTGATGTTGTACTTGCCCCACTCCGCGCCGAGCGCGCGGGTCAGATGTACCACGGCGCCCTTCGAGGTGTTGTAGGCGATGGTTCTGGTGGGCCCGACATGGCCCTTCAGCCCGGCGATCGAGGCGATATTGACGATACGGCCGCGGCGGTTGGGGATCATCGACAGCCGGCCGACGGATTGGCAGAGGTGAAACAGCCCGTCGACATTGAGGTCGAGCACCCGGCGCCATTGCTCGGGCGTGTGGTCCTCGGCGTTGGCGCCCCAGGTGGCGCCGGCGTTGTTGACCAGGATGTCGATGCGCCCGGTGCGCTCCATGACGGCTTTCGCCAGGGTTTCGGCGGCGGCGGCGGTGCGCAGGTCGGCTGGCACGGCGAAGGCGGTGATGCCCAGGCCGGTCAGGTGTGCCACCGCGGCGTCCAGCTCGTTCTGTTTGCGGGCGGCGATGGCGACGGTGGCGCCGTATTCGCCCAGCGCCTCGGCGATTTGCAGACCCAGGCCGCGCGACCCGCCGGTGACTAGGGCAACGCGGCCCGACAGATCGAAGAGCTGCTGCAAAGACATCATGTTTTCCCTCCGCCGCGATTTCTGTCATCCGGTTTGACCGGCTTGCCCAGGGCTTTCCGGCGCCGGGCAGCTCTGCCCTGCTTGCGGGGCACTTGTTCTTGCGGCGCGGGGTTACTTATGAACAATCGACAGACCCGGCAAGCCTGCAATTCCAGGCGGGGCCGCGGGCAAGCCTGCAGCCGTATTAACGCGGCGTTCAGACAGGTTTGAGACTCTCTTTGCTTTGATCGGCGCATTGGAAGGACGGCAATGCTTTACCACGTCTACGAGATGCAGCGTGCGACCCTGGGCCCCATGCGGATGTTCGCGCATGGCGCGCTTTCGATGCTCGACATGCCGTTCAACCCCGTCCGCTCCACCCCGCTCGGCCGCGTTGCCGCCGCGGCGTTGGACAGTTTCGAACATTCCACCCGCCAGTTCGGCAAGCCGGAATTCGGCCACGACAAGACGGTGATCGACGGCCACGCGGTCGCGGTCCACGAGGAAGTGGTCTGCGCCCTGCCCTGGGGTAATCTGGTGCATTTCCGCCGCGAGACCGACCGGCCGCAGGACCGCACGGTGCTGATGGTGGCGCCAATGTCGGGCCATTACGCCACGCTGCTGCGCGGCACGGTGAAGGCGTTCCTGCCGGACCATGAGGTTTATATCACCGACTGGCGCGATGCGCGCGATGTGCCGATCTTCGGACCGGACTTCGATCTGCAGGATTACGTCGACTATATCCGCACCTTCATCCGCCATCTCGGCCCGGATATCCATGTGATCGCGGTGTGCCAGCCGGCGGTGCCGGTGCTGGCAGCGATCTCGCTGATGAACGAGGGCGAGCCCGAGACGGCGCCGCGCAGCATGACGCTGATCGGCGGGCCGATCGATACCCGCGAGGGGCCGACCGCGGTGAACGCGTTCGCCAAGAGCCGCGATCTCGACTGGTTCAAGCGCAACGTGATCCACCGCGTGCCGTTCGGCCATGCCGGCGCGATGCGGCAGGTCTATCCCGGGTTCCTGCAGCTTGCCGGGTTCATGGCGATGAACCTCGACCGTCATGTCGAAGCGCATTGGGACATGTTCCAGCACCTGGTGCAGGGCGATGGCGAGCCGTTGGCCTCGAAGCGCGCGTTCTATGAGGAATACCGCGCGGTGATGGATCTGTCGGCGGCGTTCTATCTGCAGACGATCCAGAAGGTATTTCAGGAGCATCATCTGCCGCGCGGGCTGCTGACACAGCGCGGGCACAAGGTGGACGTGGCGGCGATCGAGCGCACGGCGCTGCTGACTATCGAGGGTGAGCGGGACGATATCTCCGGCATCGGCCAGACCAAGGCGACGCATGCGCTGGCCAGCAACCTACCCGCCGAGATGCACGCGCATCACGAGCAGAAGGGCGTCGGCCATTACGGGCTGTTCAACGGCAAGCGGTTCCGGACCGAGATCGCCCCGCTTATCAAGGCGTTCATGGCCAAGCACGGCTGACAAGACAGCGTGACGGCGGCCTCGTGCCGCCGTATTCTGCCCCCGTAGCCGGCGCAACGTCCGGAGCCGTTCGGGAGGATAGATTCGATGCTTGGCCTGATGCAGGACCATAACCTGCTGATCTCCTCGATTATTACCCACGCCGCGCGCCATCATGGCGACGCCGAGGTGGTCTCCAAGACCGTCGAGGGTGACGTGCACCGGATGAATTATGTCGAGCTGGAGCGGCGCAGCCGCCGGCTGGCGCGGGCGTTGATCCGGATGGGGATCAAGGCTGGCGACCGGGTGGCGACACTGGCGTGGAACAGCGGCCGGCATCTGGAGCTTTATTACGGCGTGTCGGGGATGCAGGCGATCTGCCACACCATCAACCCGCGGCTGGCGCCGGCCGATATCGGCTACATCGTCAATCACGCCCAGGATGTCGTGCTGTTCGCCGATACCACGTTCGCGCCGCTGGTGGCGGCTGTTGCGCCGGCGATCCGCGGCACGGTGCGGGCCGTGGTGTTCATGACCGAGCCCGCGCATATGCCGGATATCGTGCTGCCGGAGGGCATGGACCTGCTGTGCTACGAGGAGCTGATGGCGGCCTCCGACGAGGACTATAGCTGGCCCGATTTCGACGAGCGGACGGCGGCCTCGCTTTGCTACACCTCGGGCACCACGGGCAAGCCGAAGGGGGTGCTTTACAGCCATCGCTCGACGCTGCTGCACGCCTACGGCGTCAACCTGCCGGATGTGATGGGGCTGCGCACGGTGGACAAGGCGCTGCCGGTGGTGCCGATGTTCCACGTCAATGCCTGGGGCATCCCCTATGCCGCACCGATGGCCGGCGCCGGGTTGGTGATGCCGGGACGGCATCTGGATGGCGCCAGCCTGACACATCTGATGAACAGCGAGGGCGTGACGTTCTCCGCCGGCGTGCCGACGGTTTGGATGGGGCTGCTAAACTACCTGAAATCCTCCGGCGAGCGGCTGACCTCGGTGAACCGCATGGTGATTGGCGGATCAGCGTGCCCGCGCATCCTGATGGAGGAGTTCGGCGATAATTACGGCATCCGCATCGATCATGCCTGGGGCATGTCGGAGCTGAGCCCGTTGGGCACCTACAACGCGCCGAAGGCCAAGCATGCCGATCTCGACCGCGAAAGCCGGCTGCGGCTGGCGGAGAAGCAGGGTCGTGCGGTGTTCGGGGTCGACATGCGCATTGTCGACGACGAGGGCAAGGTTCTGGCGTGGGATGGCAAGGTCTCCGGCCATTTGCAGGTCAAGGGGCCCTGGGTGACGTCGGGCTACTATGGCTCGGAGGCCGGCAGCGCGCTGGATGCCGAGGGATGGTTTGCCACCGGCGACGTCGCGACCATCGATCCGGATGGCTACATGGAAATCACCGACCGGTCGAAGGACGTGATCAAGTCCGGCGGCGAGTGGATCAGCTCGATCCAGTTGGAGAACATCGCGGTGGGGCATCCGGACGTGATGGAGGCGGCGATCATCGCCGCGCGGCATGAGAAATGGGATGAGCGCCCGCTGCTGATCGTGGTGCCACGCAAGGATCACCAGGTGGATCGTGCCAGCCTGCTGGCGTTCTACGAGGGCAAGATCGCGAAGTGGTGGACGCCGGATGACGTCGTCGTGGTGGATGAACTGCCGCATACCGCCACCGGCAAGATCCAGAAGCTGGCGTTGCGCGATACCTATCGGGATCATCTGCTGCCAAAGGAGTAGGGCGACGGCAGCATGGTCGCGAGCGAGGGGTTTGCCGAATTCCTGCGCGATCTGCTCGCCCCGATCGGGCGGGTCGCTTTCCGGCGGATGTTCGGCAAAACAGGCGTGTTCTGCCACGGCGTCATGTTCGGCGTCGTGGCGGATGACACGCTTTACTTCCGCGTCGATGCCAACAATCGCGAGACGTTCAGCGAGGCGGCGTCCGAACCGCCGCTGAGTTATGAGAAGGGCGGCCGGTCGATCGATCTGTCATTCTGGCGCGCGCCGGAACGGCTGCTGGATGAGCCGGATGAGTTGGTGACCTGGGCACGTTCGGCGCTGGCGGCCGCGCACCGGGTTGCGGCAGAACGGCCGCCCAAGCGCAGGCGGGGAGCGTCAGAGCACCGAGGCGAGGCTCTTTAACCCCTTGATCGAGCCGAAACGGAACTGCGGGAAGATCGGCAGACTGATTTGCACCGGTGTCCCCGCATCGAGCGTCGCGGTGTCGAGAAACGGGGTGGGGTCGATCAGATCCGAGCGGCGCATGTAAGGCTTGTTGGCAAGGTTGGTCAGCGGCCCGGTCGCAGTGCCCTTGTACATCTCGAAATGCAGCATGCTGACATGCATCGATACCAGCTTGCCGACATGACCGATGATTTGGCCACGGGCGACCTTGTGCCCGGCCTTCACCCCGGCGGGAACGTTCTGAGTCACCTCGCCGTAGCGAACGACAAAGGCCGCCGCGCCGTCTGGCTGAATCGCCCCCTCGGCACGCCCCTGACCGCCCCAAATCCGGCGCGTCACCGTATTAGCGTTGCCGCGGCGCGTCCATCCAGCCGGTCCGAGCGCGGATTCAAGACTGCGTGCAATCGCGGCAGTGTCGGCCGCGTCACCAAGCGCGAAAGATAGCGACAACGGCCGGGCTGTGTCGGCAGTCGTCGGGAAAACCACGCGGATGAAGGTGTCATCCTTCAGCAGCATGCGCCGTTCGATCGAGCCGTCATCGCCAGCGCGCTGGCTACGTTCGGCGATGCCAGGTGCCGCAGCGAGTTGGCGATCGATCTCGGCCGCCGTCATCGCAAGACCGACACCGTACAGCGTCGGCAGCGGGAGAGATC
>CAIRTN010000132.1 GCA_903881515.1 uncultured Rhodospirillales bacterium | reverse complement strand
CGCAACCGCACCAAGCCGGGAAATAATCCACGACCAACTAATCGCAGGGAGGGGAAGATTCGACATTCAGACGGAGAATCATACCAAACCGCGTCGATGCAAAACCTTCGATTCGCGCCTATGGGGCAGAGCCCTGGCCTTGACTAAAAAGGAGACGACAATGCCCACCGAAGAACAACTAGCCTTCCAGCAAACCGCCGAGCGCTTCGCGCGCGAAAAGCTCGCGCCGCGCTTCATGGCGCGCGAGGCCGAGGGCTGCGTCGATCGCGCCCTGGTGCAGGAAATGGGCAGCCTCGGCCTGATCGGTCCCGACCTGCCTGAGCAATATGGCGGCCTCGGCGCCTCCGCCGAAACCACCGGCATGGTGATCGAGGCGCTGGCGTATGGCGACCTCAACGTCTCCTATGTTTCCCTGCTTGCCTCGCTGAACGGCCAGATCATCGCCCGTCACGCCAATCCCGCACTGGCGAAACACTGGATCGGCCGCGCCGTGGCCGGCGAGGCGTTGCTCGCTTTGGCGCTCACCGAACCGCGCGGCGGGTCCGACGCCGCGAAGCTGATGCTCTCCGCCCGGCGCGACGGCGATCACTACGTCATCAACGGCGAAAAATCCTCGATCTCCATGGCCGATCAGGCCGATGCCGCCGTGGTCTTCGCCCGCACCGGCACCGTCGAAGCCGGCGCCCGCGGCGTCTCCGCCTTCCTGGTGCCGATGGATCTCCCCGGCATCTCCACCTCCCGCTTCAACGACCTCGGCAGCAAAGCCGTCGGCCGCGGCTCGATCTTTTTCGACGACGTCCGCGTCCCCGTCGATCACCGCCTGGCCGACGAAGGCATGGGCTTCGTGCAAGTGATGCAAGGCTTCGACTACTCCCGCGCCCTGATCGGCCTGCAATGCTGCGCCGCCGCCCAGGCCTCGCTCGACGAAAGCTGGAAATACGTCACCGAACGCGAAGCCTTTGGCGCCCCCATCGCCCAGTATCAGGGCGTCACCTTCCCGCTGGCAGAAGGCGAGGGCCTGATCGCCGCCGTGCGCCAACTCTGCTTCCACACGCTCCGCCTGCGCGACACCGGCGCCGCCCACACCGCTGAAGCCGCGATGTGCAAATGGCTCGGCCCGAAAACCGCGGTCGATGTGATCCACCAGTGCCTGCTCACCCACGGCCATTACGGCTGGTCTCTGGACCTGCCGCACCAGCAGCGCCTGCGCGACGTGATGGGCCTGGAGATCGGCGACGGCACCGCACAGATCATGAAAATGATCGTGGCGCGGACGCGGACCGGTAGGAAGTAAGCATCTTCTTTTTTGAAAAAAAGAAGCAAAAAACTTTTACCTATAAGAAGACCAAGGGAGAGCGGGATGTTTGATCGGGACAGGTTGATGGCACGGCGGCCGGCGATGATCGCCAGTGGCGATTGGCGGGACACGACCTTGCTGGACCATCTTGCGACAGCCGTGAGCCGCACGCCGGCCAAGACCGCCGTCGTGGCGTTCCGTGGCAGCGAGGAAACCCGCATCACCTATCGCGAGCTTGACCGGCTTGCCTCCGTGGTCGCCGGCAATCTCGCCGCGCTCGGTGTCGGCACTGGGGATACGGTGTCGTTCCAGCTCCCGAACTGGTGGGAATTCACCGTCCTGCACTTGGCCTGCCTCAAGCTCGGCGCGGTCAGCAATCCGCTGATGGTGATTTTCCGCGAGCGTGAGTTGTCGTTCATGCTGGCGCTCGCGGAAACCAAGGTCCTGATCGTCCCCGCCAGCTTCCGCGCTTTCGACTACCCGGCGATGGCGGCCAACATCCGCGCTGCCGTGCCCACGCTGGCGCATGTCTTCGCCGTCGGCGGCGAAAGCCCCCATGCCCGGCCGTTCGCCGACCTGCTGGCCCCCTGCGAAGCCCCACCCGCCGGCGCGCTCTCGCCCGATGCGGTGATCCAGTTGCTCTACACATCCGGCACCACGGGCGAGCCGAAGGGCGTGCTGCACACGTCGAACACCATGCTGTCCAATCTGGTGCCCTTCGCCGAACGCCTCGGCCTTGGCGCCGACGACGTGATCCACATGCCCTCGCCGATGGCGCATCAGTTGGGCTTCATGTACGGCCTCGTCCTGCCCGTCATGCTCGGCTGCACCGCAGTGCTACAGGACCTGTTCGCCCCCGCCGAAATGGCCCGGCAGATCACCGCCGAGGGCGCCACCTTCACCATGGGCGCCACGCCCTTCCTCAACGACCTCACCGAATACGTCGCCACCCACGACGTTGCCACCACCAGCCTGCGCGTTTTCGTCTCCGCCGGCGCACCGATCCCGCGCGCTCTGGTCGCCAAGGCCCGCCCGACTTTGGGCGCCGCGATCATCTCCGCCTGGGGCATGTCGGAAAATGGCGCGGTCACCACCACGCGCCCCACCGATGACGAGGAAAAAGCCACCGCCACCGATGGCTGCGCCTTGCCTGGCATGCAGGTTCGCGTCGTCGATCCCAACGGCGTCGAACTCGCTCCCGGCGAGGAAGGCAGCTTGAAGGTCCGCGGCTGCTCCAACTTCGCCGGCTACCTCAAGCGCCCCGAGCTCGACAACACCGACGCCGATGGCTGGTTCGACACGGGCGACCTCGCCCGCATGGACGCTGACGGTTACATCCGCATCGCCGGCCGCTCGAAAGACATCATCATCCGCGGCGGCGAGAACATCCCCGTCGTCGAAGTCGAAGGCCTGCTGTTCCGCCACCCCGCCATCGCCGAGGTTTCCGTCGTCGGCTACCCCGACGCCCGCCTGGGCGAGCGCGCCTGCGCCTTCGTCCGCCTGCGCGAGGGCGCGGAATTCAGCTTCGCCGAGATGACCTCTTATCTCGAAGCCCAGCGCATGGCCCGCCAGTACATCCCCGAACGCCTGGAAATCGTCACCGACATGCCCCGCACCCCCAGCGGCAAGGTCCAGAAGTTCCGCCTGCGCGCCATGGCAAAGGAGGGGTAGGGTCTCCGCATCGGAAAAAAATCGCAATTCGGCGATTTTTTCCTTGCAATTAATCTAACGACTTTGTATAACGCGTCCATGAACCCATTTGGACGCCTGCTCACCGAACTGAAAGGTACTATCGCCGAACGCATGTGGGGTACCTGCGTCCAGATTCTGCTCTGGCTGCAGATCCGCCGCCTCACCACCGCCCTCGATCAACTGTTCAACGCCTGGCGCGCCGGCGAACTCCCGCCGCCGCCCGAACCCGCGCCCATTCCGGCAAAATCCGCACCGCCACGCGCCGCAAAGCGCAAGCGCAGGATCACCCGCACGCGCACAAGCCGCGCCAAAAAGCGCGCGCCCGTTGTCGCAATAATGCCCGAACCAGCCCCGCCGCATCCGCAGCGCACATCCGCACCACGGCCGGCGTGCGCACCGGCGCCCGCCATCCCGCACCGCCGCCGACGAAGGCCGGCGACCCCAAGAAACGAGTCGCCGCCTCACGTCCAAATAGTTACGATATCAAAACTAACTAAGCGCCGCCATCAATCGTCAGGATCGTCCCCGTCGTGTAGCCCGACCGGTCGCTGGCCAGGAACGCGATGGCATTGGCGATCTCCTCCGGGCTGCCCATCCGCCCATACGGCATCCCCGAGCACAACTCCCGCCACCGCTCGGCATCGCCCAGTTGCAGCTTGGCATTGTGCCGCAACAGCATCTCCTGCCGGTCCGTCGCCGTAGCACCTGGATTGATCCCCACCACGCGCACCCCGTCCTTCTGGCAGCCATGCCCCAGCGCCCGGGTAAACCCCATCAGCGCCGCATTGCCAGTGGCCCCGGCGATATAGCCCGGCGGAAACTTCTCCCCCGCCGCCCCGATCACATTGACGATCACCCCGCTCTTGCGCGCCGCCATCGCCGGATAGATCGCCCGGCACAGCGAAATGAACCCGAACACCTTCAGGTCCCATGCCTTCCGCCAGGTCTCGTTATCCACGCTCAGCACCGTGCCCGGCGGAATCGCCCCGGCATTGTTGACCAGGATATCCACCTCCCCCGCCTCGGCCGCCACCCGCAGCACTTCGCTCTCTTGGCTCAGATCGGCCGCAATCGTCCGCACCGTCACCTGCCGCCGTGCCCTAACCGCCGCAGCCGCCGTCTCCAGCGTCGCCGGATCGCGCGCCACCAGGGTCACATGCACCCCCTCTTCCGCCAGCAACTCCGCCGCCGCCCGGCCGATCCCCTTCGAGCCGCCAGTGATCAGGGCGCGCTTGCCCTCAAGATGCAGGTCCATGGATCCCCCTCGTTATGCTGCCGGCTTCACTATACGCCGCCTGAGCCAATCGAACACACTGGTCCCCGCAGCCCCGGTCAGCATCATCAACGCCATCGGCCGCGGGGTCCCATCCGCCAGCACCCCCGACAGCGTCGCCGACACGCTCGCCATGGTAAACGTCAACGTCCCGAACAATGCCGAGGCACTGCCGGCATGCGCCGCATGCTTGGTCATCGCGCCCACCACGGCATTCTGGTTGGTGAACCCCTGCGTCGAGAACGACAGCAGAATCGGCAACCCGATCGCCAGCCACACATCCGGCCCCACGAACGCCATCAGCACCAGGAGCACGGTGCCCAGCAGAAAGGTCCGCGTCGAACAGAACAGAATCCGGTCCGCCCCGAACCGCGGCAGAATCCGCGGATTGATCTGCGAGCCCGCGATCATCCCGAACGCCCCCGCTCCGAACAGCGCGGCATAGACGCGCGGGCTGAGGTGGAAATGCTCGATGAACACCCCCGGCGAGCCGGCCAGGAAGGCAAACATCGCAAACATCGCACTGCCGCTCATCAGCGTGTTGGTGATGAACTGCCGCTCGCTCAGGATCGTCACCGCCCGTGCCGCAAACCCACCGGCGGTCACCTTCACCCGCATATGCGCCTTCTGCGTCTCCGGCAGCGCGATCGCCGCCCAGACCGTGCAGATCGCCCCATAGATCGCGTTGGTCCAGAAAATCGCCTGCCAGCCAAACGCCGCCAGCACCACGCCCCCCAGGCTCGGCGCCAGGATCGGGCCGGCCCCCATGATCAGCATCAACCGGCTCATCAACCGCGCCGAGGCGATCCCCTCCGTCAGGTCGCGCACCACCGCCCGACTGATCACCATCCCCGCCGCCCCGCCGAACGCCGAAAGCGCCCGCAGCAGGGAGAACGTGGTCAACGAGGTCGAAACCGCACAGCCGCCGGAGGCCAGGGTGAACAGCGCCATGCCAAGGATCAACGGCATCCGCCGCCCGAACCGGTCCGCCAGCGTCCCCTGTGTGATCTGCCCCACCGCCAACCCAGCAAACCAGGCCGCCAGCGTGATCTGCGCGCTCCCCGGCCCCGAGCCCAAAGCGGCCTCGATGGCGGGAAACGCCGGCAGATACATATCGGTGGCCACCGGCCCCACGGCGGAGACCAGGCCAAGCAGGATCGGAAGCCAATACGGAATGGGCATGCGGCCAGCATGGCCGAACATGCTGCACCTGCGAAGAGGCGTGTTGCGGGACGCAGCTACCCGCGCGGATGCGTCCGGTGGAACGTCTCCAGCAACTGCGCGGTATCCACCGCCGTATAGCGCTGCGTCGTCGACAGGCTGGCATGGCCCAGCAGATCCTGGATCGCCCGCAGATCCGCCCCACCCGCCAGCAGATGGGTGGCAAACGAATGCCGCAACGCATGCGGCGTGGCATGATCCGGCAACCCGTTCTGCTGCCTGAAGATCCGCAACTGCCGCTGCGCCACCCCCGGGTTCAACCGCTGCCCCCGCGCCCCGGTAAACAACGGCGCCGCCGCCTCGCGCGTCGGATGATACCGAAGCCAGGCCGCCATTGCCTCGCGCACCGCCGGCAGCACCGGCACGATCCGCTGCTTGCTGCCCTTGCCCGTCACCCGCAGCATATCGTCCTTGCCGGGCAACGGCGCATCGCCCACCGACAAAGCCAGCGCCTCGGCGATCCGCAACCCGCTGCCATACAGCAGCGCCATCAACGCGGTATCCCGCGCCTGGATCGCGACAACCTCCGAGATCTCCCCGATATCCTCCGCCACCGCCCGCGCATCGGCCTCGCTCAACGCCTTCGGCAACGGCTTCTTCGCCCGCGGCGTCGACAGCAGCGCGAGCCGCGGATTCCTCACCCCCATCCGCCGCGCCAGAAACCGGAAATACCCCCGCACCGCCGCCAGATGCCGCGCCCGCGTCGCGTTCCCCGCCCCGCCCCGCGCCTCGGAAGCCAGCCACGCGCGAAAATCCGAAACCTGCAATCCGGCCAGCGCCGCCAGATCCGGCTCGCCGCCCAGATGCCGCGTCAGAAACCCCAGAAACGCCGCGCTGTCCCGCCCGTAGGCCTCCACCGTCAACGGCGACGCCCGCCGTTCGCGGGCCAGCCACCCCAGCCAGGCCACCCGTGCGGCCTCGGCCGACATCAGCGCCGCAACGCCGCAGCGACCGCCCGGCCCAGAAACGCAAGCGGCCCGCTGCCCTGCGCCGGGTCCAACGCCCGCTGGTCCCGCGCCACCAGCGCCAGCAGCGCGGGTTCGCGCAATGGCAGCCGGATCAACGCCTCATGCGCCGCCAGTCGTGCTGCTTCGCCATGCAAGCTGGCCGCTTCCGCTGTCCCGGCTCGGATCAGCACCGGCCGCCCCGCCATGATCCGCTCCGTCGTCCCAAGCGGCATCAACCGCGCACCGCCCATCGCGGTCTCCGCACACAGACACGCCGCATCGATGCCCAGCAGACTGGGAAACGCGGTGGCCACCGTCTCAGCCACATCCCCGCCGGCGAACAATGCCAGCACCGCATCCTGCACCCGCGCCTGCATCCCATCCGCCGCCCGGCGGGACTCGACGATACCCCCCGCCCGCGCCCGCGCCGCGGCCAGCATCGCCGCCATATGGTCGGCCATCGCCGCGCCGTGCACCCGCGCCGGCGGCGTGAGTACATCGTAGAGTTCCGGATGCTCAGCCAGAAACCCGGGATGGGCGCGCAGGTAAGCCATCACCTCGCTGCCCGCCCGGGCCATGTCAGGCGATCGTCTGGCCGGTCTTCGCCCAATCGGCGAGGAACGCGGCAAGGCCCTTGTCGGTCAGCGGATGCGCATACAGCGAGCGCAGCGTGCCCGGCGGGATGGTGGCGACATGCGCGCCGGCCTTGGCCGCCTGCAGCACATGCACGGGATGGCGGATCGAGGCGGCCAGCACCTCGGTCTTCAGCGTCTCGGGATAGTTGCGATAGATCGCCACGATGTCGCGGATCAGTTCCATGCCGTCCATGCCGATATCGTCCAGCCGGCCGATGAACGGCGAGACATAGGTCGCCCCCGCTTTCGCCGCCAGCAACGCCTGCACCGCCGAGAAGCACAGCGTCACATTGGTCTTCGCGCCGTCGGAGGTCAGCGCCTTGCACGCCCGCAGCCCGTCCGGCGTCAGCGGCAGCTTGATCACCACGTTGGCGGCGATCCGGCGCAGGATCGCGGCCTCGCGCATCATCCCCTCATAATCGGTCGCCGCCACCTCGGCGCTGACCGGGCCGGGCACGATCGCGCAGATCTCGGCCACCACGTCGAGGATCTTGCGGCCGGACTTGGCGATCAGCGACGGATTGGTGGTCACGCCGTCGAGCAGGCCGGAGGCGGCAAGCGCCTGGATTTCGGCCACATCGGCGGTATCGACAAAGAATTTCATGATGAGGGCGCCCTGGTGTTTGGAGTCTGTCGAGATTCGCGGCAGACCATACAGGATGGTGGTGCAGGATCGAAAGCATGGAACGATGAGGAGGAGGGTCCCCGTATTGCTGCCCTACCCCTTTGCTGGGCCGTTCGACTATCGCGTGCCGCACGGCATGACGGTGGCGCCGGGCGATCTGGTGCAGGTTCCGCTCGGCCCGCGCGCCGTTGTCGGCGTGGTGTGGGATGGCGAACCGGACGGTTCGGTGGGCGACAACCGGCTGCGCCCGATCGCCGCGCAGCTCGACGTACCGCCGATGCGCGCCGATATCCGCCAGCTGATCGACTGGATCGCCGCCTATACCCTCTCGCCCCCCGGCGAGGTGCTGGCGATGGCGCTGCGGGTGCCCCCCCCGGTGGCGGCGGCCACCGGCTGGCAGATCGCCGACACTCCGCCCGAATTCCGCCAGACCGCCGCCCGCGCCCGCGTCATGGCAGCCCTTGCCAACGGGCCGCTCGCTGGCCCGGCGCTGGCGGCGGCCGCCGAGGTGACGCACGCCGTGGTCCGCGGCCTGGCCGATGCCGGCGTGATCGTGCCGGTGGCTTTGGCCCATGCCCCCGCTTTCGCCCGCCCCGACTTCGACCGCCCCGGCCCCGTTTTGTCCGACAGCCAGGAAACCGCCGCCGCCGCCTTGCGCGACAGCGTCGCGGCGCGGGCCTTCTCGGTCACCCTGCTCGACGGCGTCACTGGCTCGGGCAAGACCGAGGTCTATCAGGAAGCCATCGCCGCATGCCTGCGCGCCGGGCGGCAGGCATTGGTGCTGCTGCCGGAGATCGCGTTATCCGGGCAGTGGCTCGACCGCTTCACCCGCCGCTTCGGCGTCGCCCCGGCGGTCTGGCATTCCGACCTGTCAAGCAAAACCCGCCGCACCACCTGGCGCGCGGTGCAGTCCGCCGAGGCCAGCGTCGTCGTCGGCGCTCGCTCGGCGTTGTTCCTGCCATTCCCCGATCTCGGCCTGGTGGTGATCGACGAGGAGCACGAAACCGCCTTCAAACAGGAAGACGGCGTGATCTACCACGCCCGTGACATGGCCGTGGTCCGCGCCCGGCTCTGCGCCGCGCCGGCGATCCTGGTTTCGGCGACGCCGAGCCTGGAGACCATCGCCAATGTCGAGGCCGGCCGCTATCGCCGGCTGCATCTGCCCGACCGCCATGGCGGCGCGCTGATGCCGGAGGTCGTGCTGGTCGACCTCCGGCAGACGCCGCCCACGCGCGGCCATTTCATCAGCCCACCGTTGGAACAGGCGGTCGCCGATACGCTGGCGCGCGGTGAGCAGGCGATGCTGTTCCTCAACCGCCGCGGCTATGCGCCGCTGACCCTGTGCCGCACCTGCGGCCACCGCATGGCGTGTCCGAACTGCACGGCCTGGCTGGTGGAGCATCGCGCGCGGCGGCAACTGCAATGCCACCATTGCGGCCACACCGTGCCGATCCCCGAGGCCTGCCCGGAGTGCGGCAGCGCCCATAGCCTGACCCCGGTCGGTCCCGGCGTGGAACGCATCACCGAGGAGGCCGCCGCCGCCTTCCCGCTGGCCCGCGTGCTGGTGATGGCCAGCGACACGCTGACCGGCCCGGACTCAGCTGCCGCCGCGGCGCGGCAGATCGAGGCGCGCGAGGTCGATCTGATCATCGGCACCCAGATCGTCGCCAAGGGCTGGCATTTTCCGCATCTGACCTTGGTCGGCGTGATCGACGCCGATCTCGGCCTGGGCGGCGGCGATCTGCGCGCGGCGGAGCGCACGGTGCAGTTGCTGCATCAGGTCGCCGGCCGCGCCGGCCGCGCCGAGGCGCCAGGCCGGGTGCTGTTGCAGACCTTCTCGCCCGAACACAAGGTGATGCAGGCGCTCGCGCATGGCGATCTCGCCGGTTTCATGGCCGCCGAGGCCGCCGAGCGCCGGCCGGGGCACTGGCCGCCCTATGGCAGGCTCGCCGCCCTGATCGTCTCGGCCGACAGCGCCGAGGCCGCCGACATCGCCGCCCGCGAGCTGTCGCGCAGCGCCCCGTCGGGCGAGGGCTTCAGCATCCTCGGCCCGGCGCCGGCGCCACTGTCGATCCTGCGCGGCCGGCACCGGCGGCGGCTGTTGCTGAAAACCCGGCGCGACATCGCGGTTCAGGGCATACTGCGGCCCTGGCTGGCAATGCAGACCACGCCGCGCGGCGTGGAGATCGACGTCGACGTCGATCCGATCAGCTTTCTTTGACCTCTATGCCGCTTCGACCAGGATCATGCGCCGGGCCGGTACCGGCTTCAGCGGGATAACCCCGTACATATCTTTGCTTGCCTCGGTGATGGTCACCCCGGCGAAGCCCGGCAGCACGCCGCGGCCAACACGTTCCCACAGCCGGGCGGTGCGCAGGATCAGCCGCAGCCGGGATGGCGGCACGTAGAGCGCGGAATCGCGTTGCTCGACACGGAACATCGTCGCCGCCAGCAGCCGGCCAATTTGCCCGGGCGAGTAGGGCTGGCCCTGGCCGAACGGCGTCGCCTCCATATGCGCCCACATGCCGCTGCGGTTCGGGGTGACGATCAGCAGCCGCCCATCGTCCTTCAGCACCCGCCAGACCTCGCGCAGCATGCGCCGGGCATGCTCCGCCCCCTCCAACCCGTGCACGATCAGGATGCGATCGAAGCTCATATCGGCGAAGGGCAGCGCGTCTTCCTCGGAGGTGCAGGACAGGCCGGGCCCGCCGGGTGGCCAGGCCGCAGCGCCAAGCTGTGCCGGGGTCAGCACGATGCAGCGCTGCGCATCCTCGCGCCACAGCCGCAGATAGGGCGCCGCGTAGCCCAGCCCCAGCACCGACTGCCCGTGCAGCGACGACCAGATCCGCGCCAGCCGCTCGCGCAGCAGCCGCGCGGCCATGCCGCCCCGCGGTGAGGCGTAGAACTCGGCTGCGGCGTGCGTATCGAGGGCCATGGCCGAGATATAGCACAAGCTGTCATCGCATCGCACTTTCCGCCGCCGTCGCGGGTTGCTAGGATCGTTCCATGATCACAGCAACGCCCGTTCCCCTGCTCAAAGACAACTATGCTTGGCTGCTGCGCGATGACAGCGGCTTCACCGCGATTGTCGACCCGGCCGAGCCCGGACCGGTCGCCGCCGCGATCGATGCCGCCGGCGGCACACTGGACCTGATCCTGCTGACGCATCACCACGGCGATCACGTCGCCGGCACGGATGAGATCCGCGCCCGCTACTCCGCCCCGGTGGTGGGCGCCAAGGCCGACGCGCACCGGCTGCCGAAGCTGGACCGCGAGGTCTGGGAAGGTTCGGAGATCGACCTCGGCAACGCGGTCGCCCGGGTTTACGAGACGCCGGGGCATACCCGCGGCCATATCTCGTTCTACATCGCCGATGGCGGTGTGCTGCTGTGCGGCGACACGTTGTTCAGCCTGGGCTGCGGCCGGCTGCTGGAAGGCACGCCGCAGGAGATGTTCAAGTCGCTGATGCGTTTCGCGGCCCTGCCGGGCGATACGCTGGTGTGCTGCGGCCATGAATACACCGAGAGCAATGCCGCCTTCGCCCGGCATGCCGACCCGGAGAATCTCGATCTGCTCGCCTATGCCGAGCGGGTGACAGAACTGCGTGCGATGGGGCTGCCGACAATCCCCAGCCGGCTGTCGGACGAACTGGAATGCAACCCATTCCTGCGTGCCGGCGACGTCGCCAGCCTGGCCGATCTGCGCGCGCGCAAAGACCGGTTCTGAGCCGCCGATGAAGCTGTTCCACTCGCCGCTCAGCCCCTACGTCCGCAAGGTCGTCGCCTGCGCCATCGCGCGCGACATCGACCGGCAGATCGAGCGCCTGCCGACCGACCCGCGCACATCCGCCGAATTGCTGGCCGCCAACCCGCTGTCCAAGGTGCCGTGCCTGCTGACCACCGACGGCAAGGCGATGTTCGACAGCCCGGTGATCTGTGAGTTCCTGGACAGCGTCGGCGATGCGCCGCCGATGTTCCCCCCGGCGGGTGGCGCGCGCTGGCGGGCGCTGAAGCAACAGGCGATCGGCGACGGCATCCTGGATGCCGCGGTGGGCCGGCGGTTGGAGCAGGCCCGGCCGCGCGAGGACGCGCGCGATGCGGTGATGGCGCGGCAGAAGGCGGCGGTCGAGCGCGCGCTGGATCTGCTGGAGCGCGAGGTGCCGAACCGCTCGCTGGATATCGGCACCGTCAGCATCGCCTGCGCGCTGGGCTATCTGGATTTCCGCTTCGCGGCCGAACCCTGGCGCGAAACCCGCCCGGCGCTGGCGGCATGGTTCGCCGCGATTTCCACCGCACCGGCACTGGTGCTCACCGTGCCGCGGGATCCCGCCTGATCGACCTGCGCGACACCGCGCTGCCCGCCGAGGCGGTGGTGCGGGCGTTGAGCTTGCTGCCGCATCCTGAGGGCGGGCATTATCGCGAAACCTGGCGCGATGCGCCGGCCGATGGCGGACGTGGCGCGGGGACGGCGATCCTGTTCCTGCTGGCCGCCGGCGAGCGCAGTCATTGGCACCGCGTCGATGCCGCCGAGCTTTGGCTCTGGCAGGCCGGGGCGCCGCTGGAGCTTTTGATGCCGCAGACCAGTCTGACACTTGGGCCCGATCTTTCGGCGGGGCAGGTGCTGCAAGGCGTGGTGCCCACCTTGGTCTGGCAGGCGGCGCGGCCGCTGGGGGCATGGTCGCTGATGAGCTGCACCGTCAGCCCGGCGTTCCGCTTCGAAGGGTTCGAACTTGCCGCCCCCGGCTGGTCGCCGTGAGGCTGGTCGCACCAGCGGCTGAGCATCTGGCCTCCTATGAGGCCGCTTTGCGCCGGGGCTGGTCACCGGACAATATCCGGCTGGAGGTGGCGATCGCCGAGGAGTTGGGCCGCATCGCCAGCGATCCCGCCGATTTCCTCGCCGTGCTGAACGATACCGGGCGTGGCGGGCCGATCACCCTGCCCGATGGTAGCCAGGTGCCGCGATTGCCGGGTTTCCGCCGCTGGATGTGGGACGGCGAGATCTGCGGCTCGATCGGGTTTCGCTGGCAACCGCCGGGGGCGGAGCTGCCGCCCTGGGTGCTGGGCCATATCGGTTACGCGGTGGTGCCGTGGAAGCGGCGAGCTGGCATCGCCACGCGCGCACTGGCGTTGTTGCTTGACGAAATCCGCCAGTTGGGGCTCGGCCATGTCGATCTGACCACCGACCCCGACAATCTGCCGTCACAACGGGTGATCACCGCCAATGGCGGGATGCTGGTTGAGCGGTTCCGCAAGCCCGCCTATGGCAACACCGAGGGCCTGCGGTTCCGCATCGCGCTTACGCCAGCCGCCGGCCGGCGCTGAACACCATCCGCCCGCCCGGGCGTTCGGCCACCGCCTCGGCGCGGGTTTCCGCCGCCACGGCGACGAGGTCCGCCGGCATGCCGACCGCGACGCCGCGGGCGGGCAGGCCGAGCGCCGCCGCGTCGGCGCACAGATCATACGCCAGGGACAGATCGGCATCGCTGCGGAAGCCCTGGCGCAGGGCGATCAGCATCGCGCGCTCGATCATGTCGGCGTTGCCGAAGGGCGACCAAAGATCGCGGATGTTGTCGCTGCCGGCATGGATCGTCACCCCGTGCGCCCGCAAGGCTTTCACCGGCGGCACCGGTGCAGCCGAGGGCGAGGAGGTCAGGATGCTTACCCCGCCAGCGGCCAGCGCGTCGGCGGTGGCCGCGAAATCCGCTGCATCCGCGGTGCCCAGGCTGAATGCGTGGCTGACCGTCACCCGGCCGTGCATGCCGGCGGCTTTGGCGCGGGCGGCGATGTCGCGCAGTTGCACATTGCCGGCCGGGCCGATGTCGTGCAGGTGAATGTCGATGCCTTTGCCGTGGCGTTCGGCCAGGGCAAACACGATATCCAGATGCCCCGCGATATCGCCGTCGATCACCAGCGGATCGAGCCCGCCGACGAGGTCGGCCCCCTCGGCCAGGGCGGCGTCCAGCAGGTCGGCCACGCCGGGCCGGGTGACGATGCCGCTTTGCGGAAACGCCACCACCTGGATCGCCACCTGATCACGGAACGGGGCGATGGCGGCCATCACCGCGTGAAAATTCGCCAGCCCGATGGTCTCGTCGATATCGACATGGGTGCGCAGCGCGGTGGTGCCCTGCGCGATCATCCGCCGCAGCAGGTTCGTCGCACGGACCTCGACTGGT
>CAIRTN010000131.1 GCA_903881515.1 uncultured Rhodospirillales bacterium | reverse complement strand
GTCCTCGCGCTGGATGTTGTTGCGCATCAGCGGGAATTTCTTCACGGCACGGAGCATCCTTGGAGCGCCTGTGGGAAGATGGTTTGTAGAGCAAGGCAAGGTGTTCTTTTTGTGAACAAATTGAACCAAAAAAACTTTCTTCCCCGCTGCCTCCAACGGTGGGCTGGCATGGAGAGGCCCAGCGAAGGCCTGGGAAAGTTAAAAGCGTGGATTGCTTTCGCAAGGGCTCGCAATGACGCATGAGGCACGGCGAGCGCCGATCGCGTGAGCGGAACGCCAGCGGGAAAAGTTTTTTTGCTCCTTTTTTTCAAAAAAAGGAGTGCTTGCTGACCTTCCCTCAGCACGCGCTCACCCGCCGGGCGAAATCGGCGACGGCGGCTGTGACGCCCACTTCGCCGATGCCGACCTGTTCGTGCAGTTCGCTGCGGGTGCCGAGTTCGAAGCGGTAGCCGCCTTCGACGCCGATGGCGAGGTGCGGCAGGGGGGTGCCGCGGCGGGATTGGTATTCGAAGAACAGGGCGTCGATGCCGCCGCGGCCGCGGAAGCCTTCTTCCATGGTGACGATGCCGGATTGTCCGGCGAGGGTTTCGGCCATGGCGTCGCGATCGAAGCCGGTGATGTCGAACAGGTCGATGACACCGGCGGCGATGCCGTCGGCGGCGAGGCGGTCGGCGACCTTCAGCGCGGTGTGCAGCATGTAGCCGGTGGCGATCAGGGTGACGTCGCCGCCGGTGCGGTGACGCTGAAAGCCGGTGGAAAGCGGCGGCGGCTGGTCAGCATCGGTGTAGATCACCGGCAGCACCTGGGCGTCGAAGCGCAGGTATTTCGGGCCGGCACGCTCAGTGCAGCGTTCGAGCAGGGCGGCGGCGGTGACGTGGTCGGCGGTGGAGAACACCTCGAACGTCGGCAGCGCGCGCATCAGGGTGAGGTCTTCGTAGCACTGATGGGTGGGGCCGGAGACAACGTAGGAATAGCCGGCGCCGACGCCGATCAGGTTGATGTTCATCCGGCGCACGGTGGAGAGCAGTGCTAGGCTGACGCGCAACTGCTCGTAGCAGCGCATGGTGATGAAGGGCGCGATGGCGTAGGCGAAGACGGTGAAGCCCTCGAGCGCGAGGCCGGCGGAGATGTTGATCAGGTTCTGTTCGGCGATGCCGACATTGATGAAGCGCTGGGGGAAATCGGCGCGGATGCGGTCAAGCACCGGGGAGCCGAAATCGGCGGAGGTGAAGAAGATCTTCGGGTCGGTCGCCATCGACTGCCAGATCCGCGTCAGCAGCGCGTCGCGCATGGCCATCGGCTTCATGGTCAGGGACGCTCCGCCAGCAGGGTGTCGATCAGCTCGGGCTTGGGATTGATGATGTGCGAGAGGGCGGCGTTTTCCAGCCCCGGCACGCCGTGGCCCTTCAGGGTGTGGGCGATCAGCGCCTTTGGCTTGCCGCCGCGATCGGCCTTCATCGCCAGCAGCGCGGCGCGGACGGCTTCGACATCGTGGCCGTCGACCTCGACGGCGTTCCAGCCGAAGGCGGCCAGGCGCTGGGCCAGCGGGCCGTTGGTGACGATGTCGTCGGTGTAGCCGAGCATGGCGACCTTGTTGTTGTCGACGATCAGGTTGAGCTGATCGAGGCCGTGCTGGCCGGCGAACATGATCGCTTCCCAGCAGGCGCCCTCGTGCAGTTCGCCGTCGCCGGTGAGCACGAAGACCTGCTGCGGCGCGCCTTTGCGGTTCAGCGCCAGCGCGGTGCCGGCGGCGACGCCGAGGCCGTGACCGAGCGAGCCGTTCACCGTCTCGTAGCCGGGGATGATCGGGTCTGGGATGCCGCCGAGGAAGCCGCCGGCGTGACAGACGCGCTGCAGTTCCTCGGTCGGGAAGAAGCCGAGATCGGCCAGGATCGGGTACATGCAGATCGAGCCGTGACCCTTGCTGATGATGCAGCGGTCGCGGGTTTCGGACAGGGGTTCGCTCGCGTCGAAATCCAGCACGCCACCGTAGTAGAGTGCGACGAAGATCTCGATGGGGGAGAGCGAGGAAGCGAGCCGGGTTTCGGGGGCGCGGCGGTGAATCGCCAACGTTTCCCGCCAGACCCAATGCGCCTTATCGCGCAAAAAGTTAGAATCCATCATGGTCATTTTGCGTTTGCATGGTCATTCTGCGTTTGCCAAGCGCGACTTATACCATTGGTATGTTTCGCGCAATCCGTCATCCAATGTCACGCCAGGTCTCCAGCCGAGGCTGCGCAGGCGGGTGCTGTCGAGCAGCTTGCGGGGGGCGCCGTCCGGCTTGCTGCTGTCCCACAGGATCTGGCCGGTGAAGCCGGTGACCGCGGCGATGGCTTCCGCGAGCTCCCGGATGGAATAATCGATGCCGCTGCCGAGGTTGATCGGCAGGTCGACGGTGATGTTTTCCAACTGAAGCAGGGCGATGACGGCGGCGGCGATGTCGCTGGTGTGGATGAATTCACGGCGTGGCGTGCCGGAGCCCCACAGCGTCACATCCGCGGCGCCGGTGGCCACCGCGTTGTGAAAGCGGTTGATCAGCGAGGACAGCACGTGGCCGGTGGCGGGATTGAAGTCGTCGTTTGGGCCGTAGGCGCTGTTGGGGATGACGGGGATGAAGCGGACGGCGCCGTATTGCTGGTTGTAGGCGCGGCAGAGCTGCACACCGGCGAGTTTGGCGATGGCGTAGGACAGGCTGGTCGGCTCGGGATGGCCGGTGAGCAGGGCGGATTCGGCCATCGGCTGCGGGCATTCGCGCGGATACATGCAGGACGAGCCGAACAGGATCAGCCGTTCGACGCCGTTGCGCTGGGCGGCGCGCAGGATGTTGGCCTGGATGAACAGGTTGTCGTCGATGAAGGTGGCCGGGGTCTGCTGGTTCTGCATGATGCCGCCGACGCGGCCGGCAGCGAGGATCACGGCGCGGGGGCGTTCGGCGGCGAAGAAGGCTTCGACGGCCGCAGTGTCGGTCAGTTCGAGGGCGGCGTGGGTGCGGGTGACGATATTGCGGTAGCCGGCCGCCGGGAGGGCCTGGAGGAAGGCCGAGCCGATCAGTCCGGTGTGACCGGCGAGGTAGATCGGATCATCGGGGCGCAGCATTTTGGGCGTCAGTCCCCCAGCAGGCGGCGCTTGAGGGGGATCTGCGCCATGGCGACGACGTTGGCGCGTTCCTCGGCGCCGAAGCGGCGTTCGACGAGGTCGAGATAGGGCGGGTTGGTGAAGTAGCGCTGCCAGGCCTGGTCGCGGAAGCGCAGCACCTCGGCGGCGGTGCAGTGTTTGGTGCGCAGCGGTTCGCTTTCATAGGAGAGGAAGGCGTAGCCCTCGTAGCTGGTGGGCAGTTCCCAGTGATTGCGTTTGGCGATGTTGTACATCGGGCTGCCGGGCAGAGCCTGACAGGGGTAGAAATTCGCCATCTCGGTGTTGAGTTCCAGCGCGAGATCGAGCGTTTCCTGCATCGTGTCCAGCGTGTCGTCGGGGAAGCCGAAGATGAAGTTGCTGATGATGTTGATGTCGGCGTCGCGCACGGTGGTGCAGACGTCGCGGATGTTGAGCTCCTTGAACGAGCCCTTGGAGACTTCCTGACGCACCAGCTGGTTGCCGGCTTCGACGCCGAGGGCGAGCCAGTTGACGCCGGCTTTCTTGAAGGTGCCGAGGACGTCGGGGCGCACGGTGTCAACCCGGGCGTAGGTCCACATGTTGAAGCCGTAATCCTCGCTGATGCAGCGTTGCAGCACCGGGGCGTAGTATTTGCGGTTGAGGAAGAACATCTCGTCGGAGATGCGCAGCGTGCGCACGCCCATGTCGGCGAGTTTGCGCATTTCGCGGGCTACCCAGTCCGGGCTCCAGAAGCGCATGCCGCGGGAGTTGGAGGCGTCGATCTCGTCACCGTTATCGGTGCGGTTGACGATGTTGATCATGCAGAAATCGCAGGCGAACTGGCAGCCGAGCGAGGTGTAGATCGCGGCGAACGGGGTGCGGTTGGCATGGTTGAAGCCGGCGTGCCAGAAATGCGCGCGGTAGAGATCGAGCGGCTTTTCGCGGTAGGGCAGCAGGTCCCAGGCGTAGCCGGGGAGGTCCACATCCATATGACTCTGCGGGACGATGCGCTCAGAGGCGTTCAGGATGGGCTTGCCGCCGTCGGTGTGTTTGTGGCCGATGCCGCGGACGGTGGCGAGGTCGTGGTTGAGGTCGCTGCGCAGCAGGTTGTGCAGGGCGTAGACGCCCTCGTTCAGCAGGACGATGTCGATGGCGGGGTGGGCGAGCACCTCGAGCGGCAGGGCGGAGGCGTGCGAACCGACGAAGGCGACGGGGGCACCGAGGCCGGCCAGCTTGATCGCGTCGGCCAGGGCGACGCCGCCGATCATGCTGGTGGTGCCGGAATTCGGGTTCTGGCCGTAGAGCACGATCAGGATCAGGCGGGGGCGGGCGGCGGTGATGCGGGCGACGGATTGCTCGAGCGTCAGGCGTTCGGCGTCACAGTCGAGGATGCCGACGGAGAAGCCCTTGACGCGGCAGGATTCG
The DNA here is from genome assembly GCA_903881515.1 of uncultured Rhodospirillales bacterium. Classification (GTDB taxonomy): domain Bacteria; phylum Pseudomonadota; class Alphaproteobacteria; order Acetobacterales; family Acetobacteraceae; genus CAIRTN01. Next base: position 493 of record CAIRTN010000131.1, on the reverse strand, counting down.
GCCAGCAGGAGGGACCAGGTGGGGGGTTCGATCGCGGAATACGTCTTGGCGAGGCCCTGGTAGGCCTTCGCCGAAGAGTCCGGCGTTACGAAAATTACATCCATCCTGACAATCCCATCGGTTCCGTCGCACGATCCTAGCACCTTATGACGTAAGTTCGCAAAATGACGTAAGTTCGCAAATTGCGTCCAGACATGGTTTGGCCGGCGGGGTGCATCGCGGGGGGCTGGCCTTGCCGGTCAGAAAAATGAGTTGCGCACCTCAAATCGGTTCGCCACACTCACGGGCAAGAATAAAGCAACGGAGGAAACCATGGCCATCACACGGCGCGTCCTGCTGACCACTGCGGCTCTCACGCTGCCCGCCCGCTTCGCGGCGTAATTACCCACCCCCATTTTGAAGCGTGATTTTCCGCGCTGGGGCGCGCCGGGCGATTGTCAGGCCAGCGTGGCGACGATGACGTCGAAGGGGTTCGCGCCCTTGAGCCTGGCGG
>CAIRTN010000130.1 GCA_903881515.1 uncultured Rhodospirillales bacterium | reverse complement strand
GGTGATGTTCGCCGAGGCCGATGAAGTCGATGCCGAGGCCATCGGCGAGGATTGCTTCGTCGATGACGTTGCGGATGACCTGGGCATGCGGCAGCGGGCTGCCGGAGGCGGCCGTGACGTCGCCAAACGTATCCAGACCGAATTCGATTTGGGACATGTTCGACCTGTGTTGGTACGCGCGTTGGAACGGGTCCAGGGCGAAGCCCTGGTCGGGGACCGGGGCCCGAGGCCCCGGCTTGCTTCCCTTACTCAGCGGCCTGCGCGTAAGCCTCAAGCGGCGCGCAGGTGCAGATCAGATTGCGATCCCCATAGACATTGTCCACCCGCTTGACCGGCGGCCAGTATTTCGACGCGGCGACCCAGGGCAGCGGGAACGCGGCGCGTTCGCGGGTGTAGGCGTGGGTCCAGGCGTCGGAAGTCACCTCGCGGGCGGTGTGCGGGGCGTTTTTCAGCGGGTTGTCGGTGCGGTCGAGCACGCCTTTTTCGACGTCGGCGATTTCGTGGCGGATGGCGATCATCGCGTCGCAGAAGCGGTCGAGTTCGGCTTTCGATTCGCTTTCGGTGGGCTCGATCATCAGCGTGCCGGCGACCGGCCAGGACATGGTGGGCGCGTGGAAGCCGTAATCCTGCAGGCGCTTGGCGATGTCTTCGACCTGGATGCCGGAGTCGGCGGCGAAGTGCCGGCAGTCGATGATGCACTCATGCGCCACCATGCCGGAGGGGCCGGTGTAGAGAATCGGGTAGTGCGGGCGCAGCCGGGCCGCCATGTAGTTGGCGTTGAGGATGGCCACCGAAGTGGCCCGCGTCAGGCCCGGGCCGCTCATCATGCGGATATAGGCGTAGGTGATCGGCAGGATCAGCGCCGAGCCGAATGGGGCGGCGGAGACCGGGCCGTAGGAGGTGTCGGGGCCGGCGTCGTCACGCAGGGGGTGGTTGGGCAGGAACGGCACCAGGTGCTCGGCGACGCAGACCGGGCCGACGCCGGGGCCGCCGCCGCCATGCGGGATGCAGAAGGTTTTGTGCAGGTTGAGGTGGCACACATCGGCGCCGATCAGGCCGGGGCTGGTCAGGCCGACCTGGGCGTTCATGTTGGCGCCGTCCATGTAGACCTGTCCGCCATTGTCATGAACGATGCGGCAGATGTCGCGGATGGCGGTTTCGAACACGCCGTGGGTGCTGGGGTAGGTGATCATCAGGGCTGCGAGATTGGCGGCGTATTGCGTCGCCTTGGCGTGCAGGTCGGTGAGGTCGACGTTGCCGTCCTTGTCGCAGCCGACGACGACGACGCGGTAGCCGGCCATCGCGGCGGAGGCCGGGTTGGTGCCGTGCGCCGAGGAGGGGATCAGGCAGATGTCGCGCGTTTTGTCGCCGCGGCTTTCGTGCCAGGCGCGGATGGCGAGCAGGCCGGCATATTCGCCCTGGCTGCCGGCGTTGGGCTGCAGGGAGAGGCCAGCGAAACCGGTGGCGGCTTTCAGCCAGTCGGTCAGGCGGTCGATCAGGGTTTTGAAGCCGATGGTCTGGCTGGCCGGGGCGAACGGGTGCAGGTCGGCGAAGCCGGGCAGGGTGATGGGGATCATCTCGGCCGTGGCGTTCAGCTTCATCGTGCAGGAGCCGAGCGGGATCATGCTGCGGTTCAGCGCGACGTCCTTGTCTTCCAGGCGCTTGAGGTAGCGTAGCATCTCGTGCTCGGCGTGATGCGAACTGAACACCGCCTGTTGCAGGAAGGCGGAGCTGCGCCGGAGGGCAGGCGGGATCGAGTCGTGCGCGCCGGCCAGGCCGCCGCCGAGCATCAGGGCGATACGGGCGAGGTCTTCGCGGGTGACGGTTTCGTCGAGCGCGATCGACACGCCGGTGGCATCGAGGCGTCGGAAGTTGAAGCCGGCGTGTTCGGCGGATGCCATCAGTGCGTCGGCGCGGCTGCCGGCTTCGAGCGCGATGGTGTCGAAATAGGCGTCATGACGCAGGGCGAAACCGCCCTGTTTCGCCGCGGCGGCGAGCAGGCGGGCCTGGAGGTTGACGCGGCGGGCGATGCGCTTGAGGCCTTCCGGCCCGTGCCAGACGGCATACATGCCGGCGATGACGGCCAGCAGCACCTGGGCGGTGCAGATGTTGGAGGTCGCTTTCTCGCGGCGGATATGCTGCTCGCGGGTTTGCAGGGCCAGGCGCATGGCGGGCGCGCCGGCGGCGTCGACCGAGACGCCGACGAGGCGGCCGGGCATCGAGCGCTTGAAGCTTTCGCGGGTGGCCATGTAGCCGGCATGCGGGCCGCCGAAGCCCATCGG
>CAIRTN010000129.1 GCA_903881515.1 uncultured Rhodospirillales bacterium | reverse complement strand
CTCCGGCAGGCCAGTCAGCGGCCTCCTACACCACGCCCGGGGGCACGACCCACCGCGTCGAAATCACGATGTCATTCGCTTGGTACGAACCCGGTGGCGATCGGCGGTCACAAATCAACGTGCCCCCGGCGTCCCGCCGACTCCCGCCGTGCCCCAAAAAAACAAAAAAATCCAATTAACTAATTGAAATTGGCGCGCCCTGCTGGACTCGAACCAGCGACCCACAGCTTAGAAGGCTGTTGCTCTATCCACCTGAGCTAAGGGCGCTCACAGATCCTTTTAACGAGGCTTGCACCACCGACCAAGGCCACCGTCTCACTTGAAGCCGGAATGCACCATTGTCCGCACATAATAGCGCTGCAACGCCAAAAACGGCAGGGCCGCCACTAGTACCGAGACACTTGCCGAGGCGAACAAGCCGCCCCAGTTCGCCGTCTCCAGGTTGGCGTTCCGCGCGATCGCCACCTGGATCATGATCTTGTCGGGCGATCCGGTGGCCACGATCGGCCAGAAGAACGCGTCCCATTGCTGCACGAACTGCATCAGTGCCGCCGTGGCCACAGTCGGGCCGGAGACCGGCATCGCCAGCCGCCAATATACCTGCCACCACGATGCACCATCGATCCGCCCGGCCTCGTAGAGATCGCGCGGGATCGCCGCGAAGAACTGGCGGAACAGGAAGATCGACAGGCCGCTCGCGACTTCCGGCAGGATCAGCGCCTGGTACGTGTCGGTCCAGCCGAGGAACCGCATCAGCGCGTAAAGCGGGATCACGATGCTTTCGAACGGCATCATGAAGCTGGCCAGCACCAGGATGAACAGCACGTTGCGGCCGGGGAAGCGGAACGCCGCGAAGGCGAAGCCGGCCATCGAGTTCACCACCAGCGCCAGCGCCACCGTGCCCAGCGACACGAACAGGCTGTTGCCCAGCGCGCGCGGGAAATCGCCGTTCAGAAGGGCGAGGTAGTTCTCGGCGGTGAAGCGGTCCGGCACCAGGGTGCGCCAGGAAAACTGCGAGCCGTAGCGGAAGATGTCGCCCGACGGCCGCACCGAGGAGCTCAGCAGCCACCAGATCGGCAGCAGAGTGACGCCGGCGATCGTCAGCATCGCCGCATAGCGCAGCACCACGGCAGGTTTCATGCGCTGTCCTCCGCCTGGAACAGCCGCATCTCCAGCGTCGCCACCGCGGCGATGATCACCAAAATCACGCTGGAAATCGCCAGTGACCGTCCGCTGTCCAGATAAGTGAACGCCGCGCGGTAGGCCTCGAACATCAGCAGCGCCGTGCTGCCCGCCGGCCCGCCATTGGTGATCACATAGACCGGTGCGAACAGCAGGAAGTTCACCGCGGTATCGGCAATCAGCACGAACGCCAAGGTGCGCCGCATCAGCGGCAGGGTGATGAACCGCAACCGCTGCCACCAGTTCGCCCCGTCGATCGACGCCGCTTCGTTCACCTCGGGCGGGATCGCCCCCAACCCCGCCAGCATGAACAGCATCCAGTAGCCCGTGCCCCGCCACGAACACAGCGCAATCAGGCTCGCCAGCGACTCATGCGCCGCACGGAAAAACGGCTGCGGCGGCAGCGACAGCGCCCGCAGCAGCCCGTTCACCGGCCCGAACCCGGGGTCAAGCAGGATGTTCCACAGCACCGAGCTCAACGCGATCGACACCGTGATCGGCAGCAGCATCGCCGTGCGCAACGGGCCGACGAAGCGGCCCGGCCGCGCCATCAGCATCGCCAGCATGAACGAGATCACCACCTGCAGCGGATTGACGATCAGGTTGAACGTCAGCGTCACCCGCACCGAGTTCCAGAAATCCGGATCCTCGGCGAGCCCCGCATAGTTGCCCAGGCCGCGAAACACCGTCTCGCCCATCAGGCTGGTGCCGAACAGCCCGCCCACCAGGGCAATGCCGATCGGCACCACCCGGAACAGGCCCAACCCCAACAGCGCCGGCGTCAGGAACGCATAAGGCACCCAGGCCGGCGTGCGCATCTAGCGGCTCACTTGTACTTCGCCAGCTCCCGGTCCATCCGCCCGGCCGACGCGGTCAACATCGTCTTCACATCGCCGCCCGCCTGCATGTCGCGCAACGCCACCCGCAACAGATCCTCGAACTCGCGATACCCCGGGCTGGCCGGGCGCGACATCGCGGTATTGGCCAGTTCATGCCGCACGATCTGCCAGGCCGGCTGGCCGAAGGTCTCCGGCACCTTGCCCCACACCGCGTTCAGCACCGGCGGATATGGCCGCAGCTTGAACCACGCCGTCTGCGCCTCGTCGCTCAGCATGAAGCGGATGAACTTCTCCACCGCCGCCTTGTCACGCGTGCGTGGGTTGACGCCGATATGCCACGACCCGGTCGGCGTCACCGGCTTGCCCTTGGCAAAATACGGGTGCGGCGCCACGCCCCAGTCCAGATCGGGGTATTTGGTGCGGAACAGGTCGAGATCGAAGGTGCCGCCCAGGAACATCGCTGCCTGGCCCGAGCCAAACAGATCCGGCGTGATGTTGTTGTCGAACACGCCCGGGGGCGCGATCTTCCACTCGGTATACATCCGCTGCAGGAAGCTGAACGCCTCGACGAATGCCGGCCCGTCGATATAGCCCGTCGCGCGCAATCCATCCTCGCTCAGCGGCACCCCGCCCAGCGACTGGCCGAACGGCAGCAACTGATACGGCCGCTCCGCCTGCTCGATGATCAGACCCCAGCGATTCTGTGCCGGTTCGCTCATCTTCCGCCCGGCCTCGACCACCTGCTCCCAGGTCCAGCGCTTCGTCACATCGGCCGAAGGCGGCTCGATCCCGGCCTTCTTGAAATAGGCCCGGTTGTAGAACAGCAGGATCGAGGAGGTGCAGAACGGCGCCGAATACAGCTTGCCGCGCACCGTCGCCGCATCCAGCGCCGCCTTGGAAAACCGCGACTTGTCGATCCAGTCGTCCAGCGCCATCGCGTGCCCGCGCACCGCGTAGCTGGCGGTCAGCGGCGAGTCACAGGAATACACATCCGGCTCCGGCGTGCGCGCGCCCAGCCGGATTTCAAGGGTCTGGAACAACTGCGCGAACGGGATCAGCTCATACGGCGCCGAGATATCCGGGTTCGCCGCATGGAACGCGTCGAACAACGGTTTGACCTGGCTTTCCGGCCAGCCGTTCCAGGCCACCTTCAGCGCCGATGCCGCCCGCGCCGGCCGGGCCAATGCTCCTGCCGCCAGCCCCGTTACTGCCGCCCGCCGCGTGATCCGCATGTGCCGCCTCCCGTGCTGCAACCTGTTTGGTTGACTTGCGGGAACGCTAGTTTGAAGGTCCCCTCCGGTCAAACGAGGCGTCCATGACAAAAACCAAAATCCTGATCGATTGCGACCCCGGCCATGACGACGCGGTGGCGATCCTCTACGCCGCGCGGCATCTCGACCTGCTCGGCGTCAGCACCTGTCACGGCAACAACAGCATCGAGAACGTCACCCGCAACGCGCTTTCTGTGCTGACGCTTGGGAAGCTCGACATCCCGCTCGCCCAGGGCTGCGCCGAGCCGATCGCCGGCCCGCGGCTGAAACCGGCCAATGCCCATGGCAAAAGCGGCCTCGACGGTACCGATCTGCCCGAGCCCGATCGCGCGCCCATCGACCAGCACGCCGTCGATTTCATCATCGACACCGCCAGCGCCCATCGCGGCGAACTCGTTCTCGCCATCATCGGCCCGTCCAGCAACGTCGCGCTCGCCCTGAAGCGCGAACCGCGGCTGACCTCCTGGCTGCGCGAGATCACCATCATGGGCGGCAGCACCGGGCTCGGGAACATCACCCCGCTCGCCGAATTCAACGTCTGGGCCGATCCGGAGGCGGCGGCCGTGGTGTTCGACAGCGGCGTGCCGATCCGCATGGCCGGCTACAATGTCACCTCGCGCACCGGCACCAATGCCGAGGAAATCGAACGCCTGATGGCCGGTGGCAAAGTCGCACATCACATCGGCGAACTCCTGCGCTTCTACCGCATGCGCCAGCAGCAGTTCTTCGGCCTCGACATCGCGCCGATGCACGATGTCTGCGCCATCATCCCCTACGTGCATGACAACCTGATCGACTACCGCCATTGCCATGTCGGCGTGGAACTGAACGGCAAGCTCACCCGCGGCATGACGGTGTGCGACCTGCGCACGCTCACCGAAGAAGGCCGTGCGGCGCGCGGCAGCGGAGAGCCCAATGCGCTGGTCGCGATCGAGACCAAGGCCCGCGCCCTGATCGGGCACGTCGTCGATACCATGCTGAGCTACGGCTGACGGCCGGCCAGGGCCCCTGCCCTGGCCATGCCGACGTCTTACGCCGCCGGCGCGACCGACAGCCCGCGGATGTTGTGCTGCACGATGAACCCGCCGACCATCCCGGAGGCCTTCGCCTCCTCGACGAAATCATGCAGGAACGCCGCCGCCGCGGTGTTGGCGCGCGCGGTGCCGATCGCCTGCTGCACGGCGGTAAACGGCTCGGAGATGATGCGCGCGCCGGGCAAGGCAACCACATCTTCGAGCAGGCGCGGCAACAGCCCGGCCAGCACGTCGAATCCGCCGGCCTTGAACATCGTGAACGTGGCGTCGATGCCCTCGCCGCGCACCAGCGTGGCGTGTTTGATATTGCGGGTCAGCCACAGATCATAGGCCGAACGGGCGCTGACGGCGATGCGGATTCCGGGCTGATCAACTTCGGCCAGATTGCTGAGCGGCGAGCCCGCCGGCACGAGGTAGCAGGCCTGGATCTCGGCATAAGCCGCGGTGAACGCGATTTTCTCTGCCCGCGCCGGCTCGGCGCCGATCAGCCCGACATCCCAGGAATCGGTGCCCGCCGCGTCGGCGAGCTTTCCCGGGCTGGCAAACGGCACGTATTTCACCGGCACGCCCAGCCGCGCGGCCAGCGCGGCGGCCATGCTGGGCGAAACCCCGACCGGGTCGCCCGAGGGGGATTGGCCGGAGACCAGGAGGAAGTTGCTCATGTTGATGCCGGCGCGCAGCACACCGGTGGGGGCCAACTGGGCGATAATCTCTGGGGTCATGTGTTCACTTCCTGGGTTTCCTACGCCACTGCACCGGATGACGGGCCGTCACGCAAGCGCGGCCTTGCCGTGGTGCCTTGCAGCCGGTGCAGGGCGGTTCGATAAAGGCGCCAGCAGCGCAGCAGGGGACAGCATGAGCGACGTGATTTCCACCATTACCGGCAGTGACGCCTACAAGACCGCGGTCGCCACCCTCGATGCCGAGCATGACCGCATCGTCGGCGACATCATCACGCTGACCGAAATCGCCTCGCCGCCGTTCGGCGAGGATGTCCGCGGGGCGGCGTATCTGGCGATGCTGCGCGCGCATGGGCTGGAGGATGTCGAGCGCGACGAGGTCGGCAACGTCATGGGCCTGCGCCGCGGCGCCGGCAACGGGCCGCTAATCGTGGTCGCCGCGCATATGGATACCGTGTTCCCCGCCGGCACCGATGTGAAAGTCCGCCGTGAGGGCACCAAGCTGTTCGCCCCCGGCATCGGCGACGACACCCGCAGCCTGGCCGTGCTGCTCGGCTTCATGCGCGCGCTCGACGCCGCCGCGGTGCGCACCACCTGCGATATCCTGTTCGTCGGCGATGTCGGCGAGGAGGGCCTGGGCGACCTGCGCGGTGTGCGGCATCTGTTCCACGGCGGCAAGTACAAGGACCGGATCAAGGCGTTCTTCACCGTCGACAGCCCGGAGATGGACAATCTGGCCACCGGCGGCGTCGGTTCCAAGCGCTACCGCGTGGTGTTCCGCGGCCCGGGCGGGCACAGCTACGGCGCCTATGGCATCGTCAGCCCGATGAACGCGATGGCCTCGGCGATCGCCGAACTGGCGCGCACGAGGGTGCCGGCGAAGCCAAAGACCACCTACAGCGCAAGCGTGATCGGCGGCGGCACCTCGGTGAACGCGATCCCGAACGAGGCCTGGGTGGAAATCGACCTCCGCTCGGAAGCGCCGGCGGAGCTGGAACGGCTGGAAAAGCGGATGCACGCCATCGTCGCCGAGGCGGTGGCCGCGGAAAACCATGCGCGCTCGACCGCGCAGGGCGAGATCAGCGCCGAACTGACGATGATCGGCGACCGGCCGGCCGGTTCCACCCCGCTCGACAGCGACATCGTCCGGCTGTCCACCGCCGCCCTGCGCGCGCATGGCTTCGAACCGCGGCATGTGGCGTCCTCGACCGATGCCAACATCCCGATGGCGCTGGGCATTCCGGCGATCAAGATCGGCTCTGGCGGCCATGGCGGGCGGGCGCATTCGCTAGAGGAGTGGATCGACGTCGAGAAAACCGCGAGCCTGCAAGGCATGGCAGCGACCCTGACCGCGATCCTGGCGGTGGCCGGCGTCGAACGCTGATCGCATGACCCGCCGCGACCTTGCCCTGGCGCTGGTCGCACTGCTGGTCATCGCGGTCTCGGTCTGGCGACTGGAGGATACCGGCACGGTCACCATCGCGCCGATCAGCATCGGCACCCTGCCGGCGCGGATATACCGCCCCCCGGCGCCGCACCACGCCGTGGTGATCGCGCACGGCTTCGCCGCCTCGCAGCAGATGCTGCGGTCGCTGGCGCTGGGCCTGGCCCAGGCCGGCTATCTGGTGGTGACCTTCGACCTGCCCGGGCATGGCCGCAACGCCGAGCCTCTGCCGTCGCAGACGGCGCCGGCGACCGCGCGATTGCTGGCCTCCGTCGGGCAGGCGGTCGCCTATGCGCGTGGCCTGTTGCCGGGGCCGGTCGCGGTGATCGGTCATTCCATGTCGGCCAGCGTGGTGGCGCGCTATGCCGCGCTCAGCCCGTCGGTCGCCGCGACTGTGGCGATTTCGCCGGTGGAGCCGATCGCGGCACCGCGCGACCTGCTGCTGCTCCTGGGCGGACTGGAGGCGCCGCTGCTGCCTGTGGCTCTGGATGGCGCGGAGCCCGGGGTGACATATGGCACCTTCGCGGCTGCCACCGCGCGGCGCGTCGCAGTGGTGCCCTGGGCCGATCATATCGGTGTGCTGTTCAACGCCGGCACGCTGGCCGAGGTGACCGCCTGGCTGGATCAGGCCTTCGCGGCAAACCGGCCGCAGCCGGTGCCGGCGTCCGGCCAAGGCGGCTGGGTCCTGCTGCTGCTGGCGGCGATCCTGCTGCTGGGACGCGCGCTGGCGCGGCTGCTGCCCACGGTCGCGGCGGTTCCGGTCGGTGCCGGGCTGGGCTGGCGCGGCTGGCCGGCGATCCTGCTGCCCGCGGTGATGACGCCGGCAATCCTGCGCGCGCTGGTGCCGGGGTTGCTGCCGATGCCCTATCTGGCGCTGCATTTTGCCCTGTTCGGCCTGATCTGCGCGCTGACGATGCGCCGGGCGGCGCGGCCGGTGCTGTGCGGACGGATGCTCGCCGCCGGCGCAGCGGCGGGGCTTTATCTGGTTGCCGCGCCCGGCCTGGCGCTGGACCGCTACTTCGCCGCCTGGCTGCCGGTCGGCGGGCGTTGGTTGGAAACCGGCGAACTGTTCGCAGGCGCACTGGCGTATTTCCTGGTCGCCGAGTGGCTGGCGCGCGGCGCGGAGCGCGGCATGACGGCGGCATTGCGCCTGGCGCTGCTGGCCTCGCTGGGCAGCGCGATCGCGCTGCAGCCGGGGTTGATCACCCTGGCGGTAATGCTGCCGGGCATACTGGTGGTTTTCGTGGTGTGCAGCCTCGCCGCCGCCTGGGTCTGGCGGCGCACCGGCGATCCGCTGGCCGGCGCCATCGCTAGTGCGGCCGGCTTCGCCTGGGCCGTCGGTGTGACGTTTCCGCTGCTGGCCGGACTATGAGGCGGCTTGGCAGCGCCAGCGGTTCGACGCACCATGGCGCCAACTGACATCGGGGGCTGTAGCGTGAAGCGTGGCATGAAATTCGGCATCTTCCTGGCACCGTTCCATCGGTTGGGCGACAACCCCAGCCTGGCGATGCGCCGCGACATCGAGATGCTCGAATGGCTCGACTACCTCGGCTACGACGAGGCCTGGATCGGCGAGCACCACTCGGCCGGATGGGAGACCATCGCCTCGCCCGAACTGATCATCGCCGCGGCCGCCGAGCGCACCAAGCACATCATGCTGGGCTCCGGCGTGACCTCGCTGCCCTATCATCACCCGCTGCTGGTCGCCCAGCGCTTCGTGCAGCTTGACCACATGACGCGCGGCCGGGCGATGCTGGGCTGCGGCCCCGGCGCGCTGGTGTCGGACGCTTACATGATGGGCATCGAAGCCTCGACCCAGCGCCGGCGGATGGAGGAGAGCCTGGACGCCATCATGGCGCTGCTGGCCTGCGACAAGCCGGTGACGATGAAGACCGACTGGTTCGAGCTGAAGGAAGCCCGGCTGCATCTGGCGCCCTATTCCGATCCGCATTTCCCGATCGCGGTGGCCAGCACGCTGACGCCGTCGGGCGTGATGCTGGCCGGCAAGCATGGATTGGGCGTGCTCTCACTCGGCGCCGGCCTGCCGGGCGGGCCGGACGCGACGGCGGCGCAGTGGAAGATCGCCGAGGAGAACGCGGCCAAGCACGGCAAGACCATGGACCGGCGCAACTGGCGCCTCGTGGTCACCATGCATGTCGCCGAGGACGACGAAACCGCGCTGGCGCAGGTGCAGAAGGGCGAACGGATCGAGACGCTGACCTACAACGAGGCGGTGCTCGGCCGCCCGCCCGGCCGCAGCGAGGACCCGCTGCGCGAGGGCGTCGCCGCCGGCAACACCCTGGTCGGCTCGCCCGACCTGGTCGCCCGCGGCATCGAGGCGCTGGTTGCGCGCTCGCAGGGCGGCTTCGGCGGTGTGCTGTTCCGCGCGCATGACTGGGCCGACCGCGAGCAGACCTGGCGCAGCTACGAGCTGTTCGCCCGCTACGTCATGCCGCGGTTCCAGGGCCAGCTCGGTCCGCTGACCGCCAGCTACGATTGGGCGTCGACCAACCGCAACTCGATCCTGCGTCCGAGCGTCGATGCGCTGAACAAGGCGTACATCGATGCGGGCAAGACGGTGCCCGATCACGTTGCGGCGCGCCTGAAGGTGGATAAATCCTGATGAGCGAACCCGAATCGACCCTGATGCGCGCACCCGGCGAGGCCACGCTGGCCCGCGTCGGCGAGGTGGTGCACACCCTGCTGGTGCCGGCGGGCGACGGCTCGACCCGGCGGGTGACCTTGGGGCCGTTGCCGCTGCTGATCGGCCGGACGCCGCCGGCCGATGTGGTGATCGGCGCGCCGGAGATTTCGCGCAACCATGCCGAGGTGCTGCTGCGCGGCGGCTCGGCGGTGGTGCGCGATCTCAACTCCACGAACGGGGTCTGGGTGGACGGGCGGCGGATCATCAGCGAGGCGGTGCTGGCGCCGGGCGTCGGTTTCCGCGTCGGCAACGTCACCATCGAATACGAGGCGCGCGCCGAACGCGCCGTGGCCGAGGAAGCCGCGATGGATGCCGACATGGCGCGCGCCAGCGCCTATGTCGCGGCGATCCTGCCGCAGCCGCTGACCGAGGGGCCTGTGCTGGCGGCGCATTTCTATCTGCCATCGGCGCGGCTGGGCGGCGATGCGTTCGGTTATCAGGAACTGACGCCGGGCCTGTTCGCCGGCTACATCCTCGACGTGACCGGGCACGGCGTGGGGGCGGCGATGCATGCCGTGACCCTGGCCAACGTGCTGCGCCAGCAGGGCCTGCTGGGGGCCGATCTGACTCGCCCGGCCGATGTCGTGGCGCGGCTGAACGCGGCTTTCCCGATGGAGAAACAGGGCGGGCTGCTGTTCAGCATCTGGTATTGGACCTACGACACCACCAGCCGGGTGCTCGAATACTGCTCGGGCGGGCATCACCCGGCGATCCTGCTGGCGCCGGGCGCGGCCGCCGCGGCGGCGCTGGAACACAGCAACCCGCTGGTCGGCGCGATGGAAGACATCGCCTACACCTCCGCACGGATCCGCATCCGGCAGGGTTGCCGCCTGTACCTGTTCAGCGACGGTGCGTTCGAAGTGCAGACGTTGGACGGACGAAGCTGGGGACAGCCGGAACTGACGGCGCTGATCCGCACCGCGCCGCCCGGCGGGGCGGTCAGAGACGAACCGGGCCGGATCTACGACTCCGTGCGTGCGGCGGCGCGGCCAGGGTCGCTGGAGGATGATTTCTCGGTGCTGGCGATCGAGTTCCCCTAGCACGCCACCGGAGCGCGGCAGGGCAACTGCTTAGACTAGCAAAAATGCCCAGTATTTCAGCAACAATCGGACTTGCCGCAAACAGCGGCGTTACCTAGTCCTTTTGGCTGCTTGCATGGCTGCGTCACTGCGTGCAGGAAGATTGCAAGCGTTGTGGTTTGCCATGTCCGCGACACCGATTTCTGCTGGGATAGCCCGCCGCGCTGCGCGCTTCGCGCAGGCCGTAGGCAAGATTGTCCGGCGTGCGGGGTCAAGATGGCATCGACCGCAGTCACTGCGCCGGCGGCTGATGTTGTTGGTGCTGCTCAGTTTCCTGCCGGCGATGATCCTGACCGGCGGCTATGTCATGCTGGTGACCAGCCGTTTTATGGCCATGCACGACGCGCGGGAGGCAGACCTGTTGCAGGATCTGCGGGTCGGGGTCGATCGATCGCTGGCCGGTGCCGCGCGGTATGCCGAAACAATCGTATCGGAGACGGCCCGCGGCCGAGGCGATGCGTTGGAGGAGGTGACCGAGTTTCGCGCTCTGGCGCGCGCACAGGGACTGGTGCTCAGGCTGCGCGATGGCGCGGGGCGGCTTTTGCCCGGTGAGTTGCCCGCGATCGACCCGTTGCCCGCTGCGGTGATGAACGAGATCCGCCATCCGGCACAGCCCTGGCTGACCGACGCGTTGGCCGAGCCTGACGGCAGCCGGGCCTTGGCGCATCTGACAACCCGGCTGAACGAAACGACGATCCTGGACATCGCACTGCTGCCAGAGCGGCTGAGCCCAATGCTGACAGTTGGAAATATGATGGCACCGTCGCGGACCCTGCTCGCTGATGCCAAGGGCTACGTTCTGGCAAGCCGGGATACGCAGCTGATCGGCACAAGATTGCCGGAGGCGTTTCTGAACCTGGTATCGCGCGAGGCGGAAGGGCACCTGGACAGGGATGATCTGCAGACTGGTGAGTCCGAACATGTCGGCTTTGCTCATCTGCGTCGCGCACCGGGGTGGACGGTCTCGATTTGGGAGGCCGGCAACGTGCGAGCTGCGATCCGGCACTGGCCGATCCTGGTCTGGGTGGTGTTCCTGGCGCTGTCGATGAGCGTGTCGATCCTTGCAGTGGCGGTGCTCGCCGCGCGTTTGGCGCGGCCGCTAGAGGTGTTGTCCGAGCAGGCCGGGCTGGCAGCGGGGGCCGACGAACTGCCCTTGCCGCCCGCCCAGCTCAGCTCGGTGCAGGAGTTCGAGGCATTGCGGGTCAGCCTGGCACGGGCAGGCCTGGTGCTGCGGCATCGTACCGCAACGGAGCGGCGCGCATTGCGCGAGGCGCGGGATGGGCAGTTGCTGTTGGCCTCAGTGATCAATGCATCGGCAGACGGCATCACGGTGACCGACCTTGCGGACAAGACCCTGCTGTCGAACGCCGCGGCGCGGGCGATTCTCGAGAGCACACCGGGGCCTGGCGTGGTCGCACGGGCGCGGATCCGCCGGCTGGACCGCGAGGTACGGGTGAGCGGGCAGACGCGATCGGGAGAAATCGAGACAGCGACGCCGAAGGACGGACAGTTGGTGGTGTGGATGGTGAAGTCGCCGTGGCGAGACGGGGCCGGCAAGGTGTCGGGCGTGGTGACGGTGATGCGCGACGTAACCGCCGAACGGCGTAACGCCGCACGGCTGCATGCCCTGCAGGCCGACCAGGCGGATGCTGCACTGCTGTCTGGGCTCGGGGTGATGGCGGCGGGTCTGGCGCACGATCTGAGCCAGCCGCTGGCAGCGGCAAGCAATTTCCTGGGAGCGGCGGCACAGCTGCTGGACCGGGCCCCGGCGGGAGACGCCAACACCATGCAGGCACGTGCAGCGGTGTCCGAAGGGGTGGAGCAAGTGATGCGCGCCGGCGAGATCGTGCGCTCCATGCGCACCTTCCTGGCAAAAGGACGGATCACGCCAGCAGTGACGGACGTTGCCGCTATGCTCACCGACACCTGCGCGGTCGCGCGGGCAGATGGGTCGCTGGGCGATGTCAGGTTGGAATGCGCGGCTGTACCAGTTGGATTGACGATGAGTGTCGATGCCACCGAGATGCGCCAGGTGCTGCTGAACCTGATCCGCAATGCCGCGGAGGCCGTGCGCGACGGTGCTGATGGCGTCGGACTGATCCAGCTTTCCGCGCAGCGGGAGGACGATGGCGACGTGCTGATCAGCGTGTGCGACAGCGGGCCGGGAATTTCGCGCGATGTGGCCGAGCGGTGTTGATTTCCACCGAGACTTGACCCGGGGTTTTCACTGAGAAGTGACCCGCCTTGAGGGGCATTTTCCCCTTGGACAGGATGGG
>CAIRTN010000128.1 GCA_903881515.1 uncultured Rhodospirillales bacterium | reverse complement strand
GGACACGCTGCCATCCGCCGCACTGGGGGTGCCGACGGCGATGAAGGTGAGATCGGTATTTGCCACCGCGGCGGCGATGTCGGTGGTGGCGGTAAGGCGGCCGCGGGCGGCGTTGCCGGCGATGAGCTCACTGATCTCGGCCTCGACAATCGGGGACTGGCCGGCGGACAGCATGGCCACTTTCTCGGCGGAGACATCGACGCCGATGACCTCGTGGCCCATTTCGGCGAGGCAGCCGGAGGAGACGGCGCCGACATAGCCGATGCCGCAAATTGAGATCTTCATGTCGGCCTGCCCAAGCTCCGTCGTTGCAGGGGCCGTTTTACCGGATCGGGCAGGTGGCGGATAGCGCGGTGTGGTGCGGGCGGGGGAGGTGAGATGCGATCTCATCGATGAGGTCCCAGACCAGCGCGGGCTGCATGGGGATGGTGGGGTCGTTGAGCAGGCGCTCGAGTTCGTCCTGCTTGCGGGCCAGTTCGGTGTCGGTCATGCGGCGCCTGCTCCATGGTCGGTAGGATGCTGGGGCGGAGTTAAGCAAGGGATAATGGCGGGGTGAGGGCAGACGGACGTTGGCGGCGTAGAAGATGGCGGATTACGCAAGGGCTAATCCGCCCTACAGCATTGAATTAATGGGAGTTTTTTGGGTCTCTTTTCCGGCGCGGCGTCTTCGCCGTCGCCCTGCAAAAAAGGGACTGTTTGCCTTTCTTGAAGCGCGACTGGCGCATGTCACAGCGGGCGCGTGGTGCCCTCGGTGCGGTCGAAGAGGATCAGGGGCTGGGCCATGCGGCGGGTGGCGATGTCCAGGGATGCATTGGGCAGTGTGGGGCCGGCGTGGAGTTCGAAGGCGAAGCTGTGCAGGCCCTGGTCGGTGTGCGTGTCGCGGCCGTGGTAGATGGGGGGATAGACGCTCGGCCAGGCCATGCGGGGGCTGCGGAGCAGGGTCCATTGCCACTGCGCGCCGTCGAGGCTGAGGCTGTAGGCGTCGGGCGTCAGGAGGGCGAGTTCGGCGGTTGGGGTGGTCACGCGCGACCAGCCTTGGACGGGGGATTCGACGGGCGAGAGGGGGCGCTCGATGGCGCCGCCGGGGGTGGCGTCGGTGTGGCTTGTTGGGGGGGGCGCGAGGTGGGCGGCGAGTTGCAGGGCGGTGAAGCGCTCGTCGAAGTTGATCTCGATGCGCATGAGCAGGCGGGGGTCGTTGCGGTGCAGCTGGAGGGTCCAGCGCAGGCGTGAGGTGCCGAGGCGGTGTTCCAGGCGGACGCTGGCGCGCAGTGGGCCGGATTCTTCGATTTGCCAGGCGGCGCCGGACAGGGTGGCGGAGAGCGGCTCGGTGAAGCGGTCGGTGCCGTTGGACCAGGTGTCGGAGTGGTCCTGGCGCAAGTGCAGGGTGATCCCGGCGGGGGCGAGCAGGGGGTGGCCGTCGAGCGCGATGGCGGCGATGCCGGAGGGGGCGAGGTCGACGGCGAGGCGGGCGTTGGCGAGACGGAGCGGGGTGGCCTGGAGATCGCTGGGGGGGCGGGGTTCGGGGAGGATGGTACCCGGCGGATCAGGACGGTTGTGGCGGTGCGCGGGGGGATGCGGACGGGGAAGATGAGGCGGGGGACGCGTTGCATCGCGTCGGGCTGGACCTGTTGGAACGGGAGGGGGGTGCCGTCCGCCGTGGTGAGGATGCGGTCCTGCCACAGGTCGAAGTCGAGGAAGGTTTCGTGTTCCACCAGGCCGTCGAAGGGGGCGTCGTCGGTGTTGATGATGACGATCTGCGGATCGGGGCTGGGCGGCAGGGCTTGGTGTGCCCAGAGGCGGGTGACGTCGAGCAGGGTGGTTTCGGCGATGATGCGGGCGCGGCCTTGCATGGCGCGGCAGCTTTGCCAGGCCGAGGGCGTGGCGGTGCCGGCGGCGATGTCGTGGAACGCGGTGAAGAGAAGGTCCTCCCAGGCCGTGTCGATGGCTTTCAGGTGGGCCGGTTGGGCGGTGGCGGGGCTGAAGGCGCGGATTGTGCGTTCGGCCTGGTCCAATAGTTCTTCGCCGCGGCGTTGGGCGCGCTTGATGTCGCCCATGGCGCTGTAGCAGCCGGGGAAGCAATGCTGCAGTTCGCCCTCGACACGCGGCAGGAGTGCGTGGCGGTCGGCGATCGCGGCGAAGAACGCCTGGGGGGTGGAGAAGCGGAGTTCCGCACCTGGGATGGCGGTGCGGTTTTCGATGATCCAGTCGAGCTGCCGGCGGGTGGGGCCGCCGCCGTGATCGCCGACGCCGTAGAAGCACATGGTGTGACCCAGCGCGGGATCGGAGCCGGCGAGCGCGTGCAGGATGTGATCGCGCAGGTCGGGGGCGACGTAGCCGTAGCCGTCGACGATGCGGAAGGCCGGGAGTTCGGCGCCGCCGGCGCCGCGCCAGAGGAAGGCGGCGGCGGGGATGTCGAACTGGCGCGGGTCTGGCCGGCTCAGGACATAGGCGGTGTAGCCGTGCGCGGCGTAGAGGTCTGGCAGGAAGGCCGGGTGGCCGAAGCTGTCGACGTTGAAGCCGATGCGGGGGCGGACGGCGAACCGGTCCTGGAAATAGGATTGGCCGTGCAGGATCTGGCGGCACACGGCCATTGCGGTGGGCAGGTTGAGGTCTGGCTGCACGAGGGTGCCGCCGGCGATGAACCAGCGGCCCTCGGCGACGCGGCGACGGATGCGGGCGAACAGTGCGGGGCGCAGGCGCTCGACCTGCCGGTAGCGCCAGGCCTCGCCGCAGGTGAAGATGAAATCAGGGTATTCGTCGCAACGGTCGGCTGCGGCGGAAAGCGTCGCCAGAGCCTCGTCGACACCGGCCTGCCAGCCCCAGAGCCAGACCGGGTCGAGATGAGCGTTGCCGATCATATGCACGACGGTCACGGCAGTGCTCCCCTGCGCCCGGGCAGGATAGCGCATGCGCTTTTGTGGACGATGTGGCGAGAGAAGAAAAGGTTAAGGCAAGGCCAGGACGCCCGGCATGTGCCGTTCGGTGCCGGTTTGGCGGGGCAGGTCTGGAGTGGGCTGTGGGAACGAATTTGTGGGGCGCCGCCCCAAGCCCCTGGTTGCTCTTTTATCGAACTGGTGAGGTTGTTGACTAGGCGGTAGGTCGGTGTGCCGGGGCTGATTGGCATTGCATTGCCGGCGGCGAGGGTCAGTAGCGCGGCGAAGTTGCCTTCGAGATCGATGATCAGCGGGTCATCGTCGTCATCGGGCGGGGTTATGACGATGCGATCGATCAGGTCTCGCGCCAATTCGAGTGCCTTTGGGTTATCGCGATCTTGCAGCGCATCGGCCAGGTGGTTGATCGCCTCCTGGTATGCTTCGCCGAGGTCGGATGGCAGGTCAGGAACGGTTTCATCACCCTGCGCTTGGGCCTGCCGCAGCATCTCACGCTGGGCTTCCATGGCGGCCAGTTTCGCACGCAAGGCGCGGGACGGGGCGCCGTCGGCCAGGATGTTGACCAGATTGTCGATCCGCCGGTCGATCTCGGCGAGCGCGTTTGTCGCGTGGCGGGCGGCAGCTGTGGCCTCGAACGCCATCGCTCGCCACGCTTCCTGGTGCGCCTGCACGAAGGCTTCCAGCAAGTTCGGGCGCATCAGTTGATTGCACAGCGTGGCGATGACGTGCTCGGTCAGGTCCTGCCGCAGAATGGAGCGACGGTTGCGGCAGGCATGCGCACGGCCCGCCGCACAGGCGAGGTAATCCTTGCCAACCGACTTGAACCTTCCGCCGCAGAGGCCACAGAAGACCTTCTGAGAGAGCAGATGACGTGGCCTGCGCCGGTCCCAGTAAGCGGCGTGGCGTCAGCCGGGGTGCCGGCGACGCGGGCCGGCAGATTGAGGTCCGATGCCAGTTCGCGGCTGGCGGCGATCGACAGGTCATCCCAGCTGGCGACAGAGCGCAGGCCGTCGGCGACGGTAAGCATCAGATGGTTGGCGGCCGTCGACATGGTGTCGAGATCCGTGTCGAAGAGGGCGTGGGAAGTGTGTGCGTTCATGTCATATCTCGTGGTTGGACATATTTGGTCATATTCGCAAATTTGTGAATTTAATACTTATCAGTCTCAAGAAAATTGAAAAACAATGCTTTCATTTGACGACAATATAGCGTTCTCGTTGTTGTATTTTTTCTCGTCTGTGATGTGACTAGGCGCCGGCCTTTGCGACGGGCGTGCGAGCGGGCCGGCTGACGATTGCGCTGGTGATCTGGGCGTCGATCAGGGCGATCAGGTCGGTCTCGCGGACATAGGCTTCCGGGCCAATCCGGACCGCCGGCGTTGATCCAGCGCCTAATGGTCCGGTCGCTTTTGCGCAGGTAGCGCGCGACCTCCGACAACACCAACAGGCCGGGCAGGGATGCCGGCTGGCGGTCGCCGACCGCGGTCGTGCTGTCGTCCACGCGGTCCACCTCAACCCAGGGCATGGGTCTTCTCCACCGTCTGGTCGCCCGTTTGCCGGGCTTCCAGGAAGTGCTGCCGGGCAGCCCGGCGGCCGAGCTCGCGGGCGAGTTCGATCAACTGCGCCTCGGCCCGCGTGACGGCCTGCAGCAAAATGTCGCTGTTCGACGATCCCGCGTTCGACGCAGACAGGGGCAGATTGACGATGTGCGTGCGCTTCGGCATGCGCCCACTTGGCAGGGAGCGCAGCGGCGGGTCGAACTGGGATCGGCGAGTCTAATTTATTCGACGATCCCATGCCGCGAGGTGGGGCGGCGTGTGGGGATCAGCCCGCCGATTTGGTGGCCGATGAGCGGTAGTTCGCCACCCAGGCCAGGAGAGTCTCGTGTGTCGGAGACCAAAGCCGCTCGGCGGCCAGGTGGCGTGTAAAGCCATGGGCTTCCAGGCGGGTATGGAGGCGGCTGTAGAGGGTGCTGAGATAGCGGATCAGAGGACCTGACGGTTTGCCTGCGTCCGGCACCTCCGGCTTGATACGGGATATCGCGAGGGCCGCCACTTTCGTCGGAAGACGAGAGACTGCGCGGCAGGAAGGCTGGCCCCCTGATTTAGGCAGTGTGGCTATAGGCGAACATGTCCCCGAGTTTCCGTGCCCCCCTCCAGCAGGGGCAGGGGTCTCGGAGGCGGAGGTGTGCCCGGGCGCCTGGAAGCATGTTTTCGGTACGATCTTAGGCTGCGATCGCGCCAGAAACCCCGCGCTGGAATGCCGGCGCGGGCGAAGCGTGCGGTGACCAAGGTGGCGGAAGATGACGAATTTACGCCACACGCCGCTGGCGGACTGCACCCGCAACGACAGCCTCAGGAGGGCCGTATGATGGAGCGTTCCGAGATCCTGACCGCCATGGGCGAGCTGAAGTTCTACAGCATGAAGGCCGCCTACGACGAGATCCTCACCACAGCGATCAAGCGCCAGCATGAGCCGCAGCGCCTGGTCGGCGATCTGCTGACAGCGGAGATCAGCGAAAAGCAGGCGCGCTCGATCCGCTACCAGATCACCATCGCCAAGCTGCCGCTGGCCAAGGATGTCGACGACTTCCGCTTCGCCGACACGCCGGTCAACGAGACGCTGCTGCGCGACCTCGCGAGCGGCAACTTTCTCGCGCATCAGCGCAACGTCGTGCTGGTTGGCGGCACCGGCACCGGCAAAACGCACCTGGCGATCGCCATGGCGCGTGCGTTGATCCGCGATGGCAAACGGGGCCGGTTCTTCAACGTCGTCGAACTGGTCAACAAACTTGAGGCCGAGGTGCGCGGCGGCAAACACGGCAGGATGGCCGAGTATCTCTGCCGGATGGACTTCGTGGTGCTGGACGAGCTCGGCTATCTGCCGTTCGCGCAGTCCGGCGGCCAGTTGCTGTTCCACCTGATCAGCCGCCTCTATGAGCAGACCTCGGTGATTGTCACAACCAACCTCGCCTTCGGCGAATGGCCCAGCGTCTTCGGCGACGCCAAGATGACCACCGCCCTCCTCGACCGTCTCACCCACCATTGCGACATCGTCGAGACCGGCAACGAAAGCTGGCGCTTCAAGAACCGCGCCTGATCCCGCCACACCAAGACAAAACCGCCACCGCGCTGCCCTGCGCCCCTCCGCCTACGGCTGCGGGACGCAGGGCAGCGCGCACGCTCAGCAACATCATTGGAGTGCGCCCCTGCGGGTGGACAGAATGTGTGGT
>CAIRTN010000127.1 GCA_903881515.1 uncultured Rhodospirillales bacterium | reverse complement strand
TCCCCCACCAGCCCCAGCGTCTCCCCGGCATTGATGCTGAGATCCACCCCATCCACCGCCCGCAACGGGATCGTCTGCCGGCGGAACACACCCCCCGCCTGCACCGGGAAATGCTTCACCAGCCCCCGCACATCCACCAGCGCGCTCATGCCCGGATACACGCCACATCATGCCCCGCCGCTAGGCTCTCCAGCGGCGGCAACCCCGCCCGGCAGGCCTCGATCGCCAGTTCACACCGCGGCGCAAACCGGCACCCCTCCGGCCGCAGCCCCGGCTCCGGCAAACTCCCCGGGATCGCCAGCAACCGCCGCGTATCCTGCTCCAACGTCGGCACACACCCCAACAGCCCGCGCGTATACGGATGCGCCGGCGCATCGAACACCGTCTGCACCGGCGCCTGCTCCACAATCCGCCCGGCATACATCACCAGCACCCGATCCGCCGTCTCCGCGATCACCCCCATGTTGTGGGTGATGATAATGATCGCCATCCCCAACTCGTCGCGCAGATCCATCATCAGATCCAGCACCTGCGCCTGGATCGTCACATCCAGCGCCGTCGTCGGCTCATCGGCGATCAGCAACCGCGGCCGGCACGCCAGCCCGATCGCCAGCATCACCCGCTGCCGCTGCCCGCCCGACAACTGATGCGGAAAATCCCCCATCCGCTTCGCCGCCGACGGAATCCCCACCCGGTCCAGCATCTCGATCGCGCGCCGCCGCTGCTCCGCCGGCCCCACCCGCTCATGCGCCCGCACCGTCTCCATCACCTGCTCGCCGATGCTCAGCACCGGGTTCAGCGACGTCATCGGCTCCTGGAACACCATCGAGATCCCCTTGCCCCGGATCCGCTCCATCCGCGTCTCCGCAAGCCCGGTCAGCTCCTGCCCATCGAACCACACACTGCCCTGCGCCACCCGCGCCGGCGGCCGCGGCAACAGCCCCATGATCGTCAACGCCGTCACGCTCTTGCCGCTGCCGGACTCGCCAACGATCCCCAGGATCTCCCCCGGCTCCACCGAGAAGCTGACATCCTCGATCGCGTTGATCTCGCCCCGCCCGGTCTGGAACGCGGTGGTCAGATTGCGAACCTCCAGCAAACTCATTGCTGAATCCGCAACCGGGGATCCAGCACATCCCGCAGCCCATCGCCCAGCAGATTGAGCCCCAGCACCGTCACCATCAGCGCCACACCGGGGATGGTAATGATCCAGAAGGAGTCGGTCATGTACTGCCGCCCCTCGGCCATGATATTGCCCCAGGTCGGCGTCGGCGGCACCGCGCCCAGCCCCAGGAAGCTCAGCGTCGCCTCCGACAGCACCGCATACGCAAAAAGAAACGACAACTGCACAATCAACGGCCCCATCGCGTTCGGCATGATATGCCGCCGCAGGATCCGCCAATGCCCCGCCCCCGCCGCGACCGCCGCCTGCACATACTCCATCTCGCGCAGCACGATCACCGAGGCGCGCACAATCCGCGCCGTCCGCGGGATATAAACGATCGACAGCGCCAGGATCACATTGACCGTCGACGGCCCCAGCACCGACGTAATCCCGATCGCCAGCAAAATCGCCGGAAACGCCATCAACGCGTCATTCAGCCGCATCAACACATTGTCCAGCCGCGGAAAATACCCCGCCACCGCCCCGATCAGCGTGCCGAACACCGCGTTCAGCAACACCACCGACGCGCCGATCATCATCGACAGCTGCGCCCCCCAGATCACGCGCGACCACAGCGAACGCCCGAAATTATCCGTCCCGAACACGAAATCCGCCGAAGGCGGCCGGAACTTGAACCGCATCGCCAGCTTCGTCGGATCGACCGAGGTA
The DNA here is from genome assembly GCA_903881515.1 of uncultured Rhodospirillales bacterium. Taxonomy (GTDB): domain Bacteria; phylum Pseudomonadota; class Alphaproteobacteria; order Acetobacterales; family Acetobacteraceae; genus CAIRTN01. The sequence goes on along the minus strand of CAIRTN010000127.1, from coordinate 1,573 downwards.
ATCACCGGCGCCAGCACCCCCGCCACCACGATGATCCCGAACAGGCACAACCCCATCGCGAACATCCGGTGCCGCAGCAACCGCCCCAGCGTCTCCCAAGCCGGATGCCGCCGCGTCTCAGCGGTTTTCATGGCGCACCCGCGGATCAAGCAACGCGTAGCTCACATCGACCAGCACGTTCACAAACACCAGCAACGTGGTCACGATCAGCAACCCGCCCTGCACCAGCGGATAATCCCGGTTCAACACCCCCTGCGTCAGCAACTGCCCCACCCCCGGAATCGAAAACAGCGATTCCGTCACCACCGAGCCCGACACCGACAAACTCACAATAATGCCCACCACCGTGGTAATCGGGATCAGCGCATTCACCAGCGCATGCTTCACCACCACCACCCGCCATTTCAGCCCCTTGGCCCGCGCGGTGCGGATATAGTCCTGCCGCAGCACCTCCAGCATCGTCGAACGCGTAATCCGCGCCAGCAGCCCCACCTGCAACAACGCCAGCGACACCGCCGGCATCGTCGAGGTCCGCAACCACCCCACCGGATCGTCGCTGAACGCCACATACCCCCCCGTCGGCAGCCAGCCCAGCCACACCCCGAAAATGATGATCATCAACAGCCCAAGCCAGAAATTCGGCAACGAGATCCCCAGCATCGAGAACACCATCGCCGCCTGATCCACCCAGCTATTGTGCCGCAACGCCGCGAACACCCCCGCCACCAGCCCGATCACCAGCGTGATCACCAGCGCATACGCTGACAACGCCACCGTCACCGGCAGCCGGAACAGCATCACCTCCATCACCGGCTTCCCCATCAGAATGGAGCGCCCGAGATTGCCATGCAGCAACCCGCTGTACCAGGTGAACAACTGGGTCAAAAACGGCTCGTCCAGCCCCAGATCATGCCGCAACTGGATGATCATATCCGGCGTGGCACTCAACCCCGCCATCGCCGCCGCCGGATCGCCCGGAATGAAATGCATCAGACTGAACGTCATCAGACTGACGATCAGAATGATCGGCAACGCGCTGGCGAAGCGGCGGACAAATATCCCAAACATGCCCGCCGCCTCGCGCGTCCGCCCTCAGTTCGCGAACCAGACGTTGAACATCCGCGGAATCCGGAACGGCACGAACCCCTGCACATTCGCCCGCGTCGCCTGCACCTTGGTCAACGCCCCGAACGGCAGCGCATACACCCGCTCGAACGAAATCTTCTGCGCCCGCGCAAACGCCGCCTGCCGCAACGCCGGATCGGGCGAGCCGTTCATCTCCTGCCACGCCGCCAGAATGTCCGGATCATCCCCGTTCTTCGGCTTGTACGAAGCCCCGGGATTGACCATGAACTGGATCACATCCAGCCCGCCCAGCGCCGGCTGCGTGCCCCACCCCGTGAAGAAGAAGTTCCAGTCCTTATCGGTGTTCAACGCCGTCTGCACACTGGTCGGCCAATCCACCACCTTCAGCTGCGCATTGACCCCGATCGCCTTCAGCTGCTCGGACATCAGCAGCGCCGCGTTGTACATCGACGGATAGTCCTTGTTCGTCAGCAGGATCAGCGGCTCG
>CAIRTN010000126.1 GCA_903881515.1 uncultured Rhodospirillales bacterium | reverse complement strand
GCACCAGCTCGGCCGCGGCCGGCAGGTCCTCGGCTTCCTCAGGCACGCCGGTGCCCGCCTGCACGCGCACAGTCATTTCGCCGTCTTCCTCGCCGATGACGAGGGCGACTTCCTGCGCTTCGAGCGTCAGAGTGGCGGGGGGCTTCGCTGCCATGTGTGTAATCCCTAGAGCGTGACTGCCGCCGGTGGACTCACCGTCGGTCTGCTTCACGCGATCAAACAAAAGCCAGCCATCACGGGCACGCCCGCCATGGCCAAAGTTGGCGGGCTTATAGAAGCGCTTCAGCCCGCGCGCCAGCCCATGTCCCAAAACGCGGTCTCCAGCCGCGTCGCCGCGGTGAAATTGGCCAGCAGCGCCGCATACCGTGCCTCCCCGCCACGCTTGGCATATTGCCGATCCAGATTGTCGATCGCCGCGCTGGCCACCGCGCGATATTCCGCACCGCTGTAGGCATCCATCCAAGTCGAATAAAGGTTGCCGTCCCGCTTCGTTGCCGGGTTGGCCAGCAGCCGTTCCACCGCCTCGCCATAGCCGACGACACAGGGCGCCAGCGCCACATCCAGGTCCAGCCGGTCGCCGGCCAATCCGCGCTCCAGCACAAAGCGGGTATAGGCCATCGTTTCCAGCGCCTCCGGCTCGGCCTGCATCTCCGCCTCGGCGATGCCCCATTCGGCGCAGTAGCCGACATGCAGCGGCATCTCGACATCGACGATCGCTGAGACGCTGGCCGCGGCACTGCGCAGATCCGCCAGCGTGTCAGACTTGAAGCCCGCCAGTGCATAAGCCCGCGCGAAATGGATCAGGAACAGATAATCCTGCCGCAGGAAATGCCGGAACGCCGGGCGCGGCAGCGTGCCGGCGCCGAGCGCGAGGACAAAGGGATGGCAGACATAATCGGTCCAGGCCTGCCCCGCGTCGCGGCGCAGCCGGCCGAAAATACCCTGGTCGAGCGGAAGCGATTCAGCCATCGCGGGCCTCCTTTGCACGCGGCAAGACTAGCGCAATGCCGCGTCCGGCACGAAGCTGTGACTTTATGGGGAAAAACAGCAATGCAGGTTGATGTCAGAGGCAAGCGTGTCGTGGTGGCCGGCGGCTCCAGGGGGATCGGGCGGTCCATTGCTTTGGCCTTCGCCGAGGCCGGTGCGGCGGTATCGGTCTGCGCCCGCGGCGCCGAGGGCCTGGCCGCGGTCAAGGCCGAAATGGCCGCGTTCGGCGGTGTCGGTCATGCCGCGCCCTGCGATCTGTCCGATGCGGCCTCGATTGCCGCTTATATCCCGGCCGCCGCCGCCGCTCTGGGCGGCATCGACGTGCTGGTGAACAACGCCACCGGCTATGGCATGGCCGATGACGAGGCCAGCTGGTCAGTGAGCATGTCCGTCGACCTGATGGCCGCCGTCCGCGCCAGCCAGGCCGCGCTGCCGTTCCTGCTGCACGGCAACGCGCCCAGCATCATCAACATCGCCTCCGGCTCCGGGCTGAACCCGTCGGTGCGCAACCCGGCCTACGGTGCCGCCAAGGCCGCGGTGATCCATTACACCCGCACCCAGGCCGCCGCCCTGATCAAGCAGGGCGTGCGGGTCAATTGCGTCGCCCCCGGCTCGATCGAGTTCCCCGGCGGCCTGTGGGAAAAACGCCGGACTACCGACCCCGCGCTCTACAACGGCGCGCTCGCCATGTGCCCCGCGGGGCGCATGGGTCATCCCGAGGAAGTGGCCAATGTCGTGGTCTTCCTCGCCTCGCCGCTGGCCAGCTGGGTCACCGCCCAGATCGTCAGCGTAAATGGCGGCCAGGGCCTCGTCAGGTAGCGAACCGCGTTTTCCAGCTTGGCATGCTGCCCGGATAGGGCAGCGGCTCGGCCTCGTAGACGCCGCGGGCGATGGCGCGCGCCATCACCTGCGTCGCGACATGGCCGATCTCGGTCAGGTCGCTGTCACTGCGCATCGGTCGTTGTCCTGTGGCGGCGGCGAAGATCGTATCGCCGTCAAATGGCGCGTGCGCCGGCAGAATGGCGCGCGCAAGGCCGTCATTGGCCATGATCGCGAGGCGTTTGGCCTGGGATTTGGTGAGCACGGCGTCGGTCGCGATCAGCGCGATCGTGGTTGCTGTCGCCCGTGGCGCCATGCCTTTGGTGCGCAGCGCCAACTGGTCGGCGGTAATCTTTGCCGGCCAGCCACATCCGCCAAACTCGGCGCCAACTTCGAACGGCGCGGCCCAGAAATGCGGTCCATCGCCGATGGTTACCGCTCCAATCGCATTCACTGCCGCAATCGCCGCCACAACATGTCCTGTCGCGGTGACGGCGCTTGCCGATCCCAACCCGCCTTTAGCGGTGGCCGTCGTCGCTCCGGTCCCGGCGCCGACGGTGCCGAGCGCAAAATCCCCATGCCCAGCCGCTTGCGCCGCGGCGTAGCCAAGCTCGCGATAGGGCGAGAACACGCCCCAATCCTTGTCTCCGCCATTCGCCAGATCAAACAGGATCGCGCCAGGGACGAGCGGGATGACTGCCCCGCGTACCCGTACCCCTCGTCCCTGTGCCCGCAGCATGGCCTGCACCCCACCCGCGGCGTCCAGCCCATAAGCCGAGCCGCCGGACAGCACAACGGCGTCGATCTGCTGCTCGGTCATTTCCGGTTCCAGCAAGGCGGTCTCCCGGCTGCCGGGCGCGCCGCCGAGCACAACGCAAGATGCCACGGCCCGTGTGTCAAACAGCACGACCGTCACTCCCGAGCCCAGTTTCAGGTCAGTGGCGTGCCCAACCGCAATCCCCGGCACATCCGTCAGCAAATTGCGCATCGTCCAGCCCCTATTCGGCAAACACTCGCCAACCCCACCACCACCGCATCACCGTCGTCACCGCGCATGCCGCGGCGAACAGCAGCGCCAACGGCGCAAACGCGGCGGGCCACAGGCACATGGCGGCAAAGCACGCCAGCGTCTCCGTCGCCTCGGTTAACCCGCCAAGATAGAAGATGCCCTTGCGCGGAAACGCCGCCGAAATCATCCCCCGCTTCGCCGCCAGCACCGCAAAGGCCAGGAAACTGCTGGCCGTGCCCATAAACGCCAGCAGCAGCAGGCTGGCCGCCAGCGCGTTGCGGGCGGGATCGGCGAGCGCGAAGGCCGCCGGAATGCTGGCATAGAACACGAAATCGAACGCCGCATCGATGAACGCGCCCCGGTCGGTCGGCCCGTTGAGCCGCGCCACCGCCCCGTCCAGCCCATCGCAGACCCGGCTCGCCAGGATCGCCGCCAGACCGACCCCGAACCATCCCGCCGCAATCGCCGCCGCCCCGGCCACGCCCACAACGAACCCGGTCAGTGATATCGCATCCGCCGAAACCCCCGCCGCCGCCAGCGCCCGCGCCCCCGGCGCAAGCAGCCGGTGGATCAGCGGCAGCAGCGCGCGATCGATCACGCGCCGGCCGAAGCGAAGGCCAGCATCGCCACACCCGCCAGAATCACCCCCAGGGCGGCCAGGTGCAGCGGCGTCAGCACCTCGCCGAACACGAAATGTCCGATCGCGGCGCCTGCGATATACGAAGCCGCGGTGCACGGCAGCGCCACCGAAACCGGAATCTTCCGCAGCGCCACGATGTAGAACAGCGCCGCGCCGCCATAGAGGCACAAACCGATGATGGTGCGCCGGTCGAACAACTGCTCGAAGATGCTGCCGGCGCCCGCGCCCCCCTTCAGCAGCGCCTGCCCCGCCACCGATGTGGAAATCGCCACGACGAGCGCCAGCCAGCTGCCGATCATGGATGTGTCCGTTCAACACTGCGGATGGTGCCCTGCGGCTTGCCGTTGGCCGACAGGAAGGTGCGCCCGACATATTCGCCCATCACGCCCAGGATCATCGACTGCACCCCGCCCACCAGCAGGATCGCCGTCATCGTCGAGGCCCAGCCGGAGGGGGTATTGTGGCTGAACAGCGCTTCGGCGATCGTCACCACCGCGCCGGCCACCCCCAGCGCGGCCATGACCACGCCCAGCAGGATCGCCATGCGCAGCGGCGCCAGCGAAAAGCTGGTCGCCAGGTTGAGCCACAGCCGCACCAGCCGCCGCAGCGTGTAGTTCGACCGTCCGGCCGCCCGCGGCAGATGCGCCACCTCGATACTGTCGATGCGCTGCGTCACCTCCATGATCAGGCCGTCAATATACGGATAGGGCCCCTGGTAGCGGGTGACACTCTGCACCGTCAGCGCCGACATGCAGCGGAACGACGACAGGTACAGCCCCTTCGGCTTGTCCAGCAGCCAGTCAGCGACCTTGTTGGCGAACCGGCTGCCCAGGTTGCGCCACACCGCGTGCTTCTTCTCGGCATAGCGCGTGTAGACCACGTCCCAGTTGCCCAGGCGGGCATGGTCATACAGCCGCACCACCTCTTCCGGCGGGTTCTGCAGATCGTCGTCCATGGTGATGACATAGGCGCCGCTGATATGCCGCAGCCCGGTCATCACCGCGTTATGCTCGCCGTAGTTCCGCGCATGCTCGACATAGGTGATCGCCATTGGTGCTTCGCGCACCAGAGCGCGACAGACATCGCCGGAGCAGTCCGGGCTGCCATCGTTGACCAGCACCACCTCGATGCCACCCTCCGGCCTTAACTCCGCCAGGGCATGCACCAATGCGCCCACCGTATCGGCGCCGCGATACACCGGCACGACGACCGACAGTCCGAAGCGGGGGCGTTCAGCTTGCATCAATGGGTCTTTCGGCAATCGCCAGCACCGATCCCCCAGCCGGCCAGGCCAGGGACAGGCGCCGCTCAAGGTCTGTGATGCCGTAGAACAGAGCATCCTGCCAGGGCGGAAATGCGGCAACATCGCTGGATGCCGCGCCGCGCGAGACCAGCAGCCGCTGCGCCAGCATCAGCGGCAACAGCAGCGCATTCCAGTAGCGCACCCGCACCACCGAAAACCCCGCCTCCACCAGCATCTGCCGCAATCCGCCCGCCGTCACCCGCAGCACATTGTGCACGCGCCGGTCATGCGCCGACAGCATCCACTGATACGCCGGCATGTTGAGCACTAGCCGCCCGCCAGGCTTTAGCACCCGGAAGAATTCGTCCAGCGCCACCGCCGGCGCAACCCCGGCATGGCACAGCACATCGGCGGAAACCACAGCGCCGAATACGCCCGCGCCGAACGGCAAAGTGTTGACGCTGCCGCATGCCACCGCCGCCCCGGATTTCTCCACCGCTCGCAGTGCCGCCGCCGGCGCATATTCCAGCCCGAAACACCCCGCGCCAAGCTGCGCCAGCAGCCCCCCGGTGCCGCATCCCGCATCCAGAACCGGCCCCTCACAGCCCGCAAGCGCCGCGCGCAGCCGCGCATGCAGCGCGCGATACCACCACATGCGGCTTTCCACCGCGTCCATCAGCTTATATTCGGTCGGCTCCATCGTCGCTGTGTGCCACGATCGGGGGTGTGCTGTCGCCGGGGAGATGCAAGTCATGTCGCAGAGCCATTCGAGCCCGAAATTCTACACCGAGGCGCTACCGCTCCGCGGAACGCCGCTCGACATGCTGCCGGGCATCCGCCGCATCGTCGCCAATAACCCCGGCCCGATGACCTATCACGGCACCAACACCTACCTGCTCGACACCGGCACTGGCTGCATCGTCGTCGATCCCGGCCCGGACGATCCGGTGCATATCGCCGCGATCCACGCCGCCACTGCCGGCAGAATCGACGCCATCCTGCTGACCCACTCTCATATCGACCACGTCGCCGGCCTGCCCAGCCTGCGCGGCACGATCCCGGTGCACGCCTATTTCGCCCCGCAGGAACCCGATATCGCCCCGGACGTGCCCATGCGCGACGGCGACACGCTCGCTGGCTGGACGGCGATCCACACCCCCGGCCACGCCGGCGATCATCTCTGCTTCGCCCGCGCCGACGGCGTGGTGCTCTCCGGCGATCACATCATGGGCTGGTCCACCACCGTGGTCAGCCCGCCGCACGGCGACATGGCGGCCTATTTCGCCAGCCTCGACCGTATGCTCACGACGGGCGGGCACACCTACCTGCCCGGTCACGGCCCGGCGATCACCGATCCGGCCGCCTTCACCACCGCCCTGCGCGGTCACCGCCTCGCCCGCGAAGCCGCCATCCTGTCAGCGCTCGCCGCCCCGATGCCGATCGATGCACTGACCCAAGCGGTCTATGTCGGCCTGGCGCCCAACCTGCTGCAAGCGGCCCAGCGCAACGTGCTGTCGCATCTGCAAAAGCTGCTGGCCGAAGGCCGGGTCGAACAGGTCGCCGGACTCTGGCGGCCTATTCGTTGACCCAGCCGCGATTGCGCAGCGTCGGCACCTCGACTCGTGCCGCGCGTTGCGCGGCCGACATCGCCAGCCATTCCAGCAGCTTTTCCAGCACCCCACGGGTGGCAAACGCCAGGTCCAGCGCCAGCGCCTCCTCGAGGCTATACCAGCGCAGATCCTCCAACTCGCCGGAGCCCGCCAGTTCGCCGCTCACCTGCCCGGCATCCACCACCAGGAACCGGGCATCGAAGCGCATCGGCATCGTCTCGGGGGTGATCGCCCGGCACAGGAAATCGAACCCGGCGAGCGATGGCGGGTTACCCAGGGTCAGCCCGGTCTCCTCCTCAAGTTCCCGCGCCGCCGCCACGCCAATGGCCAGCGCCAGCTCCGGCGTCGCCGCCCGCTCCAGCCGGCGCTGCACATGCTCTGGCATTGCGATCTCGACCGCAGCGTCATGATCCTCGGCATCTACCCGCCCCCCCGGGAACACCAGGCGGTTCGGCATGAACTTGTGTCCAGCGCCACGCAGCCCCATCAGCACCTGCCGCTCGGGCAGGCGCAGCACCAGCAGGCTCGCGGCCGGCTTCGGTTCGACGATCATGCCCGCACCACCAACGCATCCACCATCACCACGCCCTCACCCTCCGGCATTACCATCAACGGATTGATCTCTGCCTCCGTCACATCCGATCCGGCAAGCCGCGACATCGCCGCCACCGCGCGGGCCAGTGCCGCGATATCGCCACGCCGCATGCCGCGATAGCCGCGGATCGGCGCAAATCCGCGCACCTCGGCGACCATCTGCATCGCCTCCGCCTCGCTCACCGGCGCGGTGCGCAGCACGACGTCGCGATACACCTCCGCCAGCACCCCGCCGGCGCCCAGCACCACAACCGGCCCCACCAGCGGGTCCACCCGGAACCCCAGGATCGCCTCAGCAAGTCCGCGCACCATCGGCTGCGCGATGAACCCAACCTCGCCCAGCCGGCCGCGCATCTCGGCACAGGCCGCCCGCACCCCAGCCGCATCGGCCACATTCAGCGCCACGGCGCCGGCTTCTGTCTTGTGCGCCAACGCAACGGAAACCGCCTTCACCGCCACGGGGTAACGCAGCTCTGGCAGATGTTCGGGATCGATCACCACCGCATGATCAGCAATCCCCAGCGCGGCAAACACCGCGCGCGCGCCCGGCTCGTCGCGCGTATCCCAGGCGATCGCCGGTGGCTCTGTCACCACCGCCGCCCGCGGCGCCTGCCAGTCCAGGAACGTCCGCACCGCATCGGCGCAGGATTCCGGCGTGCGGAACGCGGCAATCCCCGCCTCCGCCAGCAGCCGCAACGACGCATCGGCCTGCGGCAACAGAAACGCCGCCAATGGCCTTGGACCGCTAGAGGCCAGCACCCCGGCCACTGCATCCTGCGGCCGGAACTGCGCTGAAGACCCGATCACTGCAACCGCTAGGTCGGCGTCGTCGGCCGCCCGCGCCTCGTCCAGCGCGGCCACCACCGTGTCCTTCTTCGCGCCGGCCAGCGTCGTATCCGTCATCTTCGCGGTCGCGATGCCCAGCGTGCCCAGCTGGTCCACCACCATCGCCCCGCCACCGCCCGTGGTGGTCACCACCCGCACCGCCCGCTTCGGATTGGCGATCGGCCGCGCCGCGATCAAAAGCGGCGGCACCTCCAGCAGCGCCTCCAGCATGTCCACCCGGGCAATGCCGATGGCGCGGAAAAACGCCTCGGTTGCCGCGTCCGACCCGGCAATCGCCCCGGTATGCGTGGTCGCCAACGCCGCTCCGGCCTCGGAGCGGCCGAGCTTGTAGGCCACGATCGGCTTACCCGCCGCATAGGCGCGCCGCGCCGCCTCCTCGTAAAGCTCCGGCCGGCGCACCGTCTCCAGAAACAGCAGGATCGCATCGGTCTCGGGATCGTCCACCAGCATGGACGCGATCTCGCCCGCCGACAGGTCCGCCTCGTTGCCGGTGCCGATCACCTTGGCAAAGCCGAAACCTCGCCCCGCCGCGCGCGACAGCAGCGTGCCCATCACGCTGCCGGAATGCGACACCAGCGACCAGCGCCCGGGCAGCAGCGTCTCCGCCTCCAGCGCTGCGTTCACGCTGCACGCCGTCTTCGCCGGCACGTTGATCACGCCCATCGAGTTCGGCCCCAGCAACCGCATCCCGCCAGCCCGCGCCGCCGCAACAATGCGCGCCTGCAGCGCCTCGCCTTCTGCCCCCGCCTCGGCAAACCCGTCAGCCAGGATGCACGCCACCGGCACACCGCGCGCCGCGCATCCTTCAACAGCGGCCTCGACATTGCCGGTGTTGACCAGGATGTAAGCGAAATCCACCTCCCCCGGCACATCGCGCAGATCGGCAAAGGCGGGCTCGCCCAGCACCGTGTCCGCCCGCGGATTCACCGGGAACAGCGCGCCGGTATAGCCATGCCGGCGAAGATAGACCTGGGCGCGGGCGGTGAGCCTCGCCGCGTCGGTCGACGCGCCGATCAGGGCGATGCGGCGCGGGTTCAGCAGGGCGTTGGAGAGCATCGGGAGTCCTTTTAGGCAAGGGGTAGGAAGCGTCTTCTCTTTTTGAAAAAAGAAGCAAAAAACTTTCTTCCATTAGGTGCGTGTGGTTCCGACGCTCAGCCCCAAGGAGAAAAGTCTTTTTGCTTCCTTTTCTTCAGAAAAAGAAGACCTTGCCTGCCTTACCCCGCATCGCGCGCCCGCGGCGGGCGCTGGGAGAACGAACGCCCGAACACGCCCTCGGCGATCCGGTTCTTCATGATCTCCAGCGACCCCCCGGCGATCATCCAGCCGCGCGTTTTGCGCACGCAGTATTCCAGCAGCAGGTCGGTGGAATACCCCGTGCCGCCCATCACCTGCAGGCTCTCATTGGCCGACATCCAGCCCGCCTGGTTGCAAGCGAACTTGGCAATCGCCACGTCCTGCGCACTCGGCAGCCCGTTCGCCCCACGTGTCGCCGCGCGGTACAGCAACAGCTGCGCCGCATCCAGCGCCACCCGCATCTCGGCGAATTTCCACTGGATACCCTGGAACTCATTCAGCGTGCGGCCGAACTGCCTGCGGGTTTCGGCGTGCGCCTTGGCCTGCCGGAAGCAGTATTCGCCCAGCGCCAGCGCGCGGGTGGTGTTGCCGACCCGCTCGACGTTGAAGCCGGCGATCTGCTTGCGGAACCCGCCTTCCTTCAGCAGCACGTTCTCCGGCGGGATATAGACGTTGTCGAAATACAGCGCGCACCAGGTCTCGCCGTTCATGTAATGGCTCGGCGCACCCAGCCGGAACCCCTCCTGCCCGCGCTCCACCAGCACGCTGCCGATGCCGTCGGTCCCCGGCCCGAAACGGCAATACACCAGGAACACCTCGGCATCCTCGGTGTTCGACGTGAACACCTTGCCGCCGTTCAGCCGGTAGCCATCGCCATCCGGTGTGCAGGAGCTTTTCAGTTCGGTCAGCGCCGAGCCCGCCTCTGGCTCAGTCATCGACACCGCCGCGATCGCCTCGCCCCGCAGCAGCCGGCCGAAGAAGCGCTGCTTCTGATCGGGGGTCGCATACTCGGCGAAGGTGCGGAACGCGCCGAAATTGCCGGCCTGCAACACGTCGGCACTGCGCGGGCAGACATAGGCGATCTGCTCCATCGCCAGCACCGCATCCATCAACGACCCGCCGGCCCCGCCATCCTCCTCCGGCAGCATGATGCCGAACAGCCCGGCCTCGGCCATCTTGCGTGCGACATCCCAGGGAAACCGCTCGTCATGCGCGCGGGCCAGCGCACCTTCGGCCAGGTTGCGCTCGGCAAACACGCGCACTGAATCCTGGAACGAGCGTTGCTCCTCCGTCAGATCGAAGTCCATTCAGATCGGGTCCCACGAGAACACATCGCCGCTGCGATCCACTGGCATGAACGCGCCCTTCAGCGCCGGCAGCGCATGCTCGGCCACCGTCGCCGGCGTCCAGCCCTCGCCACGATGAATGCCGCGGATCGGCCGCGGCGAAGACATCAGGAAGATCTCGTTCATCCGGGTGGCGAACACCTGCCCGGTGACCTCCTTGGCCGCGTCCGACAGCAGGAACACCGACATCGGCGCGTTCTTGTCCGGCGTCATCTGCTGGATGCGTGCGATCCGCTTGGCCTGCGCCTCGCTGGTGATGGGGATCGAGCTGGTCATCCGGCTCCAGGCGAACGGCGCGATGCAGTTCGAGCGCACATTGTAGCGCGCCATGTCCAAAGCGATCGACTTCGACAGCGCGGTGATGCCCAGCTTGGCCGCCGAATAGTTCGCCTGCCCGAAATTGCCGATCAGGCCGGAGGTCGAGGACATGTGCACATAGGCGCCCGACTGCTGCGCGCGGAAATGCTCGGCGGCGGCACGCGCCACAAAGAAGCTGCCGTTCAGGTGCACATTGATCACCGACAGCCAGTCATCCTCGCTCATCTTATGGAAGATCACGTCGCGCAGAATGCCGGCATTGTTCACCACGCCGTCGATGCGGCCGAAATGATCCAGCGCCGCCTGCACGATCTTCTTGCCGCCGCCCCAGCTCGCCACCGACTCGGTGCAGATCGCGGCCTTGCCGCCGCCCTGCTCGATGATTTGTTTGGTCTGTTCCGCCGGCGTGCTCGACAGGCCTTCGCCGGTCAGCGACGCGCCGATATCGCACACCAGCACATTCGCGCCTTCGCCGGCGGCCATCACCGCGATCGCCCGGCCGATGCCGCCGCCCGCGCCGGTCACAACAACCGTCTTGCCGGCCAGCATGGTTCCAGGCGTGATGCTTTCGGACTCCGACATGACTTTCCTCCGTCTGATGTTGGCCGAATCGTAAGCCTCGGGGCCGAGCTTGGGAAGTCATCGCCCCCTGCCGCTTTATCCCGGCAGCCAGCCGGTGTTAGATCGGGGCAACCGAACAGGAAACGGACATGGCTGCTGAGAGCACCGTCGGACGCCGCACTGCACCGCGCGAGGGCGTGCTGCGCAGTGGCAAGATCATCATCGGTGCCTCGGTGGTGAATTGCATCGTGCTCGATGTCTCGGAAAAGGGCGCGCGCATCCGGCTGGAAGCGATGATGGCGCTGCCGGAAAAGGTCACGCTGTGCCTGCGTGGCGGCGCGGCTTTTCTCGCCGTGACTCGGTGGGCACGGGCGCAGGAGGCCGGGCTGGAATTCCTCGGCCCCGCCGCGCTGACCTCCCGCACCGCGGCGCAGGCAGCGCGCAGCCTGCAAGCGGTGCAGGATTCCGGTCTCGACGACGTGATCGCGACCCTGCGCACGGAGCGGTTCTACGACGATCCGGCCCTTCAGCATCTGGCCGACGAAGCCCGTGCAGCGCATGCGCGCCTTGCGGAAAAACTCGCCCAGCTCTCGCGGGCCGATGCCTGGGAACCGCCGGATCTGTTCAGCCCCTGAACCTATACTGCGTCCGCGACCTGGCCGATGAGTTCCTCCTCGGTGGCGAAATGCAGTGTGATGATCGCCTCCATCACATGCAGCAGCCGGCGTGCCTCGCGGATCTCGGCCGGGCTGTCCATCTCGCCGCCCACCAGCGCGGCATAGGTATTGGCCAGATGCGCGATCTCCTCATGCATCCGCGCCAACGGTCCGATCGGGTCCTGCCCGCCCAGGCGGCGCGCCAGCGCGGGGAAGGTGGTCGCCTCCTCATGCGCCTGATGCGGCAGCAGCAGCGATTTCAATTCGGCGGCGATCTCCGCCAGTTGCACCTGCGGCAGGGTGCCCTGCACCTGCATCGCGTCCGCGGTATGGCGCATCCGTTCCAGCAGCCGGCGCAGCTGCACGTGGTCGTCCAGCACCCGTGGTACATCGGCGCTGGCCGGCAGCGGCGCCGGCCGGCGATCGATCAGCACCCGCAGCGCGTTCAGGATCACCCCGGCGTCGATCGCCTCCTGCAACAGCGCGCCTGCCACCGGCGGCAGATAGCCGGCCGCGGCCACCGCCATCGCGAGGCCTGACAGCCCCATGCCGATCGCGATCGACTGTACCGCGATCCCCCGCGCCCGCCGCGCCGCACTGATCGCCGGCGCAATCCGGTCGATCCGGTCCACCAGCAGCACGACGTCGGCGGCTTCAGCCGCGGCGGCGGCGCCCCGCGCGCCCATCGCGATGCCGACATCGGCCGCCGCCAGCGCCGGCGCGTCGTTGATGCCGTCACCGATCATCACCACCGCGCCACGCTGGCGCTCGGCCTGCACGGTGGCGATCTTGCCCTCCGGACTAAGCTCGGCGAACACGCCGTCCAACCCCAGCGCCTGGCCCACCGCCGCGGCGGCCTCGCTGCGATCGCCGGTCACCATCACCAGCCGCGATATTCCCGCCGCCCGCAAATCGCGCAGCGCCCGCGTCGCCTCCGGCCGGATGCGGTCGGACAGCAGGATCACCCCCGCCGCCTGTCCGTCCACCGCCACCCAGGCCGCCGCGGTCGCCGCCGCGGCCAGCCGGATCGCCGCGCCCTCGGCCGGCAGCACGATGCCCTGATTGCCCATCAACCCGGCGCTGCCCACCGTCACGCTGCGGGTATCCACCAAGCCGGTCAGCCCGCCGCCAGGGATCTCGGTCACATTTCCCGGCAGACTCAATCCGATATGGGCCGAGGCCGCCGCGGCGGTGATCGCGCCAGCGACGACGTGCTGGCTGGTCTGGTCCAGGCTGGCCGCCAGCCGCAAAATTTCCTCGCTGTCGAAACCCGGCAGCGGCACGATGCCGGTCACGTGCGGGGTGCCTGAGGTCAGCGTGCCGGTCTTGTCGAACAGCGCTGTGCTGGCGCGTGCCAGCCTTTCCAGCGCGCCGCCGCCCTTGACGATCACCCCTTGCGCCGCCGCGCGTGAGATGCCGCAGATCAGCGCCACCGGGGCGGCCAGGATCAGCGGGCAGGGCGTCGCCACCACCATCACCGCCAGTGCCCGGTGCGGATCGCCGGTCAGCAGCCAGGCGCCGCCGGACACCGCCAGACTGAACGGCAGGAACCAGATCGCCCACTGATCGGCCAGCCGCACCATCGGCGGCCGCTCGCCCTCGGCGGCGGTCACCAGCCGGATGATCGCGGCATAGGTGCTGCCATCGGCATTGGCGGTCGCCAGCAGCCGGAACGGCGCCCCGGCATTCACCCCGCCGGAGCGCACCGCCTCGCCCTCCAGCCGCGTCACCGCCACCGGTTCCCCGGTCAGCGCCGCCTCGTCCACGCTCGCTGCCTCGATCAGCGTGCCATCGACCGGAATGGTCTCGCCGGATTTCACCAGCAAAAGGTCGCCCGGAGCGATATCGGCCACCGGGATATCGCCGATCACCCCGTCAGTTTGCCGATGCGCCACCCGCGGCGCACGGGAGATCAGCGCCGTCAGTGTCCGCCGCGCGCGTGCCTCGGCCAGGCCTTCCAGCGCACCGCCGCTGGCCACCATCAAGGATATCAGTGCCGCGGTCGCGGTCTCGCCCATCGCAAGCGCGCCAACGATCGCGACCAGCGCGATCAGGTCCACCCCGAGCTTGCCGCCGCGCAGCGATTCGAGCGCCGACCACGCCACCATGCCGGCCGACGGCAGCGCGGCCAGGGTAAACAGCACATCGGCGATCAGCCGATGATCCGAGAACAGCGCCGCCAGCCCGGCGGCACCGGGCAGCAGCACCAGCAGCAAAAGCACGTATTGGGCCATCGCATCATCCGATCACAGGCCAAACCTAGCGTTGCAACGCTAACCGCGCGGTGTCGAGCCCGCCTTGATACAGCGCAATGCGCGCGAGGGCCTTGACGTCGGCCGGGCGATGGCCCATTTCCGATCAAACAGGACTATTGGGGTCCTGATAGGACTTGGTGCATGCTCCGGCTGTCGAAATTGACCGATTATGCGGTGGTGGTGCTGATCCGCCTGTCCGATGCCGAGCGGGCGTCGGGCGATGCGGTGCATACCGCGCCGGGGCTTGCCGTCGCGACCGGGGTGCCGGAGCCGACGGTGGCCAAAGTGCTGAAGGCGCTGGCCGGCGCCGGGCTGGTGGTCTCGCAGCGCGGCGCGCGCGGCGGCTACCGGCTGGCGCGTCCGGTGGATGAGGTGTCGGTGGCTGATGTGATCACAGCGATTGACGGCCCGATCGCGCTGACCGCCTGCGTCGATGGCGGCACCGGAAGCTGCGACGTCGAAAGCATGTGTGCCGTGAAGGGTCGCTGGGACTTGGTGAACGATGCCATCCATGCCGCGCTGACCGGGATTTCGCTGACCGACATGCGGGTGGCCTCCATCCCGCTGGTGTTCCGCGTGCCCGCTTCCCTGTCCGCCGCCGAATAGCCGGAGCGCTTTGCCATGGCCGTAGTCGCCGAAACCCTCGACACCGTGAACGCTGCCACCGAAGGCGGCTATAAATGGGGCTTCTCCACCGAGATCGAGATGGACCTCGCGCCCAAGGGGCTGAACGAGGACATCATTCGGCTGATATCGTCGCGCAAGAACGAGCCGGAATGGCTGCTGGAATGGCGGCTGAAGTCGTACGAGGCCTGGCTGAAGATGGAAGAGCCGGATTGGGCGATGCTGAAGCATCCGCCGATCGACTATCAGGACCTGCATTACTACGCCGCCCCGAAGAAGAAGGCCGGCCCGAAGAGCCTCGACGAGGTCGATCCCGAGCTGCTGCGCACCTATGAGAAGCTGGGCATTCCGCTGCGGGAGCGCGCCATTCTCGCCGGCGTCGAGGGCGCCGAGGACGAGCGGCCGCAGGTGGCGATGGATGCGGTGTTCGACAGCGTTTCGGTGGCGACCACCTTCAAATCCACCCTGGCGAAATCCGGCGTGATCTTCTGCCCGATCAGCGAAGCGGTGCAGGAGCACCCCGAACTGGTGCGCAAATATCTCGGCAGCGTGGTGCCGGCGGGCGACAACTACTTCGCCGCGCTGAATTCCGCGGTGTTCACCGATGGCAGCTTCGTGTTCATCCCCAAGGGCGTGCGCTGCCCGATGGAGCTGTCGACCTATTTCCGCATCAACGCCCGCAACACCGGGCAGTTTGAGCGCACGCTGATCATCGCCGAGGATGGCGCTTACGTCTCCTACCTCGAAGGCTGCACCGCGCCGCAGCGCGACGAGAACCAGCTGCATGCCGCTGTGGTCGAGCTGGTGGCGTTCGACGATGCGCAGATCAAGTATTCCACGGTGCAGAACTGGTACCCCGGCGATGCCGAGGGCCGGGGCGGCATCTACAATTTCGTCACCAAGCGCGCTGCCTGCCGCGGCGCGCGCAGCAAGGTGTCGTGGACGCAGGTTGAGACCGGCTCGGCGATCACCTGGAAATACCCGTCCTGCATCCTGCAAGGCGACGACAGCGTCGGCGAGTTCTACTCGGTGGCGGTGACGACGAATTTCCAGCAGGCCGATACCGGCACCAAGATGATCCATCTGGGCAAGCGCACGAAGTCCACCATCGTGTCGAAGGGCATCTCGGCCGGGCGGTCGAACAACACCTATCGCGGCCTGGTGCGGATCATGCCGAAGGCGGACGGGGCACGGAATTTCACCCAGTGCGACAGCCTGCTGATCGGCGATCAGTGCGGCGCGCATACCGTGCCCTACATCGAAAGCCGCAACCCGACGGCGAAGCTGGAGCATGAGGCGACGACCTCGAAGATCGCCGACGACCAGCTGTTCTACTGCCGTCAGCGCGGGCTGTCGGAAGAGGATGCGGTGAACCTGATCGTCAACGGGTTCTGCAAGGAAGTGCTGAAGGAATTGCCGATGGAGTTCGCCGTCGAAGCCCAGAAGCTTCTGGCGGTGAGTCTCGAAGGCTCTGTAGGTTAGGAAGACGTTATGCTTGAGATCAAAGGACTGCGCGCCGGCATCGAGACCAAGGAGATCCTGAAGGGGATCGATCTGGTGGTGCCCGATGGCGAAGTGCACGCCATCATGGGGCCGAACGGCTCGGGCAAGTCGACGCTGTCCTATGTGCTGTCCGGGCGTGAGGGTTACGAGGTCACTGCCGGCGAGGCGACATTCGACGGGCAGGATCTGCTGAGCATCGAGCCGGAGGCGCGCGCGGCGCTGGGGCTGTTCCTGGCGTTCCAGTATCCGGTCGAGCTGCCCGGGGTGAACAATGCGGTGTTCCTGCGCACCGCGCTGAACGCGCAGCGCCGCTCGCGCGGCGAGCCTGAACTGGATGCGGTGCAGTTCCTGAAGCTGGCGCGCGCCGAGGTGAAGCGGCTGTCGATGGCTGACGACATGCTGAAGCGCAACGTCAATGTCGGGTTCTCCGGCGGCGAGAAGAAGCGCAACGAGGTGCTGCAGATGGCGATCCTGCGGCCGAAGCTGGCGATTCTGGACGAGACCGATAGCGGGCTGGATATCGACGCGCTGAAGATCGTGGCCGACGGGGTGAACGCGCTGCGCGGGCCGAATTTCTCCGCGCTGGTGATCACGCATTATCAGCGCCTGTTGGATCATATCGTGCCGGACCGCGTGCATGTGCTGTCGGCCGGCCGCATTGTGCGCTCGGGCGGGCCGGAACTGGCGCATCAGCTTGAGGCCGAGGGCTATGCCTCGGTGTCGGAGGCGGCATGAGCGCGAGCGCGTTCCTTTCGCGCTTCGACGCGGCGCGCGCCGTACTGCCGGGCGATGCCAGCCTGCGTGAGGCGGCCGCCGGCGTGCTGCGGGCGCGTGGCCTGCCCGGGCCGCGTGAAGAGGCCTGGCGCTACACGCGGCTGCGGCCGCTGAGCGAGGCGGATTACGCGATGCCGGTTCCGGGCCGCGAGGTCAGCCTGCCGGCATCCGTTGCCGCGCTGGATGCGCCGCGGCTGGTGTTTGTCGATGGCACCTATCGCGCCGATCTGTCAGTGCCGCCGAGCAAGGCGGTGTTGCGGACGGGTGTCCCGGCGATGGGGCCGTTGGCGCGGCCGGAATCTGAGCGGCTGGTGGCGCTGAACACCATGCTGGCGGCCGATGGCGCCGAGCTGAGTGTCGCTGCCGGCGTCGATGCCGGCACCGTGGTGCTGGTCAGCCTGGGCGGCGAGGGGGTTGCGTTTCATCCGCGGCATGCGGTGCATCTGGCCCGCGGGGCGAAGCTGACGCTGATCGAGATCTGCGCGGGGGAAGGGCGGTACCTGCATAATCCGGTGACCTCGATCACTGTCGAGGCCGGGGCGATCCTGACGCATCTGCGTTTGCAGGATGAGGGGATCGAGGCGATCCATCTGTCGACGATCTATGCCGATGTTGCCGAGGGCGGCACCTATGACAGTTTCGCCCTGACGATCGGCGCGCGGCTGGCGCGGATGGAGGTGCATGCCCGGCTGGGTGGCACCGCGGCGATGGCGCATCTGAACGCGGCGCAGTTGTTGGGCGGCGTGCAGCATGCCGATTTCACGACCGTCGTGACGCATGACGCGCCGGCGACGCAGTCGCGGCAGACAGTGAAGAACGTGCTGACAGGCCGCTCGCACGGGGTGTTTCAGGGCAAGATCGAGGTCAGCCGCATCGCGCAGAAGACCGACGGCTATCAGATGAATCAGGCGCTGCTGCTATCGCCAGATGCCGAGATCAACTGCAAGCCGCAGCTGGAGATCTATGCCGACGACGTGAAATGCAGCCATGGCGCCACCGTCGGTGCGCTGGATGCCGATCAGTATTTCTATCTGCGCAGCCGCGGCGTTCCGGCGGCCGAGGCGCGGGCGATATTGGTGCGGGCCTTCCTGGCCGAGGCGTTGGACCCGATTGCGCATGAGGCTGGCCGCGCGCTGCTGGAAAATGCCGTGGCGGGCTGGTGGGAGCGTCATCCGGCATGACCGACGCGCTGCCCCGCTTCGATATCGCCAGCATTCGCGACGAGTTTCCGATCCTGTCGCAGACCGTGCGTGGCAAACCGCTGATCTATCTGGACAGCGGCGCCTCGGCGCAGAAGCCGCGGGCGGTGATTGCGGCGATGGTTGCGACGATGGAAACGCAATACGCCAACATCCATCGCGGCCTGCACTGGATGAGCGAGCGGACCACCGATGCCTATGAGGCGACGCGCGAAGCCGCCGCCCGGCTGTTGAATGCGCGGGATCGCAGCGAGATCGTGTTCGTGCGCAATACCACCGAGGGCATCAACCTGCTGGCCAACAGCTATGGCCGCGGCGTGCTCAAGGCAGGGCAGGCGGTGGTGATCTCGCAGATGGAGCACCATTCCAACATTGTGCCGTGGCAGATGCTGCGCGATGCGCATGGCATCGAGCTGCGGATCGCGCCGATCAGCGATGACGGCGAGCTGGATATGGCGGCGTATGAGCGGTTGCTGGAGGATCGCAAGGTCGGGCTGGTGGCGATCACCCATATGTCCAACGTGCTGGGCAGTTACGTGCCGGCCGAGCGGGTGATCAAGCTGGCGCATGAGTACGGCGCCAAAGTGATGCTGGATGGGTCGCAGGCGATCGTGCATCGCAAGGTCGACGTGCAGGCGCTGGGTGCGGATTTCTATGTGTTTACCGGGCACAAGCTGTACGGGCCGACCGGGATCGGCGTGCTGTGGGGCCGGCGCGAGTTGCTGGACGCGATGCCGCCGTGGATGGGGGGCGGGGATATGATTTCCTCCGTCAGCTACGAGCGCTCGACATGGGCTGAGGTGCCGCACAAGTTCGAGGCGGGGACACCGGCGATCATCGAGGGGATCGGGTTGCGGGCGGCGATCGAGTTTGTCGAGGCAATCGGTTACGACCGGATCGCGGCGCATGAGGCGGCGTTGACCGAACATGCGCTTGCCAAGATGTCGGCGATCGAGGGGATTACGATCATCGGCCGGGCGCAGGATCGGGGCGGGGTGATTTCGTTCACGCTGGACCGGGCGCATGCGCATGATATCGCCACGCTGCTGGACCGGCAGGGGATTGCGGTACGGGCGGGGCATCATTGCGCCGAGCCGCTGATGCGGCGGCTGGGGCTGGACAGCACGGCGCGGGCGAGTTTCGGGGTGTATACGCAGATCTCGGAGATCGACGCGCTGGCGGAGACGCTGGGGAAGATCCGGGAGTTCTTCGCCTGATGTTCGAGGATGTGCGCGATCTCTACAGTGCCAGCATCGTCGAGCGTGGGCGCCGGCCGCAGCATATGCGCCGGCTGGAAGCGTTCGATGCCACCGCGAAGGGCGATAACCCGATGTGCGGCGATCGGGTGCAGGTTTGGGTGCGCTACGAAGCGGACGGCACGATTGCCGAGAGCGGGTTCGAGGCGCGGGGCTGCGAGATCAGCAAGGCGGCGGCGGATCTGATGGTGGAAGCGGTGCAGGGGCAGAGCCCGGCCGATACCAAGGCGCTGTTCGCCCGGCTGCGGGAGATGGTGCAATCGGGCGAGTGTCCGGAGCACGACGCGGCGTTGGTGGCGATGCGGCCGCTGGCCGCCGTGCATGAATACAAGTCGCGGGTGAAATGCGTCACTTTGCCGTGGCATGCCCTGATCGGTGCGATCGAGGGCAAGGGGGAGACCAGCAGTGAATGAAGACCCCGTGATCCGGCCGGAGGCCGTGGTTGGCAGTTGGAGCCCAGAGGGCAGCAGCGCGCCTGCGGTGACCGAGGAGGCGGTGATTGCCGCCTGTTGCAGCGTGTATGATCCGGAGATTCCGGTGAACATCTATGAGCTCGGCCTGATCTACGCGATCGAGATCGCGGAGGACGGGGCGGTGAAGATCGAGATGACGCTGACCGCGCCGGGCTGCCCGAGCGCGCAGGAACTGCCCGAGCAGATCCGCGACGCGGTGATGGCGATCGAGGGTGTGCCGAATTGCGATGTCGATGTGGTTTGGGACCCGCCATGGGAACCCAGCCGGATGACCGAAGATGCACGGCTTTCGTTGAACATGTTCTGAGGGCTGAACCTATGTCCACCACCACCGCCCCGACACGCACCCGCCGCGAGTTGCCGCCGTTGATGCGGCTGACCGATGCCGCGGCCGAACGGCTGCGTAAACTGTATGAAACCGGGCAGAGCGGGATGACGTTGCGCATCGGCGTCAACACCAAGGGCTGTTCCGGCCTGGCTTATGACATGAACTGGGTCGAGGCGGCGGGGCCAGGCGACGAGGTGGTGACCGACAAGGGCGTTCGCGTGATTGTCGATCGCAAGGCGAGCCTGTTTCTGATCGGCACGACGATGGATTACGAGGTGAAGGCGCTTTCGGCCGGGTTCACCTTCATCAATCCGAACGAGAAAGGCCGCTGCGGCTGCGGCGAGAGCTTCCACGTCTGATTATTTGTTAACTAAACGGAACAAATAGGGCGCGCGTTTCCCCAAGGCCGAAAGTGTCGCATTTTTGCGACTCGACTCGGGGGATGCCGAGAGGTTTCCAGAATTGGAGTCTGCGGCTTGGGTGGCCTGCGCGCGGCGTTTCCCGCCTGACGCGCGGGGTGCTGGGGATTGCGCGCGTGCGGGGGGGCGCGGTGCGGCGCGGGGAGGGGGTACGGCGTACTGAGGGCGTGCGCGGAGCTGCCCGCCGGATGGGAGGTGCTGCTTCGGGCGGTGCCGGTGGGGCGGGCGGGAGCGCGCCGCTGCGCCAGGCGGTGAACAGCTCGTCGAGCGCGGTGGTGAGACGACGTAGGTGCAGCCAGAGCAGAATCATCGCCGGCCAGTCGCGGAACGGAGTCCGGCCCAGGGGGATTTTAAGCTCAGAGAGGATGCGTGCCCATATGTTCATCGACACGTTATATGACATCGTTAGATGAATTGCAAGGAAAAATTACCCCAAATCGGATATTTTTTTCTCAGTCGGTGCGGGCGAGCGAAGATCGCCCCCCCTCCTCCGCCGTGGGCTGGGCCCAGGCAAACCGCGCGAGCACCGCCTGCGCCGCCGTTCGATCCGCCGGTGCGCTCTCCAGTGCCGCCGCCAACTGATCGATCTGGCCGGCCTGCGCCTCCGTCACCTCCCGCGTCGCTTGGAACACCTGCCCCAGCCCCCAGAAATCCCACGGCAGGGCCTCGATTCCGGCCAGCGCCCCCGCATCGCGGATCACCGACGCCGCGATCCACCAGGCGCCGGCAATTCCGGCATACGGCAAGCCGCAGATCCCCGGGTCAACCTCGCCCGCCCGCATGGCCCGCCAGATCGACGCCGCCGGCTGCCATGCCGATCGTGGTACATCGCCGACATCGAACCCGATGCGAAACCCCTGCCTTGCCAACGGTCCCAACTGCGCATCCAGCACTGCCCAGCCCCCGCCAGCGCGGTGTTCGCACACCAGGTGGTCCATCCATACCCCGGCATTGAAATAGCTGGCGAAGCCCACCCGCAGCCGGGCCGCCACACCGCGCTGCCGCAGCGCGCTGACGGCCAGCATCGCGAAATCGCGGCAGGTCACAAACAGATAATCGCCGATCGCCCGATGCTCGCTCAGCGGCCGTCGGTCCCGCGCAACCGCTGCGGCCAGCAACAGCGACACATGCCGCAATCCGCGATCGCTCTCCGCCGGCGCCGGAACGGCAATGCCAATATTGCGCGCGATCTGGTGATGGATCACGAACTGCTCGAGCCGGTCGGCAATCCAAGCCGGCCGGCCGGCGATCTCGCCCAGGCGATCCGCGAACCCGCCCGGATCGCTCCAGCTTGTGTGCCGCGCGTCGATCAGGCTGTCATCCACCTCTGCCATCCCCCCCGCAAAGCCCTGCGCCGTTTGCCCACTGGCGGCGGGTTCAGCCCATGCACCCCATCCATACCGGCTTACGGGAGTCGCCGGCTTCGAACATCACCCAAATCGCCGTGCCCGGCAGTGGCAGCTTCGTGGAGCCGGCGTCGCGGCACGGCAATGCCCATTCCATCGTCGCGCCAAGCACCGAGGGAATCTGGATCTGCAAGCGTGCCTTGCCCTGGGGGTCGGCGGCGTTGACCACCACGCCACGGTAAATTCCGGAAAGCAGCATCCGCCTTACTCCTCTGGCATCCGATTCAAACCGGGATTTCCGGATGCCCGGCCGTCCCGGAGGCAGGATAGGCGCGCGGCTGAGCGTTCAGCAACGATGACCGCATCTTGCGCCACCGCCCAACCCCCGGTTCTATGCCCCGATGAACGCCGCCGCCGCTCTTCCCATTACGCTGCTTGCCACGGCCGCGTTCCTGTCCTCGTCCGGCTCGCGGGTGATCGACCCGCTGCTGCACGTGGTCGCCAGCGATTTCGGCACCACTGTGCCAGCGGTCTCGGTGATCATCGCCGCCTTCACGCTGCCCTACGGCCTGTGTCAGATCCTGCTCGGCCCGCTCGGCGACCGCTTCGGCAAGCTGCGCGTCATCGCGCTGGCCATGGGTGCCTATGCGCTGGCCACCGGCGCCTGTGCCTTTGCCGGTTCGCTGAGCACGCTCACCGTGATGCGGGTGTTCGCTGGCGCCACCAGTGCCGCGATCATTCCGATCGGCATGGCCTATATCGCCGACGCCGTCGCCTATCAGGACCGGCAGGTCACGCTCAGCCGCTATCTCAACGGCATCGTGCTGTCACAGTTGCTGGCCGGCCCCATCGGCGGCGTGTTCGGCCAGTATCTCGGCTGGCGCGGTGTCTTCGTGCTGCTCGCGGCCGGCGCCATAATGGTCACCGTGGTGATGGCGCTGCGCATTCCCCGGCTGCCGGATACCAGATCCGCTGCCGCCGGCTTCAGCCTGACGGCCTATCGCGGGCTCTTGCGCGGGCGCCTGCCGCGCCTGCTGCTGCTCGGCGCCTTTGTCGATGGCGTGCTGCTCAACGGCAGTTTTCCCTTCCTCGCCCCCTACATGCACGAGGCGTTCGGCCTGTCCTACGCCGCCGTCGGCATGATCCTGTCCTGCTTCGGCCTTGGCGCGCTGGCCTATACCCGTCTGGTCCGCCGCATGATCCCGATCTTCGGCGAGCCCGGCCTGGTCGTGCTTGGCGGCATCGCCATCGCATTGGGCGTGGGCGGCGCGATGCTCGCCGGCGCCTGGCCAGTTCTGATCCTGACGCAGACCGCGATCGGCTTCGGCTATTTCATGCTGCACGGGGTGTTGCAGGCGCGTTCCACCGAGATGCTGCCCGGCGCGCGCGCCACCGGCGTGTCCAGCTTCGCCTTCACCCTGTTTGCCGGCCAGAGCGCCGGCGCGCTGGGCATGGGCGCGCTGATCGCGGCGACCGGCTATCGCGGCGCTTTCGCCGTCGATGCCGTGCTGGTGCTTGGCCTCGGCCTATGGCTCCGCGCTATGTTGACTCAGCACGCCCCTGGCGGCACCGCCTCGGTAGCGAACCGGTAGAGACACCCCGCATAATCGGTGGCGAATTTCATCGCATAGCCGCCGCCATGGCCTGACACCCCGGCCGGCTGATTGATCTTCAGCAGCGCCGCCACCTTCGGCTTCAGCAGATCGTCCACCATGCTGAACCGCTTGTCCGGGTTGTGCTCGTAGTCGTCATTGGCGAATTGCACGACCGCGACGCGGGCCTGCGGTGCGTTCGCCGCGCTGAAGATGCGATACACCTCCGCCTGCCCCAGGCTGGCCTGCGCCCCGGCATTCACCCCGTTGCTCGCCGCCGACACCGCGATCACCGCCTCGGCCAGCCCCGCCGTATCCAGGCTTTGCAGGCTGTTCCACGCCCCGCGGGACTGTCCGCCCGCGATCACCATCTTGTAGCCCAGCCCGCGCACCCGCTTCAGCCCGTCGCGCAGCCACCCCGCCGCCTTGTCCCGGTCATCGGCCGTAGGCTCGCGCGCGAACATCACCACATCGAAGCCACGATCGTTGAAATACCGCACGAACGGATGCGCCTGGAACCCGCGCGCATCCACATCGTTCGGGTTCTTGCCGTGCGAGAACACATAGACGCCCTTCGCCCGCGACGGCCCCCAGTAGAAATACCGCGCATCGTATTCGAAGCCCCAGCCCGCGCCGCCGAACAGCGTCAACGGCCGGCCGGCCTCACCGAACAGCATCACCGCCGGCGGAACCGCCAGTGCCTCTGGCTTGCCCACCACCGACAGGTTCTCGGCATACAGCGCGCACGCCGTGCCGCCCTTGTCCTGGCAGGATTTCAACGCCCGCTGCCGCGCCACCTCCAGCGTGTCGGCGCCCGCGTACCAGCCCATCTTGCCGTCCTTCGACAGCGCGAACGCCCGCGGCAGATGCCCCAGCAGGAACGCGCCATACTGCCCCCGCACCCCCTCCGGCAGCGCCGCCGTGTTCAGCAGCGCCGGCTGCGCCAGCACCGGAAAACTCGCCAGAATGGCCCACACGGCCAGCACCAAGCCCCGCATCCCCGCCCCCACCGTTACCGCAACGCAATCCTGCCCAACTCCGGCGCCCTTGCACAATGGCCCATGCGGGCGTTACCTCCGCGCCTCAGTTGAGACTGCGAGGAAGACCCGAAAATGCGCGTGAAGGATGTCAAGAAAGTCGTGCTCGCCTACTCCGGCGGCCTCGACACCAGCGTGATCCTGCGCTGGCTGCAAACCACCTACAAATGCGAGGTGGTCACGTTCACCGCCGATCTCGGCCAGGGCGAGGAACTCGAACCCGCCCGCAAGAAGGCCGAGATGATGGGCATCAGGCAGATCTATATCGACGATCTGCGTGAGACCTTCACCAAGGACTTCGTGTTCCCGATGTTCCGCGCCAACGCGGTCTATGAGGGCCAGTACCTGCTCGGCACCTCCATCGCCCGCCCGCTGATCGCCCAGCGGCAGATCGAGATCGCCGAGGAAGTCGGCGCCGACGCCGTCGCCCACGGCGCCACCGGCAAGGGCAACGACCAGGTGCGCTTCGAACTCAGCTACTACTCGCTGAAGCCCGACATCAAGATCATCGCCCCCTGGCGCGAGTGGGACCTCACCAGCCGCACCAGGCTGCTGGAATTCGCCGAGGCGAATCAGATCCCCATCGCCAAGGACAAGCGCGGCGAGGCGCCGTTCTCGGTCGATGCCAACCTGCTGCACTCCTCGTCCGAGGGCAAAATCCTCGAAGACCCCGCCGTCGAAGCCGATGAGGCGGTCTATCAGCGCACCATCCGCCCCGAGGACGCGCCGGACCAGGCCACCGTGATCTCGATCGACTTCCTCAATGGCGACCCCACGCATATCGACGGCGAAAAGCTCTCGCCCGCCATGCTGCTCACCAAGCTGAACGCGCTCGGCAAGGCCAACGGCATCGGCCGGCTCGATCTCGTCGAAAACCGCTTCGTCGGCATGAAATCGCGCGGCGTTTACGAAACCCCGGGCGGCACCATCCTGCTCGCCGCCCATCGCGGCATCGAAAGCATCACGCTCGACCGCGAAGCCGCCCACCTCAAGGACAGCATCATGCCCCGCTATGCGGAGCTGATCTACAACGGCTTCTGGTTCGCCCCAGAACGCCGCATGATGCAGGCGCTGATCGACGAGAGTCAGAAAAGCGTCTCTGGCCGCGTCCGGGTTAAGTTGTATAAAGGCAATGTCAGCATCATCGGCCGGGAGAGCCCGAACAGCCTCTACTCGATGAAAGTGGTGACATTCGAAGAGGACCAGGGCGCCTACGACCAGTTCGACGCCCAGGGCTTTATCAAGTTGAACGCGCTGCGCCTGCGCCTCGGCGCCTCGGCGGGACGCAAGGGAGGATCTCTGTAATATGACGATTTCGATGTATTCGGCCTCGGTGCCGATGATCAACCAGCTGCTCAACGCCCTGTCGGCCAACCTCGACAAGGCCGCCGCCTTCGCCGAAGCCAAGAAGGTCGACCCTTCGGTGCTGGTCAACGACCGCCTGGCGCCGGACATGTTCCCGTTGTCGCGTCAGGTGCAGATCGCCACCGACATGGCCAAGGGCGGCATCGCGCGCCTCGCCGGGGTGGAAATCCCCGCCTATGAGGACAACGAGAAGACCATCGACGAGCTGAAGGCCCGCATCGCCAAGACGCTCGCCTTCATCGCCACCATCCCCGCGAGCGCCATCGACGGCTCCGAGGAAAAGACCATCGTGCTGAAGATGCGCGCCGGCGAAATGAGCTTCACCGGGCTGAAATACCTGATCGGCTGGGTCATCCCCAACATGACCTTCCACTGCACCACCACCTACAACATCCTGCGCCACAACGGCGTGGACATCGGCAAGAAAGACTTCCTCGGCGGGATCTGAGCCCTTCTGAGCCTGTGCGCGGGGAGGGGAGTCTCCTCCTCGCGGCAGGGAAGCGAGCAGTCCCTTTTTTGTAAAAAAGGGACCCAAAAAATTTTATGAATTCAATGGGGTTTCTGCTTTGCGCGGCCATCACCAGCTGATGGCTGGCGTGGCTTGTGCCGCCCCGTTCTGTGTTTGCCAGTGGAAACAAGGCCAGGGCAGAACCCCAACGGCCGTGCGGCGGCGAAGCCCAAAGATTCCTATTGGCTCCGCCGCTCCACGTCCAACGCCGAGCCAACCGATTAACCGCCGCACAGATGAATGGGTTTCCAAAGGCCCGCGGCCTTTGGTGGGGTCCAGGGGCAAAGCCTTTGGCCTTGGCATGATTAAAAACTTCTACTTCAGAGCCTTGCTACCAGCGCGTTCGCTGCGCGCGTCTGGGGCATAAGGCGGGTGCTGCGTAGTTTCCGAGACTGCCGGCCGCACGGCATTGCGGTTAGATCAGGCTCCGCTTGGCACTTCGCCATCCGGGCGATGCGGCGTCGTATCGGACCCAACGGGAGCACTGACACATGGCCGATTCATTCACCGGAAATGCAACCCTGTCGACTTTGGAGGCCGATCTTGCCGCGTTGAAGCGCGATGTGGCGAGCCTGGTCGAGAATCTCAGCCAGCGCGTGACGAACCAGACCGAGGCGACGGCCGCACAGGTTGAGGCCGGGGCCCGCCGGGCGTATCGCAGCGCTGCGGAGATGGGCGAGCAATCGACGAAGGCGTTGTCGCGTCAGGTCGAAGAACAGCCGCTGATGGCGTTGTTGCTGGTGCTGGGGCTTGGCTTTATCGGCGGCCGTCTTCTGGGACGATGATGAACCCGGCTCTGGCAGAGGACATGCTCCAGCTTGGGGTAAGGCTGCTGGATGCCGCGATTCCGGTGCGTCCGCGCCGCGACCTCGTACGCTCGGCGGCGACCCTGACGGTTGCCGGCGTGCTGGGGGTTGCCGGGGCGGGCTGTGCGCTTGCGGCGCTATGGCTGGCGGCTATTCCCTATCTGGGCAGTGCCGGCGCGGCGCTGGTGGTCGCGGCGGTGTTGTTTGCCGGTGCGGGGATGTTGCTGGGTGGCTTGGCTTTAGCCCGCAAACGACGCGCGCCCCCGCCGCCCGACCCGCTTGCGCCGCTTCTGAGCGAGGCGCGGCTGCTGATGCAGGATCATGCGGGCACGACGTTGCTGGCGGCTTTGGTCGCCGGGTTCACCGCGGGGCAGTTGCGCCGGTGAGCTGAGGTTCAGCCGGTCATTGCCCGCAGCAGCGCATCGATCCGGATGGTGGCGAAATTGGAGAAGCTGTCGCTGACCGCGTAGGGCAGCACGATCAGCTCGTGATGCCGGATGGCGCCGCAGGTATAGACCACGTTGGGCACGTAGCCCTCGCGCTCGGACGGCTCGGGGTGGACCAGCGGTTCGCGCGAGCGGGCGAGCACCTTGGATGGGTCGGTCTTGTCCAGCAAGGCGGCGCCGATGGCGTAGCGGCGCACGGCGCCGACGCCGTGGGTCAGCAGCAGCCAGCCTTCGTCGAGCTCGATCGGCGCGCCGCAATTGCCGATCTGGACGAACTCCCAGGGAAATTCCGGGCGCAGGATCGGCGCGCCGCCGTTCCAGGTGTAGAGGTCGTCGGAATAGATCAGGTAGAGGTTCTCGTTGTCCTGGCGGGCGATCATCGCGTAGAGGCCGCCGATCTTGCGCGGGAACAGCGCCATGCCTTTGTTGCGCGCGGCATCGCCCTGTAGCGGGGTCATGCGGAAGGTGAGGAAATCCCGGGTTTCGATCAGTTCGGAGCGGATGCCGCGGCCGTCATAGGCGGTGTAGGTGGCATAATAGGTGCTGAGCCCGGCATCGTCGGTGAAGCGTACGAAGCGGGCGTCCTCGATGCCGTGGGACTGTGCCGCGGTCAGCGGGAAGATCACCCGTTCGCTGATGTCTTCGTAATTGGGAAAGCACAGATCGAGCCGCTCGCCGCCGGGTTCGCCGGCGCGCGAGGTGACGATGGGCAGGGAGGCGAGGCGGGCAGGGGACTCGACGGTGACCCCGCCATCGCGCGCGATGATGCCGGAGCGGAAGGTGAGCGAGGAGATATGGCCCTCGCCGACGGCGCGCAGGCTGAGCACGAAGCGCATCTCGCCGGGGCCGACGCCGGACTGGTCGGGGTGGGCGACGATGCTCGGGTTGAACAGGGCCGCGCTCTCGAAGGAATATTCGTGCAGGAAGTAGGCGCCGACGAGCTGTCGCTGCACCGCGGTGAAATCAGCATGTTCGGCGAAGGCGTCTTCCATGTCGGCGGCGCGCGCCTCGAAGGTGGCGAGCAGGTTGCGATGCCGGCCGTCGAAATTCTCCAGCACCTCGGTCAGCAGGGCGGCGGCGACGGGCAGCTCAAGGCGCAGGATGCGGTCTACGACGTGGTTGGCGCGGGTCTTGTCGGTGGGGTTCAGGTCGCGCGGTTCTGTGGCCGGGCGGAATGGCCGCACCAGCACGCGGGAGGGGTCGGGGCGGAGGTAAAGCGCCTGCCGATTCAGAAACGTGGCTTGTGACATTGTGCCACTCCCCGTTGATCATCGCCTCGGGGTCAGGCCCGCAGGGCCTGGAATGGCATATCCGCCGCCGCAGCGGCCGGAGCGATGACAGCATGGCGCATTTCGGCCAGGCTGAGAAGGTAGGACACCACCGACTCCAGGGCAATCGGGTGAATAAGCGCGTGACAAACAGCT
>CAIRTN010000125.1 GCA_903881515.1 uncultured Rhodospirillales bacterium | reverse complement strand
TCGAGCGGCACCACCGCATCGGCCAGCAGGCGCCACAGCACATGGACGAACACCTGCGTGTCGCGCACCAGATTGGCTTCGTCGAGCTTGTCGATGGTGTCGTGCGGGGTGTGCCACCACCAGCCCAGGCTGTTGCGCATCTTGACCGGGCCGGGCGGCTGTTCGGACAGCGCGCCGAACATCGAGGGGATGCCGACGCCGGGGAAGCTGTCATCGCTGGAGCGGTTCTTGCGGCGGCCTTTGTAAGCGGAGCCGGTCTGGGTGGTGATCGCGTCACCGGCGAGCGGTTGCAGTTCGGCCGCCGCGGCGGCGTCTTCCAGCACGGTGGCGCCGATGCCGCCGGTGCTGTCGACGTTCACATGGGCGACGCAGCGGCGGTCGAGCTCGTCCCAATGCTGATCGACATACCAGACCGAGCCGGAATAGCGGCCGTGCGAGTGGCCGGACCAGAAACAGACGCGCAGTGCGCGCTTCAGGCTGGATTTCATCTCCGCGGTCAGGCGCGCGACCTCGAGCATGGTGGCGTTGGCCGAGCCGTTATCCATCACGCCGTAGTACCAGGTGTCGTGATGGCCGGAGAGCAGGACGAATTGGATGTCCGGGCCGGCGCCGTCGGGGGCGAGTTCGGCTTCCAGGATCGGGGTCTTGCGCCAGGAGGTATCGACTTCGGCCTCCAGCACCACCTGCGGGGTTTCGCCGGCGGCGAGGCGGTCGCGCAGGCGGGCGCCGTCGGCTTGCGCCACGGTGCAGACCACGGTGGTCGGCATGTCGTGAATGGTCTGGGTGGTCGGCGAACCCCAGACCGGGCTGACGCACATTTCGTGGATGTGATGATGCGGCGAGATGTGCAACTGGCCGAGCGCGCCGGCGCGGCTGGCGTTGCGGGCGGCGACGGGGTTGGCGATGCCTTCGGCGAGCACGATGGCGCCTTTGACGTCCTTGCCAGCGAAGTCGGATTCCTGACCGGCGCCGACATAAACCAGGCGCGCGGCGACTCGGCCGGCCTGGGAATGCGAATGGGTGATTGCGGTCAGCGACTGGTTGTCAGCGGTGACGGTCGCTTTGCCGGGGAGCGAGATATAGGCGTCGTGATCGATCAGGCGGGTGCGGAAGCCCCATTCGTCAAGCCGGGCCTGGAGATAGGCGAAGGATTTGCGCTCCTCGACCGAGCCGGAGAGCTTCACCCAGCGGGAGAATTCCTGCAGGTGGCCGTGCATCACTGTCTTGCTGACGGCGTCGCACAGGGATTGCAGCGCTGGGGTGATCATGGGGCGGTTCCTTTTCGCGGGTGGCGAAGCGTAGCGGCGCGCGGCGGGCGCGCCTAGTCTGCGGCGACACAGGGAGGGGTTGCGATGGGCGGGAACGAGCCGAAGCTTGATGTGGACGAAATCCTGGCGGGGATCAGGGCCTGGGTGGAAATCGAGAGCCCGACGCAGGATGCGGCGGCGGTGAACCGGATGGCGGATGCGGTGCAGGCGGAATACGCGGCGCTGGGGGCCGCGGTGGAGCGGATCGCCGGGCGCGACGGGTTCGGCGATCATCTGCTGGTGACGTCGCCGTGGGGCGGCGACGGGCCGGGCATTCTGGTGTTGAGCCATATGGATACGGTGCACGATGTCGGCACGCTGGCCGGGCCGCTGCCGTTCCGGGTTGAAGGCGATATCGCTTACGGGCCGGGGATCTATGACATGAAGGGCGGCGCCTATCTGGCGCTGGCGGCGATGCGGCATCTGCGGCGGCTGGGGCGCGAGACGGCGTTGCCGATCCGGCATCTGTTCGTGTCGGAGGAGGAGGTGGGCAGCCCGACCAGCCGGGAGGTGATCGAGCGGGAGGCTAAGCGCGCGAAATACGTGCTGGTGACCGAGCCGGCGCGAGAGGGCGGAAAGGTGGTGACCGCGCGCAAGGGGGTGGGGCGGTTCGAACTGAAGTTGATCGGGCGGCCGGCGCATTCGGGGGCGCGGCATCAGGATGGGCGCTCGGCGTTGAAGGAACTGGCGCGGCAGATTCTGGATCTGGAGGCGATGACGGATTACGCGCGCGGGGTGACGGTGAATGTCGGGCTGGCCGGCGGCGGCAGCCGGGCGAATGTGGTGGCGGCCGAGGCGTTTGCCGAGATCGATATGCGGGTGCCGAACCCGGAGATCGGCGACGAGATGGTGGCGAAGGTGCTGGCGCTGAAGGCGTACGATCCGGATGTAAAACTGGTGATCAGCGGCGGGATGAACCGGCCGGGGTATGAGAAGTCGGCGGAGATCGAGGCGCTGTTTCAGACCGCGCGCGGCGTGGCGGCGGGTATCGGGTTCGAGCTGAACGATCTCAAGACCGGCGGGGGCAGCGACGGGAATTTCACCGCTTCGCTGGCGCCGACGCTGGATGGGCTCGGGGTCGATGGCAAGGCGGCGCACACGCATGATGAGCAGCTTTATGTGTCCTCGATCGTGCCGCGGGCGAAGCTGATGCTGGGGTTGTGGGAGGCGCTGTCATGAGGGCGGAGGCGGTTCAGGCGGCGCAGGCGCTGTACGACGACGGCATGTTTCTGCGGCACCTGGCCGCGCTGGTCGCGGTGCCGACGGAGAGCCAGATGCCGGAGCGGGCGGGGGATCTCAGGCGATATTGCACCGATGTGCTGGGGCCGATGGCGGCCGAGATCGGGTTTACCGTCGAGGTGCTGGAGAACACCGAGGCGGGACGCGGGCCAGTGCTGCTGGCCAGCCGGATCGAGGGGGACGACCTGCCGACCGTGCTGATCTACGGGCATGGCGACGTGGTGCGCGGGATGGCCGGGCGGTGGCGCGATGGGGTGGACCCTTGGGCGGTCACCGTGAAAGGCGACCGGATCTATGGCCGCGGGGTGGTGGACAACAAGGGCCAGCACCTGGTGGCGCTGGATGCGTTGCGGGCGGTGATCGCGACGCAGGGGAGGTTGGGGTTCAACGCGAAATATCTGGTGGAGACCGGCGAGGAGGTGGGATCGCCGGGGCTGGGCGGCGTGCTGGAGGCGAATCTGGCGGCGTGTGCGGCGGATATTTTCATCGGGCTGGATGGACCGCGGCAGACCACGTTCATGCCGGAGTTGAAGCTGGGCGCGCGCGGCGGGGTGGCGTTCGATCTGGTGGCCGATCTGCGGGCGGGGAGCCATCATTCGGGGCATTGGGGCGGGGTGCTTTCCGATCCCGGGTTTATTCTGTCGCATGCACTGGCCAGCATCGTCACGGCGAACGGGCGCATCCGGGTGCCGGGCTGGGTGCCGGCGCATGTGCCGAATTCGGTGCGGGAGGCCTGCGCCAATATCGTGTTCGAGGATCTGCCTGATCTGCCGCAGGCCGATCCGAACTGGGGCGAGCCGGGGCTGGGCAAGGCGGAGAAGATCTTTGCCTGGACCAGTGTGATCGTACTGTCGAACCTGACCGGGTTGCCGGATGCGCCGGTGAACGCGGTGGCGGGGACGGCGAAAGCGCGGTTGCAGGTGCGCCATACGGTGGATGTGCCGGCCGCGACGATCATCCCGAACCTGCGCAAACACCTGGATGCGGAGGGTTTTCCGAACGTGCGGATCGACCCGGTGCTGGAGCGCGATGCGTTTCCGCCGTCACGCACCGACCCGGCCGAGCCATGGGTACAGTTCGTCGCCGCCTCGTTGCAGGAGACGGCCGGGAAGGCGCCGAATATCATTCCGAATTCGTCCGGATCCAACCCCTCGGAGGTGTTCCGCCAGGTGCTGGGCACACCGATTATCTGGATCCCACACTCCTACGCCGGCTGCGAGCAGCACGGGCCGAACGAGCACGGCCTGGGCTCGCTGTTCCGCGAGGGGCTGGGGCTGATGGCGGGGCTTTGGTGGGATATCGGCAACCGGGCGACGCCCAAGGGTTAGCTCAGCTTCAGGTTGATGCCCAGCGCCTGGGCTGACTCTTCGATCTGGGCCCAGGTGGTGGTGTCGATATAGATGCCATCGCGCTCGCGTTCGGCGCGGGCGATGCGCTCGGGTTCACCGGCGATGAGAACCGGAAGATCCGCGTCGGCGCGGGCGGCGGAGCGGACCCAGTCGAGCAGGGCGTCGATCTCTTCCTCGATATAGGACTGGGCGGCGAGGCGGGTGGGGTCGAGCACGAAGGTAAGCCAGCCGTTGAGGATGCCTTTGTCCTCCATGCTGGCAGAACGGACGACGCCGGCGCCGCCGATGGCGCCGGCGAGGATTTCGCAGATCAACGCGAGGCCGTAGCCCTTGTGCTCGCCGAACGGCAGCACGGCGCCGTGCGGCTCGGTGTAGATCACGCCCGGGTTGTCGGTGGGCGCGCCGTCGGCATCGACCAGGGCGCCTGTTATCACCTGTTTGCCGTCATTGAACGCAACGCGGACCTTGCCCAGCGCGATGCGGGAGGTCGCCATGTCAAGGATCACCGGGGGATTTGCATCAGTGCCGGGGACGGCGACGCAGATTGGGTTGGTGGAAAACCGGCCCTCCTTGCCGCGGTACGGGGTGACGCGGGGCGGGCCGGAATAGCCGTTGACGAAGGTGATGGAGAGAAACCCGGCATCGGCGGCGATCTCGCCATAGGTTCCGACGCGGCCGATATGGTGGGTGTTGCGCAACGCATGCACGGCAATCCCGGTGACCGCCGCGGCGTTGACCGCCCATTCCATCGCCTGCTTGGCGATGACCTGACCGTAACCGTTATTGCCGTCCCATACCGCCAGGCTGCCCGATTGCTGCACGATGGTCGGCTTGGCGTTGGGCTTCAAAGTGCCCTTGGCCAGGTTGCGGCAATAGGACGGCAACATGCCGACGCCGTGGCTGTCATGGCCCATCAGGTTGGCCGTCACCAGATGGTCGGCAACGATGGCGGCTTCCTCGGACGAGGAACCGCCTGAGATGACGATGCGGGCGGCAAGGGCGCGGAGGTCGGCAGCGGAGTGGAGCATGGGTGATCCTATGCGACGAAGCGGCGGATGACGTTTTCGAGCAGTTGCGACACCGGACCTTCGAAGCCGCATCGCCAGAGGCTGCCGCAGAAGGTGATGGAGCCGACGGCGAAGACGGCGCCGCCGCCGGGGAGTTCGAAGTAGACGATTTCGCCGCGTTTCAGGGCGTCGGGGGCTTCGCCGGTGACGGTGGAGAGGTGGGAGAGCAGTTCCTCGGGCACGGTGACGAAGGAGGCGGGCGGGTCTTCGGAGATGGCGAGGATCACGGTGTTTTCCGGGGTGCCGAGTTGCGGGTCGGCCCGGTCAAGCTCGAAGCCGGCGGCGCCGCCGCCGGAGAGGCCGTAATCGCCGATTATGGGTTCGGTGATGCCGGCGAACATCCAGGCGAAGTCGGGGGTGTAGGAGGCCGGGGTGCGGCGGTAATGGGTGCCTTCGAATTTGCCCTGGCCGGAGAAGCCGACGCCCGCGAGCATTTGCGGCGGGCGGCGGTTGCGGCGCCAGAGGCCGCCGAGGCCGGCGTCGGTCTGATGATGGTATTCGCCGGGTTCGGCGGCCCAGGCGCGGATGCCGCCCTCGGCGCGGCGGAGTTCGATCAAATGCGGGCGGGCGTGGCTGCGGGCGATGCGCCAGTAGAAGCCGTTGCCGCCGAGGTAGCAGAATTTGCCGCCGGTTCTTGTGTAGGTGTGCAGCGCGTCGAGGGTGCCGGGCGTGTGGTACTCGGGGTGCGAGCCGGTGATGATGCAGGCGTAGGGTTTCAGGATGTCGGCGCCTTCGTCGTCGAGGTCTTCGTCGGTGATGATGTCGTAGTCGATGGCTTTGGCTTCGAGCCAGGCGAGCAGGTGGGTGTCGGCGGGGTAGTGGCGCAGGCCGGAGCCTCTTGCGTCATCGAAGGTGAGGAAGCCCGGCCGCATGGTGAGGATGGGGCGGCGGCGGGTGGAGAAGGACACGCCGGTGTCGTCGGCGTGACGGTTGTAGGTGGAGTGGGCGTAGGCAGCGATGTCGTCGGGGTGCGCCTGAGCGGCGCCCCAGGCGGCGGCGCGGGCTTTGTAGGCGGCGTCGGCGTTGCCGCGCATGTGGTTGGCGTAGGCCTGATAGGTGAAGGTGGCGGCGAGGTAGGCGAGGCGGCGGAACGGGCCGGCGCGGTTGGGCAGGATGTAGAGGGGCAGATAGTCGCGGCCTTGCGGGCAGGTGAGTTCCAGGGCGTAGGCGCCGCTGGGCAGATCGGTGGGGACGGTCCAGGAGAAGCTGGGGGACCAGCGGCAATCGTCGAGGTCGTCATCGTGGAAATGGATGGCGGCGTAGTCTTTGGGGGCGTGTTTCCAGTTGTGTTCGGCACCGGACCAGTGCGCGCCGACGACGCCGCGGGTGGGCATGTTGATGACGCGGCCGTGCAGGTTCTGCGGGCCGGTGTCGATGATGGCGTCGCCGTCGGTGTCTTGCGCGAAGTCCCACGCGGCGAGGATTTCGGCGTTGCCGCGGGTGAGCGTGGGGGCTTCGAGTTTGCCGGTGAAATGGTTGGTGGGGCCGGCGGGGTTTTCGGCGGCGAAGAGGAGTTGGGTGCCCTGGGCGGGGGGGGGGCAGGGGGCGGTGGTGCTGAAGGTGGCACCGTCTTCGAGGCGGTGCAAAGCGAGGATGGCGTTGTTCGAGGCGGGGTCGTGCGAGAAGGCGAGCAGGTGCCAGGTGCGGGGGCGCAGGCGGGTGGCGAGGTCGATGGCGACGCCGGCGCAGACGGCCTGGGCGCCCGCGGTGCCGGCGCGGAGGATGAGGCCGCCATCATCGAGCACGGCGCGGAGCGGGCGTTCGGCGGCGGTGTAGAGCAGGATCGACCAGGTGAAAGCGCCGCTGCGTTGCGGGGCGGGGGCGATGGCGTAGGAGCCGAGCGCGGTGGGTTGGTGGGTGCCGGTGTGTCGGGCGGCGAAGATGTGGGACAGGTCTTCGAATTTGAGGCCGGGGCCGGCGGGGTTGGGGTCGCCGGAGATGACGCGGATCAGCCTGACGTCGTAGGCGCCTGGGGTGGTGAGGCTGATATGGGCGGTGAATTTTTCACCGGGGCGGTGGGAGAAACGGTCGAGGTAGCCGGTGATGGGCGGTTCGGGGGACATGGTTTGGCGTTTCCTCGCTGGCACCGGGAGCGGGATGATAGGCGGTGTTTGCCTGCAATGTCAGTACGGCCCCGCCGTCGTGCGCCGGATTGAACGGGATGTTGCGATTGTGGATATGTAACGCTAGAGGGTTTGGGGGGCGCCGAAGGACATGGTTGGCAACAACTGGAGTCTGCGGGGCGCAAGGAATGGATGGATCTGACGTGGCCGAATACAATGATATTTATCGCCGAGCCCAGTATTACGATATCGCCTTTCGCCGGGATGTGGCGCCGGAGGTTGGATTTCTGGCCGCGCTGTTCGAGCGGCATGCGGGGCGTGCGGCGCGGTCGATTGCGGATCTGGCGTGCGGGCCGGCGTATCATGCGCGGCTGTTTGCGCGGCAGGGGATGGCGGCGGTTGGGCTCGATCTGCGCCCGGAGATGATCGATTTCGCGCGCGACGAGGCGCGGAAGGAAGGGGTGGATGGGATCGACTGGATGGTGGGCGATATCCGCGATTTCGAGCTGCCGTATAAGGTCGATATCGCGCTGACGAGCTATGACAGCATCGACTGTCTGAGCGAGCAGGACGAGATTATTGCGCATTTTCAGGCGGTTGCGCGGAATCTGGCGGATGATGGGCTTTATGTGACCGAGGCCACGCATCCGCGTGACTGTTCGCTGTTCGACTATGGGGCGTTCAGCTATGGCGGGGCGCGCGATGGGGTGTCGGTGGAGATTGACTGGGCGGTGAACCATCCGGTTGCGGACCCGATCACGATGGTGGTGCGGCCGGAGGTTGTGATGCGGGTGAACGATCACGGCCAGATGCATGAGTTCCGTGACCAGGGCAATCGGGTGAATAAGCGCGTGACAAACAGCT
>CAIRTN010000124.1 GCA_903881515.1 uncultured Rhodospirillales bacterium | reverse complement strand
TTTGTTCACAAAAAGAACGACTTGCCTGTCTTCACTGGCTTAAATTCGCGCTAATGGGGCTCTGCCCTGGACCCGCCAAAGGCCGAGGGCCTTTGGAAACCCATTCATTTGTGGGGTGGTTGAGCGGTTGGCTCGGCGTTAGGCGTGGAGCGGCGGAGCCATCAGAATTCTTTGGGCTTCGCCGCTGCACAGGCGTTGGTGTCTTGTGCGTATGAATGTGGGGTGCAGGGGACTGAGTCCCCTGCTGGGTCCAGGGCAAAGCCCTGGCCTTGCCTTACTTACTCCGCGGCGCCCGCGCATATTCCGGATTGCGGAAACGCTCGAAGGTCACATCGGTATCCCGATACCCCGGCTGTGCCGACTCACCGAACGCGGCCACCAACGCGGCATGGCGTTCCTCGATATGACCGAGATACTCAGGGTGCGGAATGATATACATCGCGTTGTCAGCGATCGCCCGCAGCACCATCTGGCCGACAGAAACCGGGTCCATCCGCTGCGCCTGCTCGATCCGCAGTGCCTCGGTGCCGACCGTCGCTAGCCCCTCGAACGCCTCCGGCCGCGCTGCCCGCACCGCCACGGAGCTGGCGAACAGATTGCTCCGCACCCCGCCCGGACACAGCACGCTGACCCCGATCCCCACCGGCGCCAACTCGGCGCGCATCGCTTCCGACAGGCCCACCACCGCGTATTTCGAGGCGCAATAGGCCGCGATCCCGCCTGGCGCCATCAGCCCGCCGGTGGAGGCGGTGTTGACGATATGTCCCCATTGCCCGCGCGCCAGCATCCGCGGCAGCACGGCGTGCGCGCCGAGGAAGGTGCCGGTGGTGTTGATCTCCAGCACCATGCGCCACAACGCTTCCGGCATTTCGG
The DNA here is from genome assembly GCA_903881515.1 of uncultured Rhodospirillales bacterium. Taxonomy (GTDB): domain Bacteria; phylum Pseudomonadota; class Alphaproteobacteria; order Acetobacterales; family Acetobacteraceae; genus CAIRTN01. The sequence goes on along the minus strand of CAIRTN010000124.1, from coordinate 9,546 downwards.
CGACCGTCATCTCCCGCCCGTCGGCAAACCGGCCCTGTGCCACGCCGGCGTTGTTGCACAGGATCTCCACCGGCCCCAGCGCCGCTTCCACCGTGTCCAACGCGCGCTCCCAGTCCGCGGCGCGGGTCACGTCCAGTTGCACCGCCTTGCCCAGACCGGGCAAAGCCGCCTCGGCCGCGGCCAGCGCGGTTTCGTTGATGTCGGCAATGGCGACCTTCAGCCCCGCCGCGAGGAAAGCCCGGGCCATGCCCAAGCCGATCCCGCTCGCCCCGCCGGTGATCAGCGCCGTCTTACCCGTAAGCTTCTGCATCGCATGCTCCCAACGTCGTTAAGAAAGGGGGCAACGCCCCCGCTACTTCGCCTTGGCGTAACTGTCGCGCAGGCCGATGGTGCGGTTGAACACCAGGGCGGCGGCCGTGCTGTCGGGGTCCTTGCAGAAATAGCCGACGCGCTCGAACTGCACGGCCTGCTCCACCGGGACCGCTGCCATCGCGGGTTCGACGAAGCCGCGCAGGATTTCCAGCGAGTCCGGGTTCAGGTCGTTCAGCGCATCGCCGTCGGCGCCGGGGTCGGGGCGGTTGAACAGTTGGTTGTAGAGGCGCAGTTCCGCCGGTATCGCATCGGCCGCGGCGAGCCAGTGCAGGGTGGCTTTCACCTTGCGGCCATCCGGCGCGTTGCCGCCCTTGGTGGCGGGGTCGTAGGTGCAGCGCAGTTCGACCACCGCGCCGGCGGCATCCTTCACCACCGAGCGGCAGGTGATGAAATAGCCGTAGCGCAGGCGGACCTCGGCGCCGGGGGACAGGCGGAAGAACTTCTTCGGCGGGTCCTCCATGAAGTCTTCCTGCTCGACATACAACTCGCGGCCGAAGGTGATCTGCCGGCTGCCGAGATCGGGGCGGTCGGGGTGATTGGCGGCGTCGAGGGTTTCGGTCTGGCCCTCGGGGTAGTTCTCGATCACCACCTTCAGCGGCCGCTGCACCGCCATCCGGCGCAGCGCGGTGCCGTTCAGCGCGTCGCGCACGCAATGCTCGAAGAACGAGTAGTCCACCACCGAGTTGGCGCGGGCCACGCCGACGCGCTGCACGAAATCGCGCAGTGCGGCCGGCGGCACGCCGCGGCGGCGCAGGCCGGCGATGGTCGGCATGCGTGGATCGTCCCAGCCATTGACCACGCCGTTGCGCACCAGGCCGGTCAGCAGGCGCTTGGACATCAGGGTGTAGGTCATGTTCAGCCGGGCGAACTCGTACTGCCGCGGCCGGGCGTTGACGGGCAGGTTGTCGATCAGCCAGTCGTAGAGCGGCTTGTGGTCCTCGAACTCCAGGGTGCAGACGGAGTGGCTGATGCCCTCGATGGCGTCGGATTGTCCGTGCGCGAAATCGTAGGTGGGGTAGATGCACCAGGCATCGCCGGTGCGCGGATGATGCGCGTGCAGGATGCGATACAGCGCGGGGTCGCGCAGGTTCATGTTGCCCGACGCCATGTCGATCTTCGCGCGCAGCACGCGGGCGCCGTTGGGGAACTCGCCGGCGCGCATGCGGCGGAACAGGTCGAGATTTTCGGCCACCGTGCGCTCGCGCCAGGGCGAGTTTGCGCCGGGCTCGGTCAGCGTGCCGCGGCTGGTGCGCATCTCGTCGGGGGACTGGTCGTCGACATAGGCGAGACCCTGCTGGATCAGGTGCTCGGCCCAGACGTAGAGCCGGTCGAAATAATCGGAGGCGAAATACAGATGCTCGCCCCAGTCGAAGCCGAGCCAGCGGACATCGCGCTGGATGGCGTCGATGAACTCCTGCTCCTCCTTCACCGGGTTGGTGTCGTCGAAACGCAGATGGCAGGCGCCGCCGAACTCCTGGGCGATGCCGAAATTCAGGCAGATCGACTTGGCATGGCCGATATGCAGGTAGCCGTTCGGCTCCGGCGGGAAGCGGGTGACCACCTCGCTGACCCGTCCGGCGTCGATATCCGCCTGGACGATGTCACGAATGAAGTCGCGCCCAGTCTCCGTCGCAGTTTCCGTCTCGCTCGCCATCGTTCTCGCATCCATCCACGCAGGTCGGGTCAGATTGACACCCGTGATCATGCGCCTTCACACTTTCCGCGAACCTCCGCAAGCCCCGGCAGGCCGCATCCCGATAGGCGCACCCATGACCATACTGCTTGAAGCAGAATTTCCCCGCACACTCGATGCCCTGGTGGCGCGGTTCCTGGCGGCGCCGGTGGCGCGGCTCGATGCCTGGCTGTTCGAGGACGAGGCCCCGCGCCGGGCGGCGGAACGGCAACTGGCGGCGGCCGGCGTGCAGGCGAAGCTGCGCAGCGCCTACAAGCCGCTGCTGCATTTCTTCCTCGAGGAAGCCCCCCCGGCCGGCACGGTGACGGTCACGCTGCCCGCCGAAGACACCGCGATGCGCTGGCGGCTGGAGGCCTATCCGCTGGCCGGGCTGTATCCCGCCGCGCGGTTCGATTTTGCCGCCGGAATCACGCCGTTGAGCTACGCCGTGACCATGGGCCAGCACACCTATCCGGTGTTCGCGCCCAATCGCCGGCGGGCGGACCATCTGGGGGAAAACACGCTCAGCCCGTGCGGCTGGCTCAGAACCTGGGACGCCGAGGGCCACCCGATCGAGGACGGACCGCTGCAAACCGAGGCCGAGACCCTGTTCGCCGCCGGCATGCAGGCGGTGCTTGGCCATGCCTGGCCGGCCAGCCAGCCTTATTTCACCACCCTGTCGCTGGACGCCGACCTGCCGGGGATCGAACGGCCCCTGCCCTATCACGACGAGGTGCTGAGCACGCGCGAGGCGCTGCACGAGGACTTCTATTTCTCGATCCTGGAGGCACTGAAACAGCGCGCCGGACTGGCGGCGGCCGACCGCACGCTGCAACCCGGGCAGATCGTGCCGGATATCCGCCGCTTCGACGGCCCGGCCCGCCTGCGGGTCACCACATCGGACCAGCCGCCCGGCGAATACATCCTGAGCGGCCCGGCAACCCTGGAGGCCGCCGACCGCCCGCTGACCCCGCCGCAGATCCGCCAGGCACTGGAACGGCTGGGCGGCGAGGCCCTGCTGTTCCGCTCGGTGCAAGGCCGCCCGATCCACGGAAGGCTGATCGGCGGCGACGCCCCGGCGGTGGTGATCACCGCGGCCCAGCACGCCAACGAAACCTCCGGCGTGATCGGCGCCCTGCGCGCCGCCAACCGGTTACAAGCGGAGGGCGCCGGCGTCTTCGCGGTAATCCCCTGCGACAACCCCGACGGCTACGCGCTGCATCACCGCCTGCGCGCCGCCAACCCGCGGCACATGCATCACGCCGCGCGCTACACCGCACTCGGCGACGACCTGGAAGTCCGCGAGGCGCCGCCGTTCCACGAGAAACAGGCCCGGCTCGACACCGTCGGCCGCACCGGCGCCCGGCTGCACATCAACCTGCACGGCTATCCCGCGCATGAATGGACGCGCCCGTTCTCCGGCTATCTGCCGCGCGGCTTCGAACTTTGGACGATCCCGAAAGGCTTCTTCCTGATCATGCGCCACGCCCAGGGGGTGGCCGCACAGGCCGAAGCCTTCACTCTGGCGCTGGCCGACGAACTGGCCAGTGACCCCGCGCTGCGCGCACATAACGAAACTCAGCTGGCAACCTGGGCCGCCCATGCCGGGGAACCCGGCTTCCTCGTGCGGGACTGCATTCCCTGCATGATCAGCGAAGCCGCCCGCCCCGGGCCCGATTTCACCCTGATCACCGAATATCCCGACGAGACGATCTCCGACGCGCCCTTTGTGCTCGCCCACACCACCCAGATGCGTGCCACGCTGGCCGCGGTACGGTTGTTCCGGGAAATGATCAGGTAGGGCGTTTTACTTCGTCGCCCCTGGCCCAACGGCGCCGCCGCTCCAACTGCCGCCCAGCGCGCGGATCAGTTGCACACTGACTGCCATCCGGCGCCCGGAGATGTCCTGACGGCTGCGCGCATTGCCCGTCGCCGCGGTCTGGGCGGCGATCACGTTGAAGTAGCTGACGAGTCCCGCACGATAATCCGTCAGCGCCATGGCTAGCGACCGTTGCGCCGCGTCAACCGCCGCGTTCTGGGCGACCGCCTCGGCCTCCAGAATGCGCAGCGTGGCCAGGTTATCCTCGACCTCCTGCAAGCCTGTCAGCACGGTTTGCCGGTAATCGGCCACGCTGGCGTCGTAATTCGCCCGCGCCGCATCGCGCTGCGCCGTGCGCAGTCCGCCGTCGAACACGGTCTGCGCCGCCCCGGTGCCGAGCGACCAGACGCGGGCCGGCCAGCTCAGCAGGGTGGCGAGCGAGGCGCCGGCAAAGCCGCCGGAGGCGCCCAGGGTGATCGCCGGATAGAACGCCGCGGTGGCAACCCCGATCTGGGCGTTGGCGGCGGCCATGCGGCGTTCGGCGGCGGCAATATCGGGCCGGCGCTGCAACAGCGTGGCGGGTTGCGTGGGCGGGATCGCGGGCGGAACGGCATCGAGCGGCATCGCCGCGATGCTGAGCGAGGACGGCGGCAGCCCGACCAGCACAGCGATCGCGTGTTCCAGCACCGCCCGCTGCACCCCGAGGTCGATCGCCTGCGCCTCGGCGCTGCGCAGTTGCGTCTCGGCCAGCAGCACATCGGCCTGTGAGACCATGCCGGTGCCGAACAGGCTGCGCGTGAGCCCGAGCGCGCGCTGATAATCGGCAATCACCTGACGCATCAGCGCGGATTGCGCATCGAGCGTGCGCAGCGCGAAATACTCTGCCGCCAGCTCCGCCTGCAGGCTCAGCGACAGCGCGGCAAGATCGCCGGCGGAGGCCTCGGCCGCGGCTTCGCTGGCTTCGACGCCGCGGCTGATCCGCCCCCACAGATCGAGTTCCCAGCTGGCATCGGCGGCGATCTGCAGGCTTGTCGCCGCCCTGCCGCCGGCGCGGCCACGTCTGGCATCGGCGGTGGCGCCGACCTGCGGCACAGCGCCGGCGCGGGCGGCACGCACCAGGGCGCGCGAACCGGCGAACCGCGCCGCGGCAGCAGCGACGTCCTGGTTGGCCGGCACCACCATGGCGGCCAGCGTGTCCAGCATCGGCTCATGAAACACCAGCCACCACGCGCCCGTCGGCACATCGTCCGCCGGCCTGGCGCGCTGCCACGGCCCGCTCTCCTTGTAAGCCTCCGGCGCGTCGATCGCCGGGCGGATATAATCCGGCCCCACCTGGCAACCGGCGAGGACCGTAGCCAGCAGCAGGAAAACACTTTTATTCACGCGCCAGCGCCTCGATCGGGTCGAGCCGGGCCGCCTTGCGCGCCGGCAGATAGCCGAACACGATCCCGGTCAGGAACGCGCAGAAGAACGCGATCAGGATCGGCGCCGGGGTGAAGGTCACCCGCCATCCCGCCAGCGAGGACATCGCGAACCCGCTGCCAACGCCCACCGCCACACCCGCCAGCCCGCCGATGAAGCAGACCATCACCGCTTCGGTCAGGAACTGGAACAGCACATCGAAGCCGCGCGCGCCGATCGCCATGCGGATGCCGATCTCGCGCGTCCGTTCGGTGACCGAGACCAGCATGATGTTCATCACCCCGATCCCACCCACCACCAGCGAAATCACCGCGATGGCCGCCAGCAGATAGGTCAGGGTGTTCTGCGTCTCGTTCGCGGTGGCGATGGTGTCGGCCATGTTGCGGATGTTGAAGTCCTCGATGCGGTGGCGCTTGATCAGCAGCGCGTGCAGCCCGTCCTCGACGACGTTCATGTCCGCCCCCGGCGCCACGCGCACGATGACGTGGCGGAAAAAGCGCTGGCCGAAGATGCGGGCGCCGGCGGTGGTGTAGGGCAGCCAGACCGAGTTATCGAGGTCGTCGCCACGTGGCGTCGAGCCCTTCGCCGCCATCACGGCAATGATCAGGAACGGTGCGTTGCCGATCAGCACATAGGCCCCAACCGGGCTGGTGCCGGGATCGAATAGGTTGCGCGCGATCGTCTTGCCGATGGCGACCACCTGGGCGTAGCGCTTCACATGATCGGCGGTGAAGAAACTCCCCTCGGCGACCGCCCAGTCATGCACCGCCGGGAAACTCTCCGCGGTGCCGACGGCGGTGACGGTCAGGTCGTGATTGCCGTAGCGCAGCAGCGAGGACAGTTCGGTTTCCGGGTCCACCATCGCCACGCCCGGAACGTCGGCGATCGCCGGCAAATCCTCGGGCAGGAAGCTGGTGACGATGGCGCCGGAGGCGCGCACATTCGGCGGCCCGCGCTCGATGGTCAGCAGATCGGTGCCCATCGCCTGGATGCGGTCCAGCACATCCTGCTTGGCGCCGTTGCCGATCGCCATCAGCGCCACTACCGAGGCGACACCGATGACAATGCCCAGCATGGTCAGCGCCGTGCGCATGCGATTGTTGAGCAGGGAATACAGCGCCATTTTCACCGACTCGCCCAGTACCGCGAGATCCCGCGTCGCCGGCGCGCCGGCAACCTCCGGCGGTGCGGCCGGGCTCGCCGTCTTGCCAGGCTGCTGCTCGTCCGACGACACGCGCCCGTCGGTGATGCGCACCACACGATGCGCGAAGGCGGCGATATTGCTGTCATGCGTAACCAGGATCACGGTGTGGCCACGGCCGTGCAGCGCCTCCAGAATCTCCAGCACCTCGCGCCCGCCCTTGCTGTCCAGCGCGCCGGTCGGTTCGTCGGCCAGGATCACCGGCCCGCCATTCATCAGCGCCCGGGCGATGCTGACGCGCTGCTGCTGGCCACCGGAAAGTTCGCTGGGGTAATGCTTCAGCCGGTCGCCGAGCCCGAGGTCGCGCAGCAAACCGCCCGCGCGGTCCCGCCGCACCATCTGGGGCATGCCGCGATACACCGCCGGCACCTCGGCATTCTCCAGCGCGCTGAGGTCGGACATCAGATTGTAGCGCTGGAAGATGAAGCCGAACGTATCCCGCCGCAGCGCCGCCAGCGCGTCGCCGTCCAGACTGGCCACATCCACCCCACGCACGCGGTAGACACCAACCGACGGCTTGTCGAGGCAGCCGATGATGTTCATCAGCGTCGACTTGCCCGAGCCCGAGGCGCCCATGATCGCCACGAATTCGCCAGCGCGGATCGTCAGCGTGATGCCCTGCAGCACGGTCAGCGGTGCACCGCCGGCCAGATAGGTGCGGCCAACGCCCGCGAGGTCGATCAGCGGCGCCTCGTTCATCACCTGACCGGGCGCGCGGTGAGGGCGCTGACCGACAGCCCGGGGGAGGCCGCCGTGTTCTCCCGCACCACCACGCGCTCGCCCTCCTGCAACCCTTCGGTCACCTCGGTCATGATCTCGCCCTTGATGCCGATCTTGATGCTGCGGCTTTCCGCAGCACCCGCGGCGTTGATCACCCGGATCTTCATCGCGCCGCCATCGGCGGTGTTGCCGGCAACCCCGCTCGGCATCAGCAGCACCGCCTTGGCCTGCGCCAGCACGATGAACACCTGTGCGGTCATCTGGATCTTCAGGATGCCTTCGGTGTTGGGGATGTCGAACAGCACATCGTAGAACACGACGTTGTTGATCAGCTCCGGCGTCGGCAGCACCTGACGCACCGTGCCGGTCCAGCGTCTGGTATCGCCGAGCACGGTGAAATACACCGTCTGCCCCGCCTTCACCCGCACGATGTCGGCTTCCGACACCTGGGCCCAGACCGTGATCGTGCTGATATCGGCGATCCGCAGAATGTTCGGCGCCGACTGGTTGGCATTCAGCGTCTGGCCCTCAAGCGCCAGGATCGACACCACCTCGCCCGGCATCGGCGCGGTGATCTTGGTATAGGCCAGATTTGCCGTCGCGGTGTCGATGGCCGCCGTGGCCTGCTTCATCTGCGCCGTCAGCGCCGCGACATCGGCAACCGCGATATCGACATTGGCATGGGCGATGTCGCGATCATTGGCCGACACCCCGCCGCCCTGGGCGAACGCCTTGTCGCTGCGCGCCTGCACCGACACCGCCAGCGCCTGTTGTGCCTGCTTCAGGCTGCGCTGAGCCGTCATGCTTTCCAGCGCCGCGGTGGACGAGCGGATCGCGGTCTCGGTCAGGATCGGGTCGATCTCCGCCAGCAACTGGTCCTTCTTGACCTGATCGCCGCGACTGACCTTCAGCGACAGCAGCTTGCCCGAGGTCTGCGCGCCGACATCGACATATTTCAACGGCTGCACGATGCCGGCCGCGACGACGCGGCTCTCGACATCGCCGCGCGTGACGACCGCTGTGGCATAGCCGACGCTGGGCTGGCTGAAATCCAGGAAATACCACGCCGCCCCGCCGCCAACCGCCAGCACCACGACGCCGAGCCAGATCCAGCGATGCAACAGCACCGCGCGCCAGCGCGCAGCCTGCGGCGGTGGGGCCGATGGCGCCGGTTCGGTGGGGGGGGCTGCGGCATCCATACGCGGGCATGATCCAGGGTGCGGCGATGTCGCGCACCGATGCCGTTTCCATAGCCGAAGCCCGGTGGGCGGAATGAGGTTCGGATTCTACCCAGAGGGCTTTCCGTCCCACGACGCCACCGCGCCAGGCGACCACACTCCGCCCGCGCAGTCCGCGCCAGGGAACACAAATGTCCGACATTGCCGAGCCAGGCGCATCGCCGTCGTCGCTGCGCGCCTTCCTGCGGCTGACCGGGCAGTACTGGGTGGGCCCAGCGCGCTGGAAGCCCATCGTCCTGGCGGTGTCCCTGGTGTTCGACATCGTCGCCCAGGTCGCCATCGCCATCCGCCTGAACCTGTGGAACGCCGACCTGTTCGACGCGCTGGAACGCCATGCCACCAAACAGGCGATGGCGCAGATCTTCATCTTCGTGATGATCGTCGTCGGCACCATGGCCACCAACACCGCGCATCTGGCGATCCGCCGCGCGCTCTATATCGACTGGCGGCGCTGGCTGACCGCCCGCGTCATCGGCAACTGGATGGAGGATGCCCGGCATTATCAGGCCGGCCTGATCCCCGGCGATCACGCCAACCCCGACGGCCGCATCGCCGAGGACATCCGCATCGCCGTCGAAGGCGCGGTGGATCTGGCCAGCAGCCTGTTCTCCTGCGTCCTCCTCCTCGTGACCTTCGTCGGCATCCTCTGGTCGCTGTCGGGCTGGGTGACCGTCGCCGGACTGCCGGTGCCGGGACACCTCGTGCTGCTCGCCTTCCTCTATGCCGGCACCGGCGCCGTGGTCGCCTTCGTGCTCGGCCGACCGCTGGTGCGCGCCACCGATGCGCGGCAGACCCGCGAGGCCGATTTCCGCTTTAGCCTGGTGCGCGCCCGCGAGAGCGCCGAACCCATCGCGCTGGCCCGCGGCGAGGAAGCCGAGCGCGAACGCCTGGGCAAGCAGTTCGAAGCGATCCTGCCGCCCTGGCGGCTGCAATCCACCGGCCTCGCCCGGTTGGTCGCGTTCTCCTCCGGCTACGGCACCCTGGCCCTGGTGTTCCCCGTGCTGGTCGGCACCGCGCGCTTCCTGCGCGGCGGCCTGACCCTGGGCGGGCTGATGCAGTCCGCCCAGGCCTTCCAGCAGGTCACCTCGGCCTTGTCCTGGCC
>CAIRTN010000123.1 GCA_903881515.1 uncultured Rhodospirillales bacterium | reverse complement strand
GGCCGAGTTCGAGGTGTCGCGGATGCCGTGGCGGTGATCTCATGCCAGCCGCTGTTGGCCCATGAAGGATGGGTCAACAGCGGCTGGCATGAGTCTTGGTTTGGCGCGCGGCCGCCCCGCCAACCCCGCGCGCGATACCAACCCGCGCAATGCGCGGAAGAGTCACGCATTGCGCGGGTTGGTATGAGTCCCCTGCTGGGTCAAGGGCAAAGCTCTGGCCTTGGCTTACCTTTCTCAGCGGCGACGGAACACGGTGACCACGCGGAAGCGGTGATTGGTGCTTTTCACCATGCCGATCACGGCCTCCATATCGAAGGCGTCTTTGCGGTACATCGGCAGTACCTGGTCCAGCCAGACGATATGGGTGCCGGGGCGCACGCCTTGCAGGGCCCGCATCACCACGTTGCGTTTTACCATCGTGGTCTGATAGCGCACGGCGTCTTCGATGCTGTAGGGCGGGTCGGCCAGCACCAGGTCGTATTGGTCCAGCGGCACGTTCTGCAGCGACTGTGCGTCGTCGACATAGGTCGGCGTTAGGGTGGGGTTGAGGTCCACCGTATCGCCGGGCAGCGCCGAGAGGTCGACGCGGCCGGAGAACAGGTGCAGCACTTTTTTCTTGTCGGGAAACAGCGCTTTCACCCGGCGCAGGTATCCGGCCGGATAGCCGCCGTAATAGCCTGATTTCACCCGGTAGTCGTTGCCCATGATCCATGTACCGACCACCCGCCCCTCGCCGGCCACGAACAGCGAGCGGGGGAATTTGGTCACCTGATCATAATGCGCAATCCGCGCTTCCCACTCCATGGGAGGGGTGGGTTACACCCGCATCGGCATGAGCACGTAGAGCGCGCTGGTGTCGGAGACGTCCTGCACCACGGTCGGCATTGAGCCGTCCTTGAAGCGGAACTCCACCTTTTCGCTGATCTGGTCGGTGATGTCGTTCAGGTAGCGCGCCTGGAAGCCGATCTCGAGCGGCCCGGCTTCGTAGCTCACCCGTTCGCCGTCGAGTTCCTCGGTCGCGGTGCCCTGCTCCGGGCTGGAGGCGCTGAGCACCAGCAGGTCGCGCGCCAGCGAGAGTTTAACCGGCTTCGAGCGCTCGGAGGAGATGGCGGAGACGCGGGCCACGGCGTCGGCGAAATCCTTGCTGCCGACGCGCAACACCTTGTCGTTGTCGTGCGGGATCACCCGCTCGTATTCCGGGAAGGTGCCGTCGATCAGCTTGCTGGTCAGCGTGATGGTGCCGGCCTTGAACTGGATGCGGGTATCGGACAGCGCGATCTCGACATCCTCGGAGACCTCGTCCAGCAGCTTGCGCACTTCGTTGATGGTTTTGCGCGGCATGATCACGCCGGGCATGGCGCCGGCGCCGGCGGGCAGCGGCTCTTCGACGCGGGCCAGGCGGTGTCCGTCGGTGGCGACCGCGCGCAGCACTTTCTGCCCATCGCTCTCGGTGGCGTGCATGTAGATGCCGTTGAGGTAGTAGCGCGTTTCCTCGGTGGAGATCGCAAACTTCGTGCGATCGATCAGCGCGCGCAGGGTGTGTGCCGGCAGGCTGAACTTGTGCGGCAGGGTGCCCGCGGTCATCGACGGGAAATCTTCCGTCGGCAGCACGACCAGGCTGGTGGCGTAGCGCCCTGCGCGCAGCGCGAGCTGTGCGTCGCCGCCCGGATGATCCAGCTCGACCTCGGCATTGTCCGGCAGCTTGCGCACGATGTCGTACAGCGTCGCGGCTGGTGCGGTGCAGGCGCCGTTGCGCGTGGCGGTGGCGGCGACATCCTCGACGATGGCAATTTCCATGTCGGTGGCGGTGAAGGTCAGGCGCCCGTCGCGCACCGCGATCATCACGTTGGCCAGGATGGGGATGGTATTGCGTTTCTCGACCACGCTCTGCACATGGGCAAGCGCTCTGAGCAGAATGGCGCGATCGGCCTTGAACTTCATCGTATCATCCTCTTGACCGGCCCCAGGGCGAATCGGTCAAGCACCTTAGCAACCCCGCAACCACTCGGAAAGCCAGCGAATCGGCTATGATTCGAGCATTCGGCGCAGCAGTTCGACATCTTCGGCGAACGCGGCCTCCACAGCCATCAATTCGCCCACCCGGCTGACCGCGTGCATCACCGTCGTGTGGTCGCGATTGCCGAACTTCCGACCGATTTCCGGCAGGCTGCGGCTGGTCAGCTGCTTGGCCAGATACATTGCAACCTGCCGCGGCCGGGCCACGGCGCGGGCACGGCGGGGCGAGGCCATGTCGGTGAGGCGGATATTATAGTGCTCGGCGACACGGCGCTGGATTTCCTCGATGGTGACGCGGCGGTCATGCGCCTTGAGGATGTCGTGCAGCACTTCCTGCGTGGTTTCCAACGTGATCGAGCGGTTGAACAGGTTGGCGTGCGCGATCAGCCGGTTCAGCGCGCCTTCGAGCTCGCGGACATTGCTGGTGATCTTGTGCGACAGGAATTCCAGCACCTTCGGCGGGATATCCAACCCGGCCTTGGCGGCCTTGGCGCCCAGGATCGACACCCGCAGTTCGAACGTCGTGGCATGCAGGTCGGCGACCATGCCGCAGCCGAGGCGGGTGCGCACGCGCTCTTCCAGCCCTGAAAGGTCGGCCGGCGATTTGTCGGCGGAAACCACGATCTGCCGCCCGGCATCGACCAGGGCGTTGAAGGTGTGAAAGAACTCCTCCTGCGTCGCGTCCTTGCCGACCAGGAACTGCAGGTCGTCGATCATCAGCACGTGCGAGGCACGCAGCTGTTCCTTGAAGTCGATCGTCGCATTGGCGCGGATGGCGGCGATGAAGCGGTACATGAACCGCTCTGCGGACATGTAGGTCACCGTCAGCGGGCCGCCTGGGCGCTTGGGGTCGGTCAGTTCCCAGGCGATGGCATGCATCAGGTGGGTCTTGCCCAGGCCGACGCCGCCATACAGGAACAGCGGGTTGAACCCTTGCGAGGCCGGCAGTTCGGCAACCCGGCGCGCGCAGGCGCAGGCGAATTCGTTCGGCTTGCCGACCACGAAGCTTTCAAAGGTAAAGCGGGGATCGAGCGTCGCGGCATCGGCCGGCCGCTCATCGCCACGCGGATCGGCCCAGCGCGGCTCGATACTGCGCGGCTCGGCGGTGCGCGGTTCGGCGTGACGCGGCTCGAAATAATGCAACTCAGCGGTCTTCGGGGCCGGGCTAACGGATTCCGCCAGGGCGTTCGCCGGGCTCTCCCCTGCTTCGGAGCCAACATTCAGAACCACGCGGCGGACATTCGGTGTTTCGGCCTGCCACAGCGTGGTCAGCAGTTCGCCGTAATGGCTGCGCACCCAGTCGCGCAGGAAGCGTGTGGGCAGCAGCACAGTGACCTCGTCGCCGGAAATACCAGCCATGGTCATCTGCCGCAGCCAGGTGCGGTATTCGACTTCGCCAACCTGCTGTTGCAAGCGTCCGCGGACACGCGCCCAAATGGTGGCCAGTTGCGGCGCTGCGGAGGAGGGCGTCACGTCGTTCACAAAAGAGGCACCCCTGTAGTCCACGATCCGCCTTCCTTGGCCGAAAGGTCTTCGGCACGTCTCACTTTTCCCGGATTTCCGGGCAGTTTTGCCAAGGGAAGCGATGCAATCGAGGAGCAGTCCAGTGAACCGCGCCGCCAGCCCGACCAAGAAATGAGTAGGGCCAAACCCCGCTCGAAGCAATCAAAATTTCCCGTGAGGCCGTATGCAAAGAAGTAAAAAATAAAGCCTATAATAAAATCAGAGATTACCGAACAAATGTTCGGTAATCTCTGAAGCAGATACTACATGTCATTGAATTGTCGCAAAACCTATCAAAGCCTCTCGAAACCTGACGCCGCAGCGTCAGGCCGAAGGCTTGATCAGGAGGCGGCGATCGCCTTGATGCGCGCCGAAAGACGCGAAATCTTGCGCGACACGGTGTTCTTGTGAGCCGTGCCCTTGATCACCGAACGCTGCAGTTCCGGCTGCGCCGCCTGCAGAGCCGCCGCGGCCGCAGCCTTGTCGCCGCTGGCAATCGCCTCTTCGACCTTGCGGACGAACGTGCGGGTGCGCGAACGACGTGCGGTGTTGCGCGCATTGCGGCGTTCGTTCTGGCGGATACGCTTACGCGCGGAGGCGGTGTTGGCCATGTGATCTCTTCAAGGCGAAGGGTTGTCGAGGCCAGCAACGTGCCGACCAGCGATTGGAAAGGAGGTTCTATGCAGCGCGGGGGGCAGAGTCAAGAAACGGCGTTCAAACCTGCCGCGCGTCCGCCACGCGGCTGCATCATCCGCGGCGGAACGTCGGCTTGCGCTTCTCGGCGAACGCCGACATCCCCTCGCGCTGGTCGGGCGTGCCGAACAACGACAGGAAAATGCGGCGCTCGAAGCGCACACCTTCGTTCAGCGTGGTCTCGAAAGCGCGGTTCACCGCCTCCTTGCCCATGGCCACGGCCACAGGCGAGAGGCTCGCGATCTTGTTGGCGATCTTCAGCGCCTCGGCGATCAGCTCCGCCGCCGGCACCACACGCGACACCAGGTTGGCCTTCTCGACCTCGGCGGCGTCCATCATCCGCGCCGTGAGGATCATGTCCATCGCCTTGGACTTGCCCACAGCGCGCGTCAGCCGCTGCGACCCGCCGGCGCCGGGGATGACGCCCAGGTTGATCTCCGGCTGGCCGAACTTCGCGGTATCGGCGGCAATGATCATGTCGCACATCATCGCCAGCTCGCAGCCGCCGCCCAGCGCGAAGCCGGCCACCGCGGCGATCACGGGCTTCTTCACCCGCAGCACGGTCTCCCAGCTTTTACCGATGAAGTCGTCGAGATAGACCGCCGGATAGCCGCGATCCTTCATCTCCTTGATGTCGGCGCCGGCGGCGAACGCCTTCTCGTTGCCGGTCAGCACTATGGCACCGATCGCCGGATCGGCGTCGAACGCGAGCAGCGCATCGCCCAGTTCGCCCATCAGCTGGTCGCACAGCGCGTTCAGCGCCTCCGGCCGGTTCAGGCGGATCAGCCCAACCGGGCCTTGGGTCTCAACGATGATCATCTCGGGCATGGCGGTTCTCCTTGCGCGCCGCTTCCTAGCTAGGCCTGCCGCCTTGGGCAATAGAAGGTACTGCGACCCGACTGCACGATCCGCGCAACCCCCGCGCATCCCGGCGGCCCGGGACAGTCCGGGCACGGCTCCCCCTCGCGGCCATAGACCTTCCAGGCGTGCTGGAAATAGCCAAGCTCGCGATCCGGCTGCACGTAGTCGCGCAGCGAGGAGCCGCCGGCGGCGATCGCCTCGTTCAGCGTCGCCTTGATTTCCACCACCAGGCGCTTCACCGCCGGGCCGGTCACCGTTTGGGCCAGCCGAGTCGGCGCGATGCCGGCGCGGAACAGCGCCTCGCAGACATAGATGTTGCCCAGCCCGGCGACGATGTGCTGGTCCAGCAGCGCCGCCTTAATCGGGGTGCGCTTGCCCGCCAGCTTGCCGGCCAGGAATTTCGCAGTGAAATCGGCCCCCAGCGGCTCCGGCCCCATGCCCGCGAGCAGCTTATGCGTGTCCTCATCCGCCGTCGGCAGCAGATCGACCGATCCGAAACGTCTCGGATCGACGAACCCGACCCGCATGCCGCTGTCGGTCTCCAGCATCACATGCTCATGCGCCGGGATGTCGTTGATCCCGGCCGGGCTGATCAGCATCCGGCCGGACATGCCGAGATGGATCAGCAGGCTGTCCCCGCCATCCAGCCGCATCAATATGTACTTGCCGCGCCGGCGGAAACCTTCCACCCGCGCTCCGGTCAGCCGCTTTGCCAGCCCCTTGGGCAGCGGCCAGCGCATATCGGCGCGCCGCACCTCGGCGCGGCGGATCACATGGCCGTCAAGGCAGGCAGCGAGCCCGCGCATCACGGTTTCAACCTCGGGGAGTTCCGGCATGGGGCGGAAGCGTATATGAATACGCCCATGAGCGACAATCCGGCTCCCCAGACTGATTTCGGCTTCCGCCAGGTTCCGGCCGAGGCGAAGAAACCCATGGTCCGCGCGGTCTTCGAAAGCGTGGCGCCGAAATACGACATCATGAACGATCTGATGTCGCTCGGCGTGCACCGCATCTGGAAGCGCATCTACATCACCGCGCTGAACCCGCGCCCCGGCAAGCAGTTGCTGGACCTCGCGGGTGGCACCGGCGATATCAGCTTCCTCTGGCTCGAAGGCGGCGGCGGCCCGGCGATCCTGTCGGACATCAATCCGGCGATGCTGGCGGTGGGCCACGAGCGCGCGATCGCGCGCGGGCATGTGCGCGACCTCAGCATCCTCGCCGCCGACGCCGAAGCCCTGCCGTTGCCGGATCGCAGTGTGGATACGGTGTCGATGGCGTTCGGCCTGCGCAACTGCACCGACAAGCCGGCCGTGCTGCGGGAAATCCGCCGCGTGCTAAAGCCGGGCGGCAAGTTTCTTTGCCTGGAATTCTCCAAGCTGCAGATCCCGGCGCTGGAGAAACTCTACGATCTCTGGAGCTTCCAGGCCCTGCCGCGCATCGGCAAGGCGGTGGCCGGCGATGCCGAAAGCTACCAGTACCTCGCCGAGAGCATCCGCACCTTCCCCGATCAGGAGACTTTGGCCGGGATGATGCGCGATGCCGGCCTGTCGCGCGTCAGCGTCCGAAACCTTTCGGGCGGCATCGCGGCAATCCATACCGGCTGGCGCCTGTGACACTTGCGGGAAAGCGGGTTCTGCTGATCGTCTCGGGCGGCATTGCCGCTTACAAGGCGATCGAGCTGATCCGGCTGCTGCGCAAGGCGTCCTGTGCTGTGACCTGTGTGCTGACCGCGGGCGGGGCGCAGTTCGTCACCCAGCTCAGCCTGCAGGCGATCAGCGAGGGGAAGGTGTATACCGACCTGTTCTCGCTGACCGATGAGAGCGAGATGGGCCATATCCAGCTTTCGCGTAGCGCCGACCTTGTGGTGGTCGCGCCGGCGAGCGCGGATATTCTGGCGAAAATGGCCGCGGGGCTGGCCGGCGATCTCGCCTCGACGCTGCTGCTGGCCACCGACAAGCGTGTGCTGGTGGCGCCGGCGATGAATGTGCGGATGTGGAGCCATCCGGCGACGGTGGCCAACGTGGCGACCCTGCGCCGCCGCGGCGTCGCGGTGATTGGGCCGGACGAGGGCGCGATGGCCTGCAACGAGTTCGGCGCCGGACGGCTGTCCGAACCGCCCGCGATCCTGGCGGCGATCGGGGCGCTGCTGACCGCGCCGCAGCCGCTCGCCGGCCGGCACGTGCTGGTCACCTCCGGGCCGACGCATGAGCCGATCGACCCCGTGCGCTACATCGCCAACCGCTCCAGCGGCCGGCAGGGCCACGCCATCGCCGGCGCGCTCGCCGCGCTCGGCGCGCGGGTCACTCTGGTCAGCGGCCCGGTCAGCGTCCCCGATCCCGCCGGTGTCACGGTGCGCCGGGTGGAAACCGCGGCCGAGATGCTGGCGGCCTGCACCGCCGCCTTGCCGGCGGACGCGGCGATCTGTGCCGCGGCGGTGGCGGACTGGCGGGTGGAAAACGCTGCCGGCCTGAAGCTGAAGAAAACCCCCGACGGCGCGCCGCCCGGCCTGCATCTGGTACCCAACCCCGACATTCTCGCCACCCTGTCGGCCACAGGCCCCGAACGGCCGCGTCTGGTGGTGGGCTTCGCCGCCGAGACGCACGACCTGCGCACCCACGCCGCCGACAAGCTGCGGCGCAAGGGCTGCGACTGGATCGTCGCCAATGACGTATCACCCGCCACCGGCATCATGGGCGGAACGGAGAATGAAGTGCATCTGATCACCCATGACGGCATCGAGGACTGGCCCCGAATGGACAAGGACGCGGTCGCCGCCCGGCTGGCCGCCCGCGTCGCGGCAGCGCTGGCATGAGCGTCAGCGTCGCGGTCAAGCGGCTGCCGCACAGCGAGGGGCTGGCCCTGCCGTCCTACGCCACGCAGGGCGCCGCCGGCATGGACCTGCTGGCCGCCGTCGCGGCGCCGATGACCATTGCCCCCGGTCAGCGCGTGCTGGTGCCCACCGGCCTCGCCATCGCCCTGCCCCCCGGCTACGAGTTGCAGGTGCGCCCGCGTTCGGGCCTGGCGCTGAAGAACGGCATCGTGCTGCCGAACAGCCCGGGCACGGTCGACGAGGATTACCGCGGCGAACTGCAGGTGATCGTGATGAATGCGGGCGATGCGCCATTCACGGTCGAACGCGGCATGCGCATTGCCCAGGCGGTGCTGGCGCCGGTGATCCGGGCGTCCTGGCAGGAAACCGACACCCTGCCGGAGACCGCGCGCGGCGCCGGCGGCTTCGGCAGCACGGGAACCGGCTAAATCGTCACGCAACTGCCACGCGACTCCAGATGACAGGTGGCGCGGACGCCGCTAACACCGCGACATGAACCGCCCCGCCATGCTCGCCGCTGCCGGACGACGCCTGCCCAATATCTGGGACATGGTGGCGTTGCTCTGCGTCATCGGCTTTCTGGTCGCGGCGGCACAGGCCGCGCGCGGCACGCTGGTGCCGCTCACCGCGCTGGAAGCGACGCCGATCGTGCTCGATCCGCTGACCCTGCCTGGCTACGCGCTGCGCACCACCTTGCGCATGTTCGCCGCCCTGTTCGCCTCGCTGTTGTTCACCTTCACCTACGCACCGCTGGCGGCGAAAAGCCGGCGGGCGAAGCTGATCATGGTGCCGGTGCTGGATATTCTGCAGTCGGTGCCGATCCTGGGCTTCCTCAGCTTCACCGTGGCGTTCTTCATGGGGCTGTTCCCCGGCCGGGTTCTGGGCCTCGAACTCGCGGCGATCTTCGCGATCTTCACCTCCCAGGCATGGAACATGGCGTTCAGCTTCTATCAGTCGCTGATCACCGTGCCGGCCGATCTGGACGAGGCCACGCGCGGCTTCCGGCTGACGGGCTGGCAGCGTTTCTGGCGGCTGGAAGTGCCGTTCGCTATGCCGGGGCTGGTGTGGAACACCATGCTGTCGATGTCGGCGGGCTGGTTCTTCGTGGTGGCGTCCGAAGCGATCACGCTGGGCGACAACACCTGGAAGCTGCCCGGCATCGGCGCTTACGTGGCAGCCGCGTTGGAGGCGAAGGATATCACGGCGGTGGGCTGGGCGATCCTGGCGATGCTCGTGGTTATTCTGGCTTATGATCAGTTGCTGTTCCGCCCGCTGGTCGCCTGGTCGGCGAAATTCCGCTTCGAAACAACGCAGGGCGCCACCGCGGCCGATCCCTGGGTGCTGAGCCTGCTCCGGCGCACGCATGTGCTGCGTGTGGCGGGCGAAGCGGTGGGCGATCTGTTCGGGCTGATCACCGGGCTGCGGCTGAAACTGCCGTTCAGCCGGCCGAGACCCAAACTCACCGGCCCAGAACCGTCCTCGCGCGCGGCGGATGCCGTGTTTGCGGTGCTGGTTGCCGGCGGCGTGGTGGCGGCGATCTATCAGATCGTGACCTTCGTCACCGCGACGTTGAGTTGGTCGGACCTCGGCGAGGCCGTGCTGCTCGGCCTGATCACCCTGGTTCGGGTGGCGGTGCTGATGGCGTTGGCCTCGCTGATCTGGGTGCCGGTCGGCGTGTGGCTCGGGCTGCGGCCGGCCTGGTCGCGGCGGGTGCAGCCGGTGGCGCAGTTCCTGGCGGCGTTCCCGGCCAATCTGCTGTTTCCGCCCTTCGTGCTGATGATCGTGCATTTCCATCTGAACGAGGACATCTGGCTGACCCCGCTGATGGTGCTCGGCACCCAGTGGTACATCCTGTTCAACGTGATTGCCGGCGCCGCGGCGTTTCCGGGCGATTTGCAGGAAGCGGCACAGAATTTCCGCGTCGGCGGCTGGCTGTGGTGGCGCCGGGTGATCCTGCCCGGCATCCTGCCGTACTACGTCACCGGGGCGATCACGGCTTCGGGCGGGTCGTGGAACGCGGCGATCGTGTCCGAGGTCGCCGCCTGGGGTGATACCAAGCTCGCAGCCCATGGATTGGGTGCCTATATCGCCAAGGCCACCGATGCCGGCGATTTCCATCAGATCGTGCTCGGCGTGGTGGTGATGTCGGTCTACGTCGTGCTGTTCAACCGGCTGCTGTGGCGGCCGATCTACGAGTTCGCCGCCCGGCGGACCACCCTCGGCTAAGGAGACACCGCATGGACGCCGTGACCCCGCTGTTGCAGGTCTCGGGCTGCCGGCAGGCCTATCACAAGGACAGCAACGCCGATCTGGTTGTGCTCGACGATGTGAACCTGACCTTGCACCAGGGCGAGATCGTCGGCCTGCTCGGCCGTTCCGGCTCGGGCAAATCCACCCTGCTGCGCATCGTCGCCGGATTGCTGTCGCCGACCGCGGGCAACGTGCGCTGGCGCGGCGAGTTGCTGAAAGGCCCGGCGGATGGGGTGGCGATGGTGTTCCAGAGCTTCGCGCTGTTTCCCTGGCTGACCGTGCAGGAGAATGTGGAACTCGGCCTCGAGGCACTCGGCGTGCCGCGCGCCGAGCGGGAGAAGCGGGCGGAGGAAGCGATCGACCTGATCGGCCTCGGCGGTTTCGAAAGCGCCTATCCGAAGGAACTCTCCGGCGGTATGCGCCAGCGGGTCGGTCTGGCCCGCGCACTGGTGGTGCATCCCGATCTGCTGCTGATGGATGAGCCGTTCTCGGCGCTCGATGTGTTGACCGCAGAGACTCTGCGCACCGACCTGATCGATCTCTGGACCGAGGGCAAGCTGCCGGTGCAGTCAATCCTGATGGTGACGCATAATATCGAGGAGGCGGTGCTGCTGTGCGACCGCATCCTGGTGTTCTCGTCTAACCCCGGCCGGGTGGCGAGTGAGTTGAAGGTGCCGTTCCCCCATCCGCGCAAGCGGCTCGATCCGGCATTCCGGCAGATGGTGGATGACATCTACGCCCTGATGACCCGCCGTGCGCCGCAAGCGCCGGCGAGCCTGCAGGCTCCGGCGATGGAGGCAGGCCTTGCCACGCCGCTGCATCCGGTGAACACCAACCTGCTGGCCGGTCTGCTGGAGGCCCTGGCGGGCGCGCCGTACAATGGCCGCGCCGATCTGCCGGCGTTGGCGGCCGTCTTGCAGCTCGAAGCGGACGAGTTGCTGCCGCTGGGCGAGACGCTGGCGCTGCTTCGGTTGGCGGTGCTGGAGGAAGGCGATCTGCTGATGACCGATACCGGCAAGCAGTTCGTCGATGCCGACACCGATGGGCGCAAGGCGATCTTTGCCACCGCGCTGAAGACCAACGTGAAGCTCGCCGCCTCGATCCGCCGCACGCTGGATGAGCGCTGGAACCATCGCGCCCCGGCGCTGCGCTTCCGCGACGAGCTGGAAGACCATATGTCGCCGGATTATGCCGACGAGACGCTGCGCGCGGTGATCGGCTGGGGCCGCTATGCCGAGCTGTTCGCCTACGACGAAGAGGCGGGGCAGTTCTCGTTGGAAGACATCGAGACCACCGGCTAGAAAATTCCGCCGGCGCCCTGCATCCAGCCGCGGGCGACCAGCGCGAACAGCACGGCAAACCCGGCGCAGGCCAAAGCCGCGCGGCGTGGGCGGCCGGCGAGCAGATCATGCACGGCGAACAGGAACACCGGATTGGTACCGACATAGCGCGGCAGCGAGTCGAGGCCGGTGGCCGCCGGCAACAGGATGCAGGCGGCGAGCAGCCAGGCCTCGGCCCAGAGCCGCCGGCGCGCGCGATCGGCGGCGACGGCGAGGCCGAACAGCGCCCAGAGTGCGCCCCAGGTTTCGCTCGGGTCGGCAAACAGTTTGCCGAGATCGCCGGCCAGCAGGCCGCCGGTGATGGTCACGAACGGGCCAACCCAGACGCGGTGCCACAGGATCTGCTGATGACTGAAGGCCAGCGGGTCGCCCACCGCGATCCATTGCGCCAGGCTGAACAGCAGCAATCCCGCCGGGGCCAGCGCCACCGGCGCGAGGATGATCAGGGCCCGGGGGAGCGGAACCGGCCAGACCGCGCGCAGCCGCGCGGCGCACTGCCACAGTGCCAGCGGCGCCAGCAGCACGCCGGTCGGCCGCGTCGCGCTGGCCAGTGCGGCGGCCCCCGCAGCCAGCCACGGGCGGCGTGCCCGCAGGGCCAGCAGGCAGGCCGTGGTGAGCAGGGCGAACAGCGCCTCGGTATACACCGCGGTGAAGAACAGCCCGAGCGGGAACAGCACCACGACGCCAAGCCAGGTCAGCGGCGCGACAACCGTGCGGGTGCGCACCAGATAGGCACGGCCGGTGAGCGCTAGGCCGACGAGGCAGGTCGCCGAGAGCAGGACGCCGCCGATGCGGACCGGCAGGATCAGGCTGACCATATGCAGCAAGGCGGGATAGAGCGGGAAGAACACCCAGTGCGGCAGGCTGCCATAGTCCTTCCACTCGGAATCGGCGCCGTAGCCCAGAACCGCGATGCGTTCGTACCAGCCGCAATCGAAATGGCACATCGCTTCGCCAAGCCCGTCATAGGGCAGCGCGAGGAGCCAGAGCAGCGTCAGCCTGGCCAGAACGGCAAGGATGACGAACCCAAGGAATCTCACGAAGTGGCGAAGCTGTTGACGAGCGCTCCGATGCCGGCGATTTCCACTTCGACCTTCATGCCCGGACGCATCGGCAGCACGCCGTTCGACGTGCCGCAGGCGATGAGGTCGCCGGGGCGCAAGGTGATCTCCCGCGACAGCAGGGAGACGATGCGGGCCGGCGGCAGGATCATGTCGCTGGCCGGGTAATCCTGTCGCACGCGGCCGTCGAGCAGGGTGCGGATTTGCAGGCTCTGCCAAGCGAGCCCGGTGGCGATCGCGGGGCCGATCGGGCCGAATGTGTCGCAGCCTTTGGCGCGGGCCCATTGCACGAAGGCGGGGTCGCCCTCGAAGAAGCCGATGGCGGTCACGTCGTTGACGCAGGTGTAGCCGAAGATCGCGGCGGCCGCGGTGGCTTCGTCGGCGTCTTTGCAGGTCTGGCCGATGACGATGCCGAGTTCACCCTCGTAGACGGTGCGGCCGGAATAGCTGGCCGGCGGGCGGATCACGCCGCCGGGGTCGAGCAGGCTGCCGGGAGCTTTGAGGAAATACAGCGGGGTTTCCGGAATGGCGTTGCCCTGCTTGGCGGCCATGGCGTGGAAATTGTTCCACAGGCCGAGGAACTGGCCGGGGCGCACCGGGGCCAGCAGGCGGACGGCGGACAGCGCGAGCGTCGTCCCGGTCGGCGCTGGGGACGCGAACATGTCGCCCGCGTGCACCGCGATCGCTTCTCCGTCCAGCGTGCCGAAACCGGTGGCACCATCATGCTCGTATCGGACCCAAAGGGTCATGCTTGCCTCACAGGCTGAAAATCTTGCCGGGGTTTAGCAGATTGTCGGGATCGAGGGCGCGTTTGATCGCACGCATCACATCCAGCTCCACCTCGGGCGCATAATACGCCAGTTCGCCGATCTTCACGCTGCCAATACCGTGTTCCGCCGAGATCGAGCCGCCGAAATCGGCGATCAGGTCGTTGAAGGCGCGGGTGACAGGATCGGTGTACTGCGCGAAGGCCTCGCGGCTCATGCCCTCCGGCGCCTTGAAATTGAAATGCAGGTTGCCGTCGCCGATATGGCCGATCGGCGAGGGCCGGATGCCCGGCAGCACCGCGCGGGCCGCCACCGTGGCGCGGGCGATGAAATCGGGAATGCGCGAGGTGGCGACCGACATGTCGAAGCTGATCGCCGGTGGCCCGGCGCGGCCGGATTCGGCGAAGGATTCGCGGATGCGCCACATGTTCGCCGCCTGCGCGTCGTTCTGCGCGATGACGGCATCGAGCACCAGGCCCTGCTCCATCGCCTCGCCGAGAAACTGCTCCAGGCGCGATGCCATGCTCTCCCGTCCCTCGGCCACCGGCCGGGCGGAGGACCATTCCAGCAGCACGTAGAACGTATCCCGTCGCGGCAGCGGGTCCTGCACGCCGGGGATGTGTTGCATCACCCCGTCAAGCTCGAGGCGGTGCAGCAATTCGCAGGAGGTGACGTTGCCCTCGCTGGCCGCATGCGCCAGCGACAGCAGTTCGACCGCGGCCTGCGGGTCGGGCACCGCGGCCCAGGCGGTGGCGACATCTTTCGGTTTCGGCCAGAGCTTGATCACCGCTTTGGTGATGATGCCCAGCGTACCCTCGGCGCCGATGAACAGGTGTTTCAGGTCGTAGCCGGTATTGTCCTTCTTCAGCGCGCGCAGCCGGCTCCAGATCTCGCCGGAAGGCAGCACCACCTCGAGCCCCAGCACCATGCTGCGGGTATTGCCGTACTGCACCACCTGCGCGCCGCCGGCATTGGTGGAAAGGTTGCCGCCGATCATGCAGGAGCCCTGCGCGCCCAGGCTCAGCGGCAGCAGCCGGTCGGCCGAAGCGGCGGCTTCCTGCAAGGTTTGCAGCACGCAGCCGGCTTCCACCGTCATGGTGTAACCCACCGGATCAAGTTCGATGATGCGGTTCATCCGGCCGAGCGACAGCAGAATGCCGTCATGGCCGGGGAACGGGGTGGCGCCGCCCATCAGCCCGGTATTGCCGCCCTGCGGCACGATCGGCACGCCGGCGCGGCGGCAGAGGCGGACCACGGCTGCGACCTCTTCAGTGGAGGCAGGGCGCACCACGGCGGCGGCATCGCCGGTCAGCTTGCCGCGCCAGTCGGTCAGGTAAGGGCGCATCGCCTCGGCGCCGAGCAGCAGGCCGCGCTCGCCGACGACGGCGCGGATATCGTCGATGAGGCTCATAGGCCGGGCCACAGCTTGGCGAGCGCGGCATAGTCCTCGCGGCCCATGCCCTGGGCGCAGGCGAGTTCGTAGACGGTATGGGCCGCCTGCACCGCGAACAGCGGGATGCCGTCCTGCTGCGCCATCGCGAGTGCCAAAGTGGAGTCCTTGCGGGCGGCTTCCATCAGCATGCCGGGGGCGTAATTGCCCCCGGCGACGCGTTCGCCGATGCGATGGGTGAGCGGGCGCATCAGGCCGGCATCGGGGCCGCGCAGCAGATCGACAAAGGCGTCGGTGCCGATGCCGTTGGCGCGGGCCATCGCCAGAGCCTCGACCAGGACGACATAGACCGCGTGGGCGACGGCGTTGTTCACCACCTTGGCGGCCGAGCCGGCGCCGACCGGGCCCATCACGGTTTGCAGGGAGGCCATGGCGTCGAGCCAGGGTTTGGCGCGGGCGATGTCGGCCTGGGCGCCGCCGATCAGCAGCATGGAGCCGCCGCGGGCCATGATCTCGACGCCGGACTGGATGGCGGCGTCGATGAAGCCGATTCCGGCGGCGTCGCAGATCGCCAGCATTTTCGCGGTGTCGGAGGGGATCACCGTGGAGGTTTCGATGATCAGGGTGCCGCGCGGCATCGCCTGCGCCAGGGTCTGCACCGTTGCCAGGGAGACCGCCGGGGTCGGCAGGCTGAGGACCACCGCGGATGCGCCGGCGACGGTGGCGATCAGGGTGTCGGCGACCGGCAGGAAGCGGGCGGTGGCGAGCGCGATGCGTTCGGGCGAGGTGTCGAAGCCGCGCACCGGGCCGGCGAGCGCGAGGCGGCCAGCGACCTCGATGCCCATGTTGCCGAGGCCGATGACGGCGCAGAGTTGGTTAGCGGACATGCTGTCCTCCGCTTTGCAGAGTGGCGAGAAAATCGTGCAGGGCTGCGAGGAAGCCCGGGGTGTTCTGCGAGGGGACGCCATGGCCGCAATTGGGGACCGTGACCAGCACGCCTTGCGGCAGGGCGTCGCGGAAGCGCTCGGCGGCGTCGGGAGCCAGGATGTTGGAATCGGCGCCGCGCACCAGCAGAGCGGGCAGGTCGAGTTTGGCCGCGTCGGCAAGAGTCAGGGCATCGCCGGGGGCCATCGGGCGGATGCCGAGGCGGCGGAGGGTGCCGTCGCATTTGCTGACGTATTTGCCGTCGGCGCGGACCAGCATGTTGTATTTCACCGTGCGCTCGATATGGGCGCGTGGGCGGTAGGGGTCGTATTGCCGGACGTTGGCGATGAAGTGTTCGAGGTCGTCGAACTCCTCATTGGCTTTGACGAAACCGGCGATAGCGGTGCGGCCGCGTTCGGAGAGTTCCGGGCCGATATCGACGATCACCATGGCGCGCAGCAGGTCGGGGTGGTTGCGGGCCAGCAGCATGGTGTTGCGGCCGCCCATCGAGTGGCCGATCACCACCGGGGGCTGTTCGAAGCCGATGGCGCGGATGAAGCCAGCCGCATCGGCGGCCATCGCCTGGCCGGTGTAATCGGCATCGCGGGCCCATTCGGTGTCGCCGTGGCCGCGCTGGTCGAGCGCGATGACGCGGTAGTGCCGGGCGAGGTTGAGGCTGACGAGGTCCCAGGAATGCGCCTGCTGGTGGCCGCCATGCAGCAGGATGATGGCGGGGTGGGCGGGGTTGCCCCAGTCGAGATAATGGAAGCGCATGCCGCGCAGCACGATGTTGGCGGAGCGGTATTCGGTTTGCGGCGCGTGATCGATGCCGAGGTCGGCGGCACTTTGCAGCAGGCTGGCGAATTCCTCGCTGCCGGCCATGTCGTGCGGCGCCGTGCTGTCGGCGAAGCTGTTCAGATACATCTACGTTCCCCTTCGCCTTGCATCCTCGGTCAGCTTCGCGGCGGCGGCAACCGGGCGGGCGGTTTGGCTGTTGGGTGGATATTTTATTGCTAAAATGCAATGAAATAGACGCGGGTTTCCCGCAGGGCGTAGGTGGCTGTTTTCATTGCGATTTGCAATCTTATAGCATAAGGCGGGTTTGGGCGCGGGGCGTGCTCGCGCGGGATGCCGGGACCGGACCGGCGTGGGTCGGGCGGCCGGGGTGCGTAATTTGGGTGTGGGGGCGGCCGCGCGCGGGGTGCTGCGCGTGTGCCTGGATTTCGGGCGTGGTGCCGCGATGGCGCGCTGAGGGGCGGCTTGTGGGGCGGGCCGGACGGGCTCGGCGAGAGGTGTCTCGATGGCCGTTGGCTGGGGCAGTGGCGGGAGGGTGCCGGATTTCCAGGCGGTGAAAAGCTCGGTGAGGGATTGCATGAGTTGGCGCAGGGCGAGCCAGAGCAGGATGGTTTCGGACACAGCTCCGCCGGCGTGCCGCACACGGGCGACTAGGGTTTTGAGGTGGCCAGATGCGATGTGAGCCGGTTGGTGTTTTACCATTAAATGTGTTTTTATATAATCTTTGGTTGGATGGCAAGGAAAAAAATTGCGGGTGGTGATTTTTTTTGAAGGGGGTGTGGGCACGGAGGTGGCGGATGGTGCGGTGCTGCGGCGGATGGTGGCCTGCAAGAGCGATGGCGGCACCGGGGCGCTGGATCAGATGGTGATCGCGGAATATTTCGCGACGCATTTCGATGCGCATATCGCGCATCTGTCGGTGGTGCTCGAGGAAAAGCTGGATGTGATGGTCGAGGCGGTCGCGCAGAAGTTCGGCACGTCGATGCAGGTGTTCCGGCCGAAGGGGGGGATTTTCCTGTGGATGAAGCTGCCGGATGGCGTCGATGTGCGCACACTGGTGCAGCCGGCGGCGAAGGTGGGGCTGGTGTTCAATGCCGGGCCGGACTGGGCGTGCGACGGGGCGGCGGCGGCGAGTTATCTGCGGCTGTGTTTCGCGATGCCGAGCAAGGAGGTGATCCGCGCCGGGGTGGCTGCGTTTGCCAAGGTGTGTTTCGAGCAGATTGGGATCCCCGTGCATGGGGATAATGTGCGGCGGGGATAAGCTGTTGTAAGGAGTAAGCGGAAGCGACGGCCTGGGTATGATCGTATTGCCTGGCGCCACAGAATGTGATGAATTCCGTTCCACAACAGGAATGCTGTTTTCCGGCCGGGAACGCGCGCTTCGGATGTTTTCCATGACCTTGAGGCCCTGCACCGATGCCGCTCGCTAATAATTCTCCGTTGGCCGGAGCGCTCGACGTGCTCAGGCGCTCGGGGAACGTGTATGACCGGGCGAACGGGGACAATTTCGCGTTTGAGGAGCGGGTTTCGGCGGCACGGTGGGTGCAATACAAGGCGATTGCCGCGGGTAAGCCGGTGTTCGAGCAAGGGCATGCAGCGTACGTCAAGCAGCGAGTGATCCTGGCGGATCGGAGCGGCGTTTCGGCGACGTTCGACCCAGACAATAGCGATGCGTTGCTGCCCAAGCCGGGTGAGCAGGTGCTGGTGCGGGTCGAGACGCTCGATCGGATTGCCGGAAACCGGTACGGCGCTGCTGGCGGACAAACGATACTACATGATCTGCTGACGCGGCGGGGGGCGGGCGATCCTGGCGTGGCCGCGGAGTTGGCAAAGTTTGTCGAAGCCTGGAATCTTGCGCGGGATGCGCGGCCGATGTTCGCGGCGTGCCTCGACGAAGTTCGGGCCGCGGCGGATGCGGCGGATTGGGCTGTGAAACTTCGGGCCCAACTGGGATTGGGCCATCTCAGCGCTGCACCTGATGCCCCGATGCTGCTGGTGCAGATGCGGTATCGGGTATCCGACGTGCTGAATGCGGCGGAAGATCGGCGGCGGCATCTGTTTGCGGCGCCAACTGTTTTGGATGGCAGTCTCAGCCCTTATTTCTACCCTTCGCCGAAGCCGCGGGCCGGGATTGGCGGGTCGTATGGGCGGACGGTGCATCTGGAAGACAGTCCGCCCCTTGTCGCGGAATTATTAAATTTTAGGATTGATTATCGATTGGAACAAATTTATGCGGTGACTGAATTGGTGGACGGTTTGCCGATTTTCGCACAAGGGCGTAACTTGCCCGGGCTGCGCAACGGGCATCTGGCGCGGGTGCGCGCTGAGGCGGGCCGTGACGACTTCGCTGAACCTATGGTTTTATGACGGCGCCCTGTGACATTCGATGATCCCCAGGCCTGGTTGACCGCATTCCGTGACGCGCCGGCGGCGCGGCTGGAGGCGTTGATCGGCGGCTGGGACCAGGTGGCGCCGTATTTCCGGCTGGATGGGGCGGATGTGCTGCTGCGGGTGTTGCCGCGCGGCGCGACGCCGGAGGCGGCGGCGGATCGGGCACTGGTTGATCGGGCGCTGACGGCGTGGTTCGTGGCGCGGCTGGCGGCGCCGGTGCCGGGCAGCGCTGAGTGGAACGGCGCGGCACTGGATGCGGCGCAGGCGCTTGGGGTGGTGTGCGTGCTGCCGGTGCCGGAAACGGCCGGGCTGCTGGCGGCGCGGTTGGGCGAGGCGTTGGCGTGGGCGGGCGGGCTGACGCGGCCGACAAGCCTTGATCTGCGCGGCGAAGTCTGGCGCGGGTTGGCGCGGCATCAGACGGATCGCCGGTTGGCGGCGCGGTGGCTGGAGATGTGCGCGCAGGTCGGGCGGGGGGAGTTGGCGGAGCATTACCTGCAGATCGCGCTGACCGGATTGCAGGCGATGCCGGGGGCCGAGGCAGGGACGCAGGAGGTGCCGGCGGACGATATGTTCGCCGGGTTGCTGGCCTGGGGGCGGCGGCTGGCCAATTCGGGAGCAGGCAAGGCGCGGTTTGTGGCGGAATGGCGGGCGCTGGTGGCGCTGTATCCGCGCGGGCCGGGATATTGGCAGAAGCGGCTGGCGCCGGTTCTGGGCGATGAGCCGTGCCGGTATCTGGCGGGGTGGTGGGCGGAGGAGATCGGGCTGCGGTCGGGGCAAGCGGCGGTCGCGCCGATGCGGGTTGCGCCGACAGCAACGCTGCGGGAGAACCATGCTACAGCCGATCGCATCTTGAACGCGACATCGGTTGAGGCGGAGCGACTGTTCGGCAGATTCCTGCGCGACTTTGAGGCGTTCACGGAGTGGTCTGGAGATACCTACAATCTGACGCGGTCGTTCAATGTTGTTGGCAACCGGCTCCTGTCGCGGTATCCGACGTGGGCGTTGCGGCTGGCACGGGCGGCGATCGCGTGCGATCGGACGGATCAGCATAGTTGGTTGCTGTGGTCGCACGCGCTGCGCCGGCTCGGACATCTTGATCTGGCGGAGACAGTGTTGTGGGAGGCGACGCGGGCTTTCCCGCAAAACGATGTGGCTCCGCATGCGTTGGCGGAATTGCTGGCTCAGGCGGGACGGACGGCGGAAGCGGAGGCGCTGTTTCGGCGGGCGATGCGGCAGTTCCCGGACAATGAGTTGCACCCAAACGCTCTCGCGCATGTGCTGGCGAGTGCGGGACGGGTGGCGGAGGCTGAGACGCTGTATCGTGCGACAATGCTGCGATCCGCGAATAACGATATGTCTCGGAATGGGCTCGCGCATCTGTTGGCCGGCACGGGGCGGGTTGCGGAGGCTGAGACGCTTTATCGGGCGACCATGCAGCGGTCCCCGCGCAATGCGGTCTGCCGTCTCGACCTCGGGCTGTTGCTGCTGGACCAGAGGCGGATGGCTGAGGTTGCGCCGATCCTTGAGGAATTGCGGGGGCTCAAAGGCACTGAAGCCCACACGCTCGGGGAGCATTTGCAGGCAGTGCAGGAGGGGCGCGCGCGCCCGCTTGGCGGATGGCGTGGCGACGCCATCGAAGCGGTGACCGACGGCGCGGAGGCGGCAGAAGCAAGTGGGTGGGATGAGTTGCGGAATTCCGCCGTGGCGACACGGGCCGGGTTTCTGTTGTCGCCGGCGCTTGCGGACAAGCGGCTGGCGCTTGTGACGGCGGCGGAGCGGGCGCGGTTGCGTACGGAGGCGCATATGGCGTTGGATGGGCTGTTGGCGCGGTATCCGAACCATCCTGTGGTGCGGCTGCTGGCATGGCGGTATCGCCGGGGGGGTGCAGCCGCCGCGCCAACTGCAGCAGTGGATGATGGCGCTGGGGATTATGCGCTGCGGCTGGCGATGCTAACGGAGCCGGGCGCGACTGCGGGGGATTTCGCGGCGTTGCTCAGGGATGGGCGATATGCCGAGCTTCGGCCGGTGACGTCGTTGGGCTGGCTGCTGGCGGATGAGACGGATGCGGAGCCGGCGGCGGCAGTGATGTTGCGGTGGTTGCCGGAAGAGCTGGATCGGCAGGTCGAGCCGGTGTTGCGGGACTTGCATGAGCGGTTGGGCCGGTTGGTCTCGGTTCGCACGTTGCGTCGGATGACCGCCAACGAATTTCTCGACAAGTGGTCGGAAGAGTGGGTCCAAGCTGCGGCGGAATTGCGCATGGTGCTCGATCTGGCGTTGCTGTCGCTGGTGGAGCGCGAGGTGCCGTATGCGGCGCTGGCGTGGGAGCCGGAGCGGGTGGCTGCCTGATTGGTGGCTGGCCGGCGCGGCGGCCGTTGACAGGTTTTTTTGCTTTTGTTTTGCACGCGGGGTGCTGCGTGGGTTGCTGGCTACGCGCGCGCGCGGTTTGGCGGGGCTTGGGCGGTTGGCGCGGAGCGTCGGCACGGAAAAGCGTGGATTGCCACGCAACGGTTCACAATGACCGTGGAGGGGTTGTTGGTGGGTGGGAGAGGAGGGTGGTGACGGCGGCGGAAGGGGCAGGCAGGGGGCGCGGAGGCATAGGTGGTTGGCGTGCGTGGGGCGGAGGGTCCTGGATTGCCACGGCGGGCGTGTAGAAGATTCGGTTTTGGGGTTGGGTTGGGCGCTTGAGGTAGGGGCTTGCCCGCCGGTTCAATGGTTTGGCGTTGGGGCGTTGGCGTTTGGCC
>CAIRTN010000122.1 GCA_903881515.1 uncultured Rhodospirillales bacterium | reverse complement strand
TTCAATGTTATATCTTGTTGGGCGGATGAGCGAAGCTTAATCCGCCACCTCCGTCTCAACGCCCGAATTAGAAAATAAGCACAAAAGCATAAATTTTCCTTGACAATTGTTCTAACCTAGACGTATAACGTCGGCATGAACCTTTTGGCACGCATCCTCTCTGAGCTTAAAATCCCCCTGGCCCGGATTCCGTTCCGCGACTGGCCGGCGGCGATTCTGTTCTGGATGCAGTTCCGTCGCCTGTTCGAAACCCTCGACACGATGTTCACCGCCTGGAAATCCGGCGCCCTGCCGCCACCGCCCGTTGCAACCGCGCCGGTGCCCACGGCGGCCCCATCCAGCCCCAGCATCGCCCAGCCCCATGCGAAGCCGCCCGCCGTGGCGCCGCAACGCGCCCGCATGCCCGTGCGCCGCACCCCGCGTGCGCCCAAGGCGCCCCGCATCACCCCCCGCGCCCCTATGTCCGGCCGCGCAGCGGCGGCGTGGCCCGCGCCACCGCGACAGGTGCGTGCCGCGCCCGGACGCGTCCCCCAGCCCGATCCAAAATTTGCGACATTTTGGCCGTCCGGGGAATCATGCGTCCAATTAATTGCTATATCGAAATAAAAATCTTCAAATCATGCCAGACATAACCAGGCTTTCACCTGCCCAACCCGCCGCCCATGCTATACCAACCCCGTCGAATCCACTGAAAAGCTGAGACATATGCGCCTGTTCCGCTGCCTCGCCGTGGCCCTGCTTGCCGTCGCCCCCGCCTGGGCCCACGCCGCCGGCGCCGTGCTCGTCGTCAACTCCGGCGCCGCCTCGCTCAGCGTCATCGACCTCGCCACCCACGCCGAACTCCGCCGCATCCCCGTACTGCGCGAACCGCATCATGTGATGCTCACGCCCGACAAGCACGACCTGCTGGTCGGCGACACCGTCGGCAACGAGATCCTGGTGCTCGACCCCAACACCTTCGCGCTGCGCCGCCGGATGACCATCTCCGACCCCTATCAGATCGGCTTCAGCCCCGACGGCAAATTCTTCGTCGTCAACGCCCTCGCCCGCGCCCAGGTCGATATCTACGAGGCCGGCTCTTACAAGCTGATCAAGCGCTTCGCCCTGAAATCCATGCCCAGCCACATGGATTTCACCGCCGACAGCGCCACCGTTTTCGTCTCCCTGCAAGGCACCGACAAACTGGTCGCCATCGACCTGAAAACCATGCAGGTGCTCTGGACCCAACCCACCGGCAAGGCCCCGGCCGGCGTCATGGTCAACAACGGTCAGATCCTGGTCGCCAACATGGGCGATGACGACATCTCGGTGATCGACCTCAAGGACGGCCACACGCTGCGCCGCATCAAAACCGGCAAGGGCGCGCACCAGTTGTTCCGCTCCCCCGACGGCCGCCGCATCTACGTCAACAACCGCATCGACAGCACCTCGGTCGCGCTTGACTCCAAAACCCTGCAACCGATCCGCACCTACAAGCTCTCTGGCGGCCCCGACGATATGGAATTCGCCCCCGACGGCCATATCTGGTTCACCATGCGCTTCGCCCACAAAGTCGCCATCCTCGACCCCGCCACCGGCGATTACACCACCATCGATGTCGGCCGCAGCCCGCACGGCATCTTTCTCAACCCCAAAGCCACCCCGTGATCCCCGCCTTCGACGCCGCCGCCGGCTGGCTGCAGGAAACCGTCCTGCTGCCCCTGCTGTACTGGCTCGGCATGATCGAATGGGAAGACATCTCTTTCGGCTGGGCGCTGTTCGCCATCTACGGCCTGGTGCAGGTCATCGTCACCTTCGCCGTCTGCATGCCCCTCGAACGCCTCCGCCCGGTCGAACGCTGGCCCGATGCTGGGGCGGTGTGGGTCGATATCCTCTACACCCTGATCGCCCGCGTCGGCCTGCTGCCTTTGGTCACCTTCGTGCTGTTCTACAAGCTACAGGTGCTGCTGAACGGCTTCCTCACCGACCAGGGCTGGGTGCCGCCCACCCTGGAACGCCTGATCCCCGGCCTGCTCGGCAGCCCGGTGCTGACCTTCTGCCTCTACGTCATCATCCTGGATTTCTGCGACTACTGGCGCCACCGCCTCAGCCATATATTCAACTGGTGGTACGCGCTGCATGCCCTGCATCACGCGCAGCGGCAGATGACATTCTGGTCCGACGACCGCAATCACCTGCTGGACGACATCGTCGGCTTCATCTGGTTCACCGCCATCGCGCTGCTGATCGGCATCCCGCCGATGCAGTTCCCGCTGCTGGTCCTCGTGCTGCGCTTCCTCGAAAGCCTCAGCCACGCCAACGCGCGGCTCTCTTTCGGCTGGCTCGGCGAACGCCTGCTGATCTCGCCCCGCTTCCACCGCGCCCATCACGGCGTCACCGCCGCCGGCCTGAACAGCGTCAACTACGGCGCCATCCTGCCCTGGTGGGACATGCTGTTTCGCACCGCCGATTTCTCCGCCGATTTCGCCGCCACCGGCGACCCGACGGCGGAGGAGACGCTCGCCACCGGCGGCTACCTGGCCCAGCAATGGGCCGGCCTGCGCCGGATGCTGGGCTACCCCCCGCCGCGCGGCCCCTCACGCTCGACCACCGGCTGAGTCACCTCCTCCATCCCCGCGCACGCGCGCAAAACCTCCGCCCCACCCAGGTTCCAGGTGGTGATGCCGCCCACCATGATCACCTGCACCAGCCCCTCGGCCAGTTCCGGCAATGTCAGCCCATGCTTCATCGCCGCCTGGGCATGGTTCTTCGCCCCCGACGTATTGCCGGCCAGCACGTCCAGCAGCGCGAACACGAATTCCTTCGTCTTCATATCCAGCGCCCCACCCTCGTCCTTGCCGCGCATCAGCCCGCTGCGCATCAGCCCGTAACCGGCAAACGCCGAGGGCGCGAACTGATGCAGCAACCGGAACTGATCCGGCACCCGGCCGAACGTGCTCATGAAACTGTCGAGGCCCGCCTGCGCGGCCTGTTTGGTCAAGTCGTCGGTCATCACACGATCCATGCCGGAACCGGCAGCCCTTTGCTGGTGAGGAATTCGGGATTGAACAGCTTGCTCTGATAGCGCCCGCCACCATCGCACAGGATTGTAACGATGGTATGCCCGGGCCCCATCGCTTTCGCCACCCGGATCGCCGCGGCCACATTGATCCCCGAAGAAGTCCCCACCGACAGCCCCTCATGGATCAACAGATCGTAGATGATCGGCAATGCCTCGGCATCCGAGATCCGCTCCGCATCGTCGATCGGCGCCCCCTCCAGATTTCCCGGCACCCGCCCCTGGCCGATGCCCTCGGTGATCGAACTGCCGGCCACCGTCAGGTCGTTGCTCTTCACCCAGCCATACAGCCCGCTGCCCTCCGGGTCCGCCAGCACGATCCGCACCCCCGGATTCCGCGCCTTCAACGCCATCGCCACCCCGGCCAGCGTCCCCCCCGACCCGCAGGCACAGGTGAACGCGTCGATCTTGCCGCCGGTCTGTTCCCAGATCTCCGGCCCGGTGGTCATCCGGTGCCCCTCGCGATTGGCCAGGTTATCGAACTGATTGGCCCACACCGCCCCCATCTCCTCGGCCATCCGGCGGGAGACGTGCACGTAATTGCCCGGATCGCGATACGGCTTCGCCGGCACCAGCCGCAGATCGGCGCCGATCATCCGCAGGAACTCGATCTTCTCCTTCGACTGCGTCTGAGGCATCACGATCACGCATTTATAACCCAGCGCATTGCCCACCAGCGTCAGCCCGATGCCGGTATTGCCCGCCGTCCCCTCGACGATCGTCCCCCCCGGCAACAGCGCCCCACGCTGCACGGCATCCTGAATGATCGCCATCCCGGCCCGATCCTTCACCGACCCGCCGGGGTTCATGAACTCGGCTTTGCCGAGAATGGTGCACCCCGTTTCCGCCGAAGCCCGCTCCAGCCGGATCAGTGGCGTGTTGCCGATCGCCCCCGCCAGCCCCACCGCAATCGGTGGCGCATCCGCCGGATCGTTGTTCATGCATCATCCCCAGGTTGAATGCCGTGCTCTGGCATGCTCATGTCGTGCGCGCGCCAGCGAAGGTCAACATGCGAGGGACTGAATCCAATGGTTGAAAACATCTCCCCCACCCAGGTCTGGGACGCCCTGCGCAGCAATCCGCAGGCGCAGATGATCGACGTCCGCACCGACGCGGAATGGAGCTATGTCGGCCTCGCCGATCTCAGCGAAGCCGGCAAGCAGCCCCTGCTGCTCCCCTGGCAGATCTTCCCGAAGATGGCCGTCAACGAGGCCTTCGTCGATCAGATGAAACAGGCCGGTCTCACTCCCGAGCACCACATCTATTTCCTCTGCCGCTCCGGCGTGCGCAGCCTCGCCGCCGCCCACGCCGCGCAGGCCGCCGGCTTCCCGTACGCCTACAACGTTGCCGACGGCTTCGAAGGCCCGCCAGACGCCGAGGCGCATCGCGGCAATGTCGCCGGCTGGAAAGCCGACGGCCTGCCCTGGAAGCAGCGCTGAGTTAACCCCGACCGGCGTGCGCGCGGTTTTCCAACCGGCTGAGCAACCGCACCAGCGGCCATAGCAGCAGGAAATAGATCACCGCGGCCGCCACGATCGGTGTCGGATTATAAGTGAGGCTCTGTGCCTGCCGCGCCTGGAACAGCAGCTCCGGCGTGGCGACCACCGAGCCCAGCGCCGTCAGCTTCACGACTTCCAGCGTGTTCGACAGCAGATCCGGCAGCACGTTGCGCACGGCCTGCGGCAGCACCACGAACACCATCGCCTGCATCCGGCTCAACCCGGTCGACCGCGCCGCCTCCATCTGCCCCGCCGGCACGCTGTCGATCCCCGCGCGCAGGATCTCGCCGTAATACGCCCCGGTATTGAGGAAGAACGCCACCGCCACACAGGTGAACCCGTTCAGCTCCAGTCCGGCAAACGGCAGCCCGGCATACAGAAAGATCAACAGCACCAGCGGCGGCACGGCACGGAAGAAATCCACCCAGGCGATCAACGCGAACCGCGCCACCGGATGCCGCGCCGAGGCCAGCAGCGCCAGGATCAACCCGCCGACAATCCCCAGCGGCACCACCAGCAGCGACAGCAGGATGGTATTGCCCAGGCCCGCCATCAGGATCGGCCAGGCCGCCTTGATGATGCCAACGTTGAAGAACGTCTCGATCATCGCTTCCACGCGTATTTGCGCTCAACCCAGCGCCCCAGCACCACCACCGGCAGGAACAGGATCACATAAGCCGCCGCCCCCAGCGTCAGTGGGGAGGGGTTGTAGCTGTTCGACACCGCCGAGGACGCCTGCCCCAATATCTCCGTCACTGCCACCACCGATCCCAACGCGGTGCCCTTGGTAATCGCGATGGTGCGGTTGGTCAGCGGCGGAATCGTGATCCTGAGCGCCTGCGGCAGCACGACATGAAACAGCGTCTGTGCGAACGACAACCCGGTGGACCGCGCCGCCTCCCACTGCCCGCGGGCCACCGAGGTAATGCCGGACCAGAAGATCTCCTCACTGAACGCCATCAGCACCAGCGCCAGCGACATCCAGGTCGACACGAAGCCCGACGGCACGATGTCCAGGTTTGGCAGCCCGAAATAGATCAGCACGATGATCACCAGCGGCGGCAGTGCGCGGAACACATCGACGACGAAGATGATCAGCAGGTTCACCGCCCGCAGCCCGAAACTGCGGATCACTGCCAGCGCCAACCCGGCCGCCAGCCCGCTGGCGACCACCAGCAGCGCCAGCTCGATGGTCACGCCGACGCCGTCGATGATGTCCGGCAGGTATTTCGCCAGCACCTTCGCGTTGAAGAACGTATCGAGGAACCGGTCCCAACTCGGCGTCATCGCCGGTTCAATGCCGCTGGATCTGGCCGATGAACGCCTGCGTGCGGGCCTCCTGCGGCGTCTCGAAAATCGCCGCCGGCGTGCCCTGCTCGACGATCAGGCCGTGATCCATGAACACTACCCGATCGGCCGCAGCGCGGGCGAAGCCCATCTCGTGGCTGACCACCACCATCGTCATCCCGCTTTCGCGCAACTCGCGCATCACCCCCAGCACGGAGCCCACCAGTTCGGGGTCCAGCGCGCTGGTCGGCTCGTCAAACAGCATCACAAGCGGCTCCAGCGCGATCGCCCGCGCAATCGCAACCCGCTGCTGCTGCCCGCCGGACAGCTGCGCCGGATGGTGCAGCGCCCGGTCCGCCAGGCCGACCCGCGCCAGCGCCGCGTGTCCCAGCGCCTCGGCCTCGGCCTTCGACTTGCCGCCGACCCGGCGCAGCGCCAGCGTCACGTTGCCCAAAGCCGTCATGTGCGGATAGAGATTGAACGACTGGAACACCATGCCGATGCGCGTGCGCGCATGGTTGATGTCGGTGCGCCGGTCCAGCATGTCGATGCCATCGACCACGATGCTGCCCGAGGACGGCTCCTCCAGCCGGTTCAGGCAGCGCAGCAGGGTCGACTTGCCCGACCCTGAAGGCCCGATCACGAACACCAGTTCGCGCTCATGCACCAGCAGATCGACGCCCTTCAACACATGCAGGGCGCCGAAATGCTTGTGGATGCCGGTCGCCGCGACGACCGGCTTGCCCACGCTCAACCCCCGCAATGCAGCGGATGCGGGGTCGGATCGTAGCCCGGCATGCCCGGCACGCCGTAGCCCGGCACGATGACGTTCGCCAGATCATCGGCCACCGGCTTCGCGCCGAACCACTTCTCCGCCAACTTGGAGATCGTGCCGTCCTGCTTCATGCAGTCCAGCGCGTCCTGCATCTGGTTGCGCAGCACCACCGCATCCTTGCGGAACGGCGCCGCCCAATGCGCGCGGGTGTCAGTCAGTTCCAGGTCGGCGACGAATTGCGGCGTCTTGCTGGCCGCGTAGCGGATCACCGTGTTGCCGCCGAGCGTGGCATAGGCGCGGCCGGACAGCACCGCCTGCGTCGCATCGGGCTGGGTGTCATACACCTGCACCGTGAACCCCATACGCAGGCTCATCTCCTTCGACAGCGTTTCGTAGGGGGTGCCCTTGTTGACGCTGACCGCCTTACCCTTCAGGTCTTCCCAGCCTTTCAGCGGCGCCGAGCCCTTCTTGATGCCGAACTGGAACGCGGTCCACATGTAGCCGGAGGTAAAGATCATGTTCTCGGCCCGCTCCTTCGTCACCGTTACCGGCGCGGCCAGGAAGTCGTAGCGGCCGGACTGCAACCCGGGGATCAGGCCGGAGAAGCTGGTGCCCTCGATCTCGATCTGCCGATGCATGCGCTTGGCGGCTTCGGTGAACAGGTCGATCTGGAAGCCTTCCAGCCCGCCGCCCAGCTTGGGCATCGCATGCGGCGCGAAGGTGCCATCCACGCCAGTACGCAACGGCAGCACTGCCTGCG
>CAIRTN010000121.1 GCA_903881515.1 uncultured Rhodospirillales bacterium | reverse complement strand
GATGCACCGACCAGGAGAAGAATTTGTTCGGCTTGAACAGGTGCATCTTCTTTTCGAGCAGCAGGGCGTTGGTGCAGACGATGACGTATTTCTTGCGGTCGATGATGCCCTGGACGACCTGTTCGATCTCCTTGTGCAGCAGGGGCTCGCCGCCGGCGATGACGACGACGGGGGCGCCGCACTCATCGACGGCTTCCAGGCATTCGGCGACCGAAAGGCGCTGGTTCAGGATTTCGGCGGGGTAGTCGATCTTGCCGCAGCCGGCGCAGGCCAGGTTGCAGCGGAACAACGGCTCCAGCATCAGCACCAGCGGGTAGCGCTTGCGGCCGATCAGATGCTGTTTCACCACGTAAGCGCCGACGCGCAGGGCCTGCTCGAGAGGGATCGACATGGGGTAGGTTCTCCAAACGCGAATACGACGTCGCGTTCGTTTTTTGCAGGTGCGAAGTGCGCGGTCAAGTGATAAGTCGGGGGGATGAGCGAGGACATCACGACGGGCCGGCGCGCGCCAATGCAGGGGCGCAGCCAGGAGACGGTGCAGAAGGTGCTGGCGGCCGCGGCCGGGTTGCTGGCGCGCGGGGTGACGCCGGAGGGGCTGACCACGGCGGCGATCGCGACCGAGGCGGGGCTGTCGGTGGGGGCGATCTACCGGTTTTTCGCCGACAAGCAGGCGATCGTGGATGCGATCGCGGTGGCGCGGATGGAGGAGTTCCAGCAGGCGCTGGGGATGCGGTTGATGTTCGGCATGCCGGAAACGCCGGCGGGGCTGCTGGGGGTGGTGATCGACGCGTTTGCGGAATATCTGGAGGCGCATCCGGAGTTCCGGATGCTGGCGTATGGCGGGCCGGGGGGCGGGCGATATATCAGCCGGCAGACGCGCGATGCGCAGGAAGGCGCCGGGCAGATCGCCGATATGGTGCGGGACTTCCTGGGCGAGGCTTTTGAGCTGGATCTGGATGACGCGTTCGATTTCCGGCTGCGCTGCGCGATCGAGATTGGCGACCGGATGATCGCGTTTGCCTTCGAGCAGGCGGATCTGGCGGCGCGGGGCCGGGTGCTGGACGAGGCGAAAGTAATCCTGGGTGGGTATTTGTTCCGATAGCGGAACAATAATGGCGCGCCTGGGCGTCTGGCAGGAATGTCTCAATTTTTGGAATTGGTCGGTTTGGGCGGCGCAGAGGGGGGCGCGGACGCTGGTGCGGTGGCGCGGGTAGGTCATGGGCGTGGCGCGGGGGCGCGGCGCGCTGAGGGTGCGCTTGGGTGTTGGGCGCCTGGCGCGCTGCGGGCGTACGGGGGGTGATTTTGCGCGCGGGGGCTTGGGCGCGGGGCGTGCCTGAGCGGGCGGGGGTTGGACGGGTTCGGCGGCCTGGGCCGGGGGCGGGGCAGGTGGCAGGGTGCCGTTGCGCCAGGCTTCGAACATCGAGTCGAGGGTGGCGACGATGCGGCGGAGTTGCAGCCAGAACAGAAACAGGGCGGGAAGGCAGGCGCACGTCTGCCACGCCGCGCGCCAAGCGGGCGTGCGGGTTGCGGGTGGTCCTTTCAGATCGGTGAGGGTGCGTGCCAATGTGTTCATGTTGGAATTTCTAACCACAAACACAATCGTTGGCAAGGAAAAAATGCGCGGCGGGCCGATTATTTTTTGGGGCGGTGGCGGGTGTAGCCGGGGTAGCCCTTGAGGGGGGAGGTTTTTTCGCCGGCGTAGGCCCAGTCGGGGGTGTCCTCGATGCCGAGGTGATAGCGGGGTTCGCGGCCGGTGCGGGTGGTGAACAGAGCGCGGGGAATGTTCACCATCTTGGGGGCGTGGGCGCGGGCGTAGAATACCGGGGTGCCGCAGGTCTGGCAGAAGGAGCGGGTGTGGCCGTTGGCGGGGTCAGTGAAGTGGGCGAGGTTGTCCTCGCCTTGGGTGATGCGCAGGCGGGAGCGCCAGGTGCCGACATAGGTGGCGTAGGCGGCGCCGTGGGCGTGACGGGTGCGGGCGGTGTGGTCGTGCCAGGCCCAGACGGCGGGGATGGCCATTTCGAAGGCGATTTCGCCGCAGAGGCAGGCGCCTTGGGCGGGTTCGGGCATGGGGGTTTCCTGGCGGGTGAAGGGGGTGATGCGGGATCGTGGCGAATTGGGACGTTTTCGGCAACAATATCGGCGGACGGAAAGCTTGATCCATCGAGGTAAGCGGCAGGAAGGCAAAATCCTCTTTTTCTGAAGGGCGACGGCGAAGGCGCCGCGCCGGAAAGAAGCAAAAAGACTTTTGTCCGTTGGCGCCGGGTGGTTGAGCCGCTCGGGCTTAACGGGAAAGAGGAGGTGGCGGATGACTGAGGAGATTCGGCTGCATGTCGGGGAGAGCCTCGATGAGATCGGGGCACGGGCGATCTCGGCGTGGCACCGGATGGAGCGGGGGGAGGCGGTCAACGAGAAGCATATCAGCTTCGAGACGTGGGAGACGATGGTGCGGGTGTTGTCGCCGAAACGGCTTGAGCTGTTGCGGCACCTGCATCAGAGCCCGGCGAAGAACATCCGCGCGCTGGCGCTCGGGCGGAATTACCGCGGGTGCATGAGGACGTGGAGGCGTTGGCGGCGGCGGGGTTGTTGGACCGGGACAAGGAGGGGCTGCGGGCGGAGTATGATTCGTTCGATGTGGCGATGAGGGTGGCGTTGTGAGGGGGTGGGGCGGAATGCGGCGCTGCCCCGAAGCAGGCGTGATGGCGGGCTTATGGACCGCTATTCCGGGTCAAGCGGGTTGTCGGCGAGCCAGACGCGGGCGGCTTGCACGGTGTTGAATGGCCCGTCGGGGAAGCAGCAACCGACGGTGCAGAACGGGACAATATAGAAACCGGGCTGGGTGATGGGTTGGCATACGTCCGGGGTATCAGCGGCCATCCAGACGATGTCGGGGTTGTTCCAGTAATCCAGGACTTGCTGGCGGAATGGATCGGTCATGGTGCGGCAGGTTATGCGCCTGGGGGTGGGG
This sequence comes from uncultured Rhodospirillales bacterium, assembly GCA_903881515.1. Classification (GTDB taxonomy): domain Bacteria; phylum Pseudomonadota; class Alphaproteobacteria; order Acetobacterales; family Acetobacteraceae; genus CAIRTN01. Next base: position 1,554 of record CAIRTN010000121.1, on the reverse strand, counting down.
ACGCCAGCGTTTCGGCGCGGCGGGCGGAAGCGGCGCTGCGGGCGGTGCGCCGATGGGGCCTGCCGGAACCCCACAATTTGCTCAAGCCCGAAGGCAAGGCTACGGCGGGCAGAATGTCACCGTGTCACGGCGCACCATTTGCGACGCTAAGCGCGGGCGCGGTGGGCGGCAAGGGGAGGGCTGTGGGTGAGGCTCAGGCGGTGTAGCGGTTGTCGGGGGTTTTGTGGGCCTGGCCGAGGGCGGTGAGGGTGTCGAGCATTTCGGTGAGGCGGGGGGTGCGGGGGGCGCCGGGGATGCGGCGGGCGATTTCGAGCGGGGTGGCGGCGGCGGGTAGTTGGGCGAGGGTGTCGCGTAGCAGGATGAACTGGGCGGCGGGTTGGGTTCTTGGCCAAAGCATGGCGATGGTGGCGTCGGTGAGGTCGAGCGTGGGTTGCACGGTGGGGCGGGTCTGAGCCTGGGCGAGAGGGGCCTGGAACTCGGGGCGGAGCCAGCGGATGGTGCCGGCCTGTTCTTCGGCATGACGTTCGGCATTGAGGGCGACGATGCGGGCGACGATTTCGGCATCGGTCAGGGTGGCGGGCCAGCCATAGGCGGCGGCGACGGCGGCATCCAGACGGTCATGTAGATGGCGCAGCAGGGTGATCTGTCCGGCGTCGTGGATGTCACGCTCTGCGGGAGTTAGCGGGGTGTTGGCGCGGATTTTAGCGAGCACGTTGTAAAGCGTGGTGAGGGTGAGGTGCGGGTGCGCGGCGAGGCGGGCTTTGCGGTGGGCGTCGAGTTCCTCGGCGATCGCGGCGATGAGTTCGTTCCGGGGGGGGGAATGGGAAGGGGTCGAAGCATTGGGTCTTTGCGTATACTGGCCGATCTTCGAGGCGGACGTCCTGCGCGAGCATCCACGCTACGTGGATGTTGCTTTGGAGGACGCCCAAACAGTAAGCGTCGCTAGATGCAATAATTACGATTTTATCATCAACCAAAATGTCGCTGTTTAGGAATGAAAATACCCGGTGCTTCGCTGTGTCCACCGTAGCGATGTATCGTTCTAGACCTACAAGCGCAGGCCTGAGGTCCCGCCGTGGTTCCCCAAACAGCCACCAATTTTCACGGTAGGACGCACGGTTATTTAGATCGCGCTCGGGTTTTACGTAAAGCAAGAGGTGCTGGTAGACGGCAGGAAACCGGGAGCGCAATTCGTCTTCGCTGAGGCCAAAGAGATCGATGACCATGACGCCGCGCAACGTCTGCGTCAGATCGCGGCCATTCATATAAGGGCGGATATAGCTGCCAAGGCCCGCAATCTTTCCAAGCCCAAGAGAGCGAGCTTGGCCGGGAGTGACGACGAAGCCGCTTCCGTGGAGTTTAACGCCGTCCCAGCCAATGCGCGCATTTGCCAACAACGGTCTAGCGGATTTGACATCAGGGCCAATCGTCAAATTGCTATTTATACGCCCTGATGTTGATGAAAATTCGATATCCGGCACACCGTCTGGCCCATCTATCTCGTTGACTGATTCGAGCCTTACGCCGCCGCCTGCGGGACTTTGGGCGGCGACG
>CAIRTN010000120.1 GCA_903881515.1 uncultured Rhodospirillales bacterium | reverse complement strand
CTCGCCGGCCAGATCGTATCCCGGCCGCCAGCCATCCGCCGCCCCGCTCAACGCGCGCCGCACATCGCCGCGATTGAGCGAAAACGCCGTGACCCGCACCACCGTCTCCGCCTCGGGTGGCGGCACCGGCTGGATCACCAGCGCGCCACCCGCGACGAAGACCGCCTCGTTCAAGCCCGCGTCCAAGCCGCGCGCCCCGCTACTTCCACTTGATATCCATGATGAAGAACGCCTCGTTCGGCGTCGGCTTCCATTGCACTTCCTTGCGGGCCGCAAACATCATCACGTCCTGATACAGCGGCACCGCCGCCACATCCTGACGCAGAATCTCCAGGGTCTTGCGGTAATGCGTCAGACGCGCGGTCTCATCGAGCGTGTTGCGCGCGGCCTCGATTTCGCTGTCCACCACCGGGTTCTTGTATTTCGACCACTGGCTGGAGCTGTGGAACAGCGGGAACAGCACGCCGTCGGCATCCTGGCAGCCGCAGGACCAGCGGAAGAAGCTGACATCCCCCGCCTCCTCCGGCGCGCCCTGGCGGCGGCGCAGATAGGTGCCGATATCGGTGCTGGCGATCTCCGGCGCCAGGCCGACATCGGTCAGCATCTGATGGATCGCCTGCACCACGCGCTGGTCGAAGCTGGGCGCGGTGGGGAAGCTGATCTTGGTGCCGGGCGCGACGCCGGCCTCCTTCAGCAGCTGGCGGGCGAGCGCAGGGTCATACTTGAACGGGGCAATGCCCTCGGCGTAGCCGAAATTCGGCGGCGGCATCATCTCGTCCACCGGTTTGGCGTAGCCTTTCAGCAGCGCCTCGACGATCAGGTTGCGGTCGATCGCGTGGGCGATGGCCAGGCGCACCTTGGGGTCCTTGGTCGGGCCGACCAGGGCATTCAGCGCCAGCATCGCGAGGCGTTCGACCGGGGTCCACAGCACCTTGATCTGCGGATCGGTCTTCAGGTCCACCGCGTTGTCAGTGAGCAGGATGCGGGTGATGTCCGACCGGCCGGTGCGCAGATTGGCCAGCCGGGTGCTCTCATCGGGGACCGGACGGAACTCGACGCGCGGGAACGGGGCGGCGCCGCGCCAATAGCCGGGCTGGGCCGCCAGTTCGGTCTTCACGCCGCGCTGCGCGCTGACCAGGCGGTAAGGGCCGCTGCCGACCGGCGCCTGGTTGAAGGCGTCGTTGCCCATTTTCTCGACCGCCGCCTTCGGCACCACCGACAGCTTGGTCAACTGCGACAGCATCACCGGATAGGCGCGCTTGGTGGTGATCGTTACCTCATCGCCGCTGACGGCGACACCGGTGATGGTGTCGTACTGGCTGAACTGCGGCGACTTGAAGGCCGGGTCGATCACCCGGCGGATGCTGAAGGCGACATCATCCGGCGTCAGCTTGCTGCCGTCATGGAACACGATATCGCTGCGGATCTTCAGCACCAGCGTGGTGTCGTTGGTGTATTTCCAGCTTGCCGCCACCTGCGGCACGATCGCCCCGCTTTGGTCGCGGGTGACGATGTTGTCGAACACGTTGCGGTAGACGAAGTAGCTGTCCGGGTCCCACTGCACATGCGGGTCGAGCGAGGCGGCGTTCTGCACCTGGTCGACCACAAACAGATCGCGCCCAGCCTGGGCGGCTGGCGCGGTCAGCAGGGCGCCGGCAAGGACGGCAAAAAGGGCGCGGCGGAACATCATGATGCCTTTGCACTATGTCGGAGAAGCGGCAGTTTCAGCCACAAGCCGCGACGCCAGCAAGAGCAAAGCGCGAAATTATGCCCGTTCAGGCCCGAAGACAGTCGCCGCAGAGACCCTCGGCTTCGACGGTGGCGCCCGAGACGGTAAAGCCGGCGCGCGCGGCCGCCGCCGCCAGGGCATCGGCCAGGGCGTGGTCGTCGATTTCCGTCACCCCGCCGCAGCGGCGGCAGATCAGGAACTGCGCCTGATGGTGATGCGCGTGCTCCGGCCCTTCGATACAGGGGATGAAGGCGGCGAGGCGTTCGATTTTATGCACCAGCCCCTGTTCCTGCAGGAACTCCAGCGCGCGGTAGACCGTCGGCGGCGCCGCGGCGCGGCGGGTGCCGCGCATCTGCTCCAGCAGCGCGTAGGCCCCCATCGGCTGGCGCGCGCGCAGAATGAGTCCCAAAACCTCGCGCCTAAGGTCGGTCAGCCGTACCCCGCGCTTGGCGCACAGGGCGCCAGCCGCCGCCAGCATGGCCGCCGTGCGCGCATCATCAGCATCGATCGGGTTGGCATGCGTCATGGGTGTGCCAAACTAGCACGCATGGACACATCCGCCATCCTTGCCGAGATCTCCTTCGATGCGAACGGCCTCGTCGCCGCCATCGCCCAGCAGCATGACACCGGCGAGGTGCTGATGATGGCGTGGATGAATGCCGAGGCGGTCAGCGAGACGCTGGCGACCGGGCAGGTCACCTATTTCAGCCGCAGCCGGCAAAAGCTCTGGCGCAAGGGCGAGACCTCGGGGCAACGGCAGAAGCTGGTGGCGCTGCGCATCGATTGCGACGGCGATACCTTGCTGTTGCAGGTGCACCAGGACGGCGTCGCCTGCCACACCGGCCATCGCGACTGCTTCTTCCGCGAGGTCGCCGGCGGCGGCCTGACCGAGATCGCCCCGGTGCTCGTGGACCCGAAGACGCTCTATGGCTGATCAGGCGCCGGTCACCATCCTCACCGGCTTCCTCGGGGCCGGGAAAACCACCCTGCTGAACCGCCTGCTGCGCCATCCCGACATGGCAGGCGCGGCGGTGCTGGTGAACGAATTCGGCGAAATCGGCCTGGATCACATCCTGGCCGAGGCGGTGCGCGACGACACTTTGTTGTTACCCTCCGGCTGCCTGTGCTGCGCGGTCGGGGGCGATCTGGCGCGGGCGCTACGCGATTTGATCCCGCGCAAGGTCTCGCGCGTGTTGATCGAGACCACCGGGCTAGCCGATCCGGCGCCCGTGGTGCAGACGCTGATGAGCGACATCATGCTGATGCGGCATTTCCGGCTGGACGGGATCGTGACGGTCGTCGATGCCGTCAACGGGCTGGCCAGCCTCGATGCGCAGGAGGAGGCGGTGCGCCAGGTGGCGATGGCGGACCGCATCGTGCTGTCGAAGACCGATCTTGCCGCCGCCCCCGATCTGCTGCGCGACAGGCTGGCCCTGCTCAATCCCGGCGCGCCGGTAATCGCTGCTGTGAAGGGCGATATCGCGCCGGATGCGTTGATGAACTGCGGTTTTTACGACCTTGACCGTAAGACGGTGAACGTCCGCCGCTGGCTTGACGCGGCAGCCTGGGGCAAGGCCGGCGCGCATGACGGGCGCATCCATTCGTTCTGCCTGACCTTCGACGAGCCGCTGCACTGGCAGGGGATCGGCACCTGCCTGGAGATGCTGATCGGCACGCGCGGCGAAAGCCTGCTGCGGGTGAAGGGCATCCTGAACCTGATCGGCCAGGACCGGCCGGTGGTGATTCACGGAGTGCAGCACATGTTCCATGAACCTGAACTGCTGCCCGCCTGGCCCGAGGGCGACCCGCGCACCAGCCGGATCGTGTTCATCACCCGCGATCTCGACCGCGCGACAATCGAAGAAGGCCTGCTGGCGTTCGATCGGGCGGCAAAATCTCCGTAACGTAACATCTCACGATCAGGTCACGGGGCTGGTGACAGGTTTCTGGCAAGAACCAGGGATCCGATATGCCGCTCACGTCCGCACCCGCCGTAACCCTCAACGGGACGGTCGAAGTCCTGTATTTGCTCGATCGCGCCGGCCGAGTTCGGCACGCGAGCCCTGGTGCCGAGAACCTGCTGCGGGCCTGGGGCGGGCTTCGCCTGGACGGTGACAGGCTGCAGGCTGTGCGCAAGCCCGACGGGCGGCTGCTGCGCCGGATGCTGGGATATGCCGCCGCCGGGTTGGATGGCTGCTTCGCGATGCGCGGTGCGGTCGGCATGCCATCCGTGCAGGTGACCTTGCGCGCCCTACCCGAGGGATCGGTGATCTTGAAACTTCGCGTCCCCCGCCATCGCTCCGGCCCGCCTGAAATGCATATGCGCCGCCGGTTTGGATTGACGCCGCGCGAAGCCGAATTTGCCGTCCGCCTCGCGGAGGGTGCCAGCCTGGCCGAGGCTGCCCAACGCATGGCGATTAGCACGCATATGGCGCAGGCGCTGCAAATGTGCGTGCTGCTGCGGACGCACACCGCCTCCATCGATGGCTTCCGGCAACTGGTTGCCGCGGAATTGAATTGATATCGCCGCAATCTCGCCGTTTCTTCATGGCTGATTGACGCTGCGTCAACCTTTTGGCGGGCATTCTGCCTGTCAACACAGGACGGAGGCCCGGCATGACCAGCTGCGAAACGCATGAGCTGACCATCGAGATGATCCTGGCTGACCAGTTGGTGCGCCTCGCCATGCGGCGCGACGGGATATCCGACGACGAGATGCGCACGGTATTGCTGCGCGCCCGCACGGCGGTGATGCGCCGGCAAGCTGAAGGCACCGCCTGACGATTGCGCAACGCCGGCGCGGGGCTTATCCAGCCGCGCTATGAAGAGCCGCCGCCCCGTCCCTACGCCCCGCACGCGTCCCACGGTCATGGCATGACGCTCGTTTACTTTGTCGCGGGGGAACAGAGCGGCGATGTGCTTGGGGCGCGGCTGATGGCGGCGCTGCGCAGCGCCAGCCCTGATATTTCGTTTACCGGGATCGGTGGCCCACGGATGGTGGAGCAGGGACTAGCTCCGCTGTTTGACATGCGCGAACTGGCGGTGATGGGGCTGCTGGAAATCCTGCCGCGCGTGCTGCGGCTGCGCCGGCGGCTGCGCGAGGCAGAGGCCGATATCCGCGCCCGTAAACCCGATGTTCTGGTGACGATCGACAGCCCCGGCTTCTGCCTGCGCCTGCTGCGGCGGCTGCAGGACGCCGGTCTGCGGCGGGTGCAGGACGCCGGTCTGCGGCGGGTGCATTATGTCGCGCCGCAGGTCTGGGCCTGGCGGGAGCACAGGGTGAAAGAGTTTCCCGGGCTATGGGACCGGTTGCTGTGCCTGCTGCCGTTCGAACCGGCCTTCTTCGCCCGCCACGGGCTCGACGCAAGCTTCGTCGGCCATCCGGTGCTGCAGTCCGGCGCGGATCACGGCGATGCCGCGCGTTTCCGGCAGCGCTTCGGGATTGCCGCGGATGCGCCGGTGCTGATCCTGATGCCCGGAAGCCGGCGCAGCGAGGTGCCGCGCCTGCTGCCGGTGTTCGCCGAGACGCTCGATCTGCTGATGGCGCGCCATCCCGATCTGGTGCCGGTGGTGCCGGTGGCTTCCGCGGTCGCCGAAACCGTGCGCGCGGCCACCGCGGCGTGGCGGGTTAAACCGGTGATCGTGACGGAGATTGACGACAAGCACGACGCATATGCGGCGGCCGCCTGCGCCCTGACGAAATCCGGCACATCGACCCTGGAACTGGCGCTGGCCGGGGTGCCGATGGCGGTGACCTACCGGGTCAACGCGCTGACCGCGGCGATCGCCCGGCGACTGATCCGGGTGCCCTATGTCGCCATGGTCAATCTGCTGGCAGGCCGGGCGTTGGTGCCGGAGTTGCTGCAGCAGGACTGTCGGGCCGACCAGCTTGCCAAGACCGTCCTGACCCTTCTGGATGACCCGGCAGCGCGCGATGCCCAGCGCGCGGGGTTCGCCCTCGTGCTGCGGAGCCTGCAACCCCCGGAAGGCACACCGTCAGACGCCGCGGCGCGGGAAGTGCTGGCGCTGCTCGCTCAGCGCGCGACGTAGCGCAGCACCGTCTCGACCACCACCTGCCGGCGGCGGGTGAAGGCTTCCGGCGAAACCATGTCGCGCTTGAATATCGCCGAGAACGTGGCGCGGTTCGACACATTGAAGAAACTCAGCGCGCTCATCGTCATGTGGATGTCGACGACATCGATGCCGTCACGAAAAACCCCCTCGGCGACGCCGCGGCGGTAGACGTCCTCCAGCACCTGAAGCACGGAGACGTTCAGGCTTTGCATCCGCTCCGAGCGCGCCAGGTGCACCGCGTGGTGGATGTTCTCCACCATGACCAGCCGGACGAAATCGGCATTCTCGCTCTGATACTCGAAGGTGAAGCCGGTCAGCCGGGCCAAGGCGTCAACCGGCGACAGCCCGTCCAGATTCAGATCGCGCTCGATCCGGCGGATGCGCGCATAGGCTTCCTCAAGGACAGCGACGAACAGCCCCTCCTTGTCCTTGAAGTAGTAGTAGATCATCCGCTTGCTGGTGTTGATCTTCGCCGCGATCTCGTCGACTCGCGCACCGCTGAAGCCTTTTTCGGCAAACTCGGCGGTTGCGATCGCCAGAATATTGCGCCGCACGCCCTCGGGATCATGGGTGCGCCCGGGAGCGGGCTGTGCGGGCAGTTGATGATCCATCTCGATCCTCGAAAACGGTTCCGCCGTCATCTCCCGCAATCGCAATGGGTTCGTCCAGGGAATTTTTGGACTAACTGGTTCATTTTTACGCTTGCGAAAACGGACTAGTTCGTACATTTTAACAGCAGCACCACAGGTGCACTGGGGGAAACAATCGTGCCGGCCAGCGCCACAGCCATATCCAATTCCGCGCCAGGTTCCGTTCTGCTCGGACTGATCGGAGCGGCGATCGGCCTGTCACGCTCCCCCGCGCTGTATCAGCGCGAATGCGCCGCCCAGGGCGTTACCTGTATCTATCGGCTGATCGACCTTGACCCGCTTGGCCTGGATGCGTCCGCGCTGCCTGAATTGCTGCGCGCGGCCGAGCAGTTTGGCTTTGCCGGGCTGAACATCACCTTTCCCTGCAAGCAGGCGGTGATCAGCCATCTCGACTCGCTGTCAGCCGACGCCCGGGCGCTTGGCGCGGTCAACACCGTGGTGCTGGGCGACGGCCAGAGGTTCGGACACAACACCGATTGGTTCGGCTATGCCGAAGCGTTTCGCAGCGAAATGCAGGGCGTCGCCTTTCGGCGTGTGGTGCAGTTCGGCACCGGCGGCGCCGGGTCGGCAGTGACCTATGCGCTGCTGAAACTCGGGGCCGGACGCGTCGATCTGGTCGATACCGATCCGGCGCGGGCCGCTGCAACCGCTGGTCAGATGGCGGCGGTGTTTGGCGCGGAGCGTGTCGGAGTTGCCGCTGATCCGCAGGCAGCCGTCGCGGCAGCCGATGGCGTGGTGAACGCCACCCCGGTCGGCATGGCGAAGTTTCCCGGCACCCCATTCCCCACCGCCTGGCTGCGCAGGGATCACTGGGTCAGCGAGATCATCTATTTCCCGCTGGAGACTGAACTGCTGCGCGCCGCGCGCGCCCTGGGCTGCCGCACGATCGACGGAAGCGGTATGAACGTGTTCCAGGCCGCCGAGGCATTCCGCCTGTTCACCGGTCTGGAGCCCGACATGGCGCGCATGCGCGACCATTTCGCGGTTGCCGGCTGAGTCGACAGACGGGGTAGGGCAATGAACTACACCATGGACTTCAGCGTCATCGCCGACTCGATGCCGCAACTGCTGGCGGGATGTGCCGGCACCATCGGTTTGGCGCTGGCCGGCATGGTGCTGGCGATCGCGATCGGCATCGGCGGTGTCGTGCTGCGGGATTCGCCGTTCGCCGTGGTGCGCTGGCTGGTGATCGCGTTCGTCGAGGCGATCCGCAATACGCCGTTCCTAGTGCAGATCTACTTCATCTTTTTCGCCCTGCCGCTGATCGGATTGAAGATCTCGCCGACGCCGACCGCGATCATCGCGCTGGGCATCAATGGCGGCGCCTATGCCATCGAGATCATCCGGGGCGGCGTGCAATCGATCCCGAAGGGCCAGGTCGAAGCCGGGCTCGCTTTGGGCCTGCACCGTGGCGAGGTGTTCCGGTTCATCGTGCTGCGGCCGGCGCTGCGGGCGATCTTCCCCTCCCTGGTCAGCCAGTTCGTGCTGCTGACCCTGACCACCTCGGTCGCCTCGGCGGTCTCTGCCTACGAACTGACCTCGGTGGCGCAGCGCATCGAAAGCGATACGTTTCGCAGTTTCGAGGTCTATGGCTCCGTAACCGTGCTCTACCTGGCCATGTCGTGGCTGCTGATGCGCGGTTTCGCCGCGTTGTCGGCACGCGCTTTCGCCTATCCGACGAAGTGAGCCGCGCGCGATGACCCAGGATGCATTTCTGTTTCTGCTCAATGGCCTGCTGTGGACAGTCGGGCTGTCGGCCATCGGCTTCGCCGGCGGCACGCCGGCCGGGCTCGCCATCGCGTTGGCGCGCACCACCGCGCCGGGGCCGTTGAACCGGGCCGCGGCCGGTTACATCGCCGTGTTCCAAGGCACGCCGCTGCTGATGCAGTTGTTCGTGGTGTATTACGGCCTGGCCCTGATCGGGTTGAAGCTTGATGCCTGGGTGGCGGTGGCGATCGGCTTCACGTTGCATGCCTCGGCCTATCTCGGCGAAATCTGGCGCGGCGGCATCGAGGCCGTTCCCCGCGGACAGACCGAGGCAGCGACCGCGCTTGGTATCCGTTACGTCTCGCGGATGCGCGACGTGGTGCTGCCGCAGGCGCTGAAAATCTCGCTGCCAGCGACGATCGGGTTCCTGGTGCAACTGATCAAGGGCACCTCGCTTGCCGCCATCGTCGGCTTCACCGAGCTGGCGCGCGCCGCCTCGATCATCTCCAACCAGACGTTCAAGCCGCTGCTGGTCTACGCGATCGTTGGAGTCCTCTATTTCGCCCTGTGCTGGCCGCTCTCAATCTGGGGTGCCCGGATGGAGCGGAAACTCGCCGCAGCCTCACGCTGATACCGAAACGCAATCAACAAGGAGACGCCAAATGGCCACTACCGGCATTACCCGCCGCCACCTGTTCGCGGCATCGGCCGCGGCCTTCGCCGCCCCACTGCTGTTGCCTAGCGCCGCACATGCCGACACGCTCGGCGACATCAAGGCGCGCAAGAAGATCATCATCGGCATCCAAGGCGACAACCCGCCCTGGGGCTTCGTCGATACGTCGGGCAAGCAGGATGGCTTTGACGGCGATATCGGCCGCGCTTTCGCCGCCTATCTAGGGGTCGAGGTCGAATTTTCCCCGCTTGCGGTCGCCAACCGTATCCCGGCGCTGGTCAGCGGTCGGGTGGACGTGCTGTTCGCCACCATGGCGATGCTGCCCGACCGCGCCAAGGCGGTTCAATTCAGCAAGCCCTATGTCGCGAATCAGATCTCGGTCGTTGCCGCCAAGACCACGGCGATCAAGGCCCCGGCCGACCTCGCCAAGGTAAAGATCGGCGTGCCGCGCTCCTCGGTGCAGGACAACGATGTGACGAAGATCGCGCCGGCCGGCACCGACATTCTGCGCTTCAACGACGACGCCGCGACCATCCAGGCCCTGATCTCCGGCCAGGTCGAGGCTGTCGGAGCCAACCAGTTCTACATCGAACGGCTGAACGCGGCGAAGCCGGGCGTGTTCGAGAACAAACTCTACATGAGCGCGCTTTATAACGGCGCCTGCACCCGGCTGGGCGACAAGGCAATCAATGAGACGCTGAACGCGTTCATCGACAAGATCCGCGCCGACGGCACGCTGACCAAGGCCTACGACAAGTGGATGCACCTGACGCCGCCGAACTTCCCGGCGAGCCTCGAGGGCATTCCCTTCACCGTCGGCTGAGCGAAGCAGGGAGAGGGTCATGGAGAGCCACGCCGATACCGCGTCCCAGCCAATGATCGTGATGGAGGCCGTGGAGAAATCCTATGGCGCCTTCAAGGCCCTCACCAACATCAACCTCACGGTCCGCCAGGGCGAGCGCATCGTCCTGTGCGGGCCGTCGGGGTCCGGCAAATCGACGCTGATCCGCTGCATCAACCATCTGGAACGCTACGAGTCCGGCAAGATCATCGTCGACGGCATCCATCTCGGCGACGACATGCGCACCGTCGACGCGGTGCGCCGCGAGGTCGGCATGGTATTCCAGTCGTTCAACCTGTTCCCGCATATGACGGTGCTGCAGAACTGCATCCTGGCGCCGATGCGGGTGCGCGGCATTGTCCGCGCCGAGGCCGAGGGCATCGCGCGCGCCCTGCTCGACCGCGTGAAGATCCTCGACCAAGCGGACAAATACCCCGCCCAGCTCTCTGGTGGCCAGCAGCAGCGCGTGGCGATCGCGCGTGCGCTGTGCATGCAGCCGAGGGTGATGCTGTTCGACGAGCCAACCTCGGCGCTTGACCCTGAAATGGTCAAGGAGGTACTCGACACCATGATCGGCCTGGCCGAGGATGGCATGACGATGATCTGCGTCACCCACGAAATGGGCTTCGCCAGGCAGGTCGCCGATCGCGTCATCTTCATGGCGCGCGGCGAAATTGTCGAACAAGCCCCGCCCGAGGAATTCTTCCGCAATCCGAAGAACGAGCGCACCCGCGCCTTCCTCGGCGAAATCCTGCACCACTAGACCAAGATGAGCGATGATAGGATCGCCCGTCTTGGCCTAGCACTTGGTTTGATCGCGTGATTCAAACCTCCGGTGATTCCACCTACGGTCATCACGCTCTGAGGACCGACATGAGCAAGTTGATCTACGTCCTGAACGGACCGAACCTGAACCTTCTGGGCAAGCGTCAGCCGCATATCTATGGCCACGAGACCATGGCCGATGTCGAGGCCGCCTGCCGCGCCGAGGCAGCACAGCACGGGCTGGACGTTCGCTTCCACCAGAGCAACCGCGAATACGAGATCATCGACTGGATCCACGAGGCGCGGGAAACCGCGTCCGGCATTGTGATCAATCCTGCGGCGTTCACCCATACCTCGGTGGCGATCCTGGATGCGCTGAACACCTTCGATCATCCGATCATCGAGGTGCATATCTCCAACGTGCATAAGCGCGAGGCGTTCCGCCATCACTCCTATGTCTCTACCGTGGCATCCGGCGTCATCGCCGGTTTCGGCACCCAGGGCTACACGTTGGCGATCCAGCGGCTGGCACGGCTGATCGCGGCGGGCTGAGCCGATGCTGCGGCTGGCCGTCCTTGGCGCGGGGCTGATCGGACGCGAGCATATCGCGCGCATCGCCGGCAGCCCCGAGGCAAGCCTCGCCGCGGTGGTGGATCCATCGCCCGCCGCCGCCGCGATCGCCGCGGCTCACACGGCACCCTGGTACCCTGATTTCGCCACGATGCTGGCCGCCGTGCGGCCGGACGGCGTGATCGTCGCCACCCCCAACCAGATGCATCGCGACCACGGTCTGGCGGTGATCGCGGCGGGCATTCCGGTGCTGGTCGAGAAGCCGATCGCCGATACGCTGGAAGCCGCCGAGGCCCTGGTGACCGCCGCCGAGGCTACCGGTGTGCCGCTGCTGGTCGGCCATCACCGCCGACACAGCAAGATGATCCGCCGCGCGCGGGCCATCATCGAGTCCGGCCAGCTTGGTCGCATCGTTGCCGTGCACGGCTTCTTCTGGCTGGTGAAACCCGACGCCTATTTCGACGTCGCCTGGCGTCGTGAGCCGGGGGCGGGGCCAGTGCTGCTGAACCTGATCCATGACATCGACCTGCTCCGGCATTTCTGCGGCGAAGTGGCCTCGGTGCAGGCCTTCGGCAGCAATGCGGTGCGCGGTTTCCCGGTGGATGACAGCTGCGTCGTCTCGCTGCGCTTTACTTCCGGCGCGCTCGGCACGATTACCGTCTCCGACACCATCCCCGCCCCCTGGAGCTGGGAGCAGACCGCCGGCGAAAATCCCGCTTACCCCCGCACCGGCGAGGCCTGCTACCAGATCGGCGGCACGCTTGGCGCCCTCAGCATCCCCTCGCTCGAGCTGTGGTCTAGCGAAAGCGAGCGTAGCTGGTGGCAGCCGCTGCAACGCAGCAGGGTCTATGACACCGATGCCGACCCGCTGGTGGAACAGATCGCGCAGTTCTGCCGCGTCATCCGCGGCGCCGAGCCGCCGCTGGTGCCAGGCCGCGAGGGCCGGGCGTCGCTGCGCGTGATTCACGCCATCCAGCAGGCGGCAGCGACCGGTCAGCGCGTGGACCTGCTGCCCGGCTGATGCCGGATCAGTGCACCATGAAGGTCGGCAGGGTCATCTCGGTGATCAGGCTGCGCGTCACGCCGCCGAAGGTGAATTCTCGTAGGCGGGAATGGCCGTACATCCCGGTCACCAGCAGATCGGCGCTGATATCCGCGGCATAGGACAGCAGCGCATCGCCCTCGCCGATGTCGGCGGCGACGGTATGCGCCGCCTCGGCATGGATGCCGTGCCGCGCCAAATGCAACGCCATGTCGGCCGCCGGCACATCGCCATCGCCGCCGATGCCGAGCTTGGGATTGATCGACAGCACGACCACCCGCTCAGCCATCCGCAGCAGCGGGATAGCATCGTTGACCGCGCGCGCGGCCTCCGGCGTCGCGTTCCAGCCGACCAGCACGGTTTTGCCCATCACCTCGAAATTCGCGGCGAACGGCACTACGAGCAACGGGCGCCCGGCAGCCATCAGTTCGCCGGGGTCGATCGCACCGGCGCTGCGCCCCGGTTCGGGCTGGCCGACGACGATCAAGTCAGCATAGCGGCCATGCAGGGCAACACTCTCGGCCGGCTCACCCTCGACAATACGGAACCCGCCCTTCACGCCAGCGCGTTCCAGCATGCCGGAGAACTGGGCCTGCAGCGTTTCAGCCTCGGCAACGCGCACTGTGCGCATGCGCTCGACGACGTCCTCGCTGCGCGCGAGTTCGACGAACACGGTTGGATAGCCAGCGAACATGTCAGGCGGCGGAAGGTCGAGCACATAAACCGCCGTCAGGTGCGCCTCGTGCCGCGCAGCGAGATCGACGGCCAGCCGCATGCGGACCTCAGCACGCACACTTGCGTCCAGGTGGAGCAGGATGTCTTTGATGGCCATGACGGGCCTCCGGTTGAGCAATCGCCCCACCAGGGTGGGGCCGCAGGGTACGAACTGTCCATGCCATAGCCGCACAATTGCGAGGACGATCAGCCCAGATATGCTTCGACCACCTCGGACGATCCACGCAAATCAACTGGGCGCCCTTGGGTCACGACCTGCCCGCGCCGCATCACATAGGCAAAATCGCAGACCTGCAAAGCAAGATTCGCATTCTGCTCGACCAGCAGGATCGATTGTCCGCCCTTGTGCAACTGCACCAGCGCTTCGAACACCAGATCGACAATCGCCGGCGCGATGCCGGTCGACGGCTCGTCCAACATCAGGATCCGCGGCCGCGTCATCATCGCGCGGCCAATCGCCAGCATCTGCTGCTCGCCAACTGACAGCGCGCCGGCCACCATGTCGCGATGCTCCGCCAGGCGTGGAAACAGCGTGTAGACCTTGTCCAGCGTATCGGAGGTCCGGCCCCTTCGCGCATAGGTCGACAGGAACAGGTTCTCCTCCACCGTCAGCGGCGCCACGATCATCCGCCCCTCCGGCACCAGCGCGATGCCGCGCCGGACAATCCGGTGCACCGCAAGCGAGGAGATATCGGCGCCGCTCAGGGTAACCACGCCGCGGATCGGCCGGTGCAGCCCGGCGATCGCCCGCAGCAAGGTCGATTTGCCGGCCCCGTTCGCTCCGATCACCGCGGCAAAGGTATTGGAACCCACGGTCAGTGCCACGCCGCGAACCGCGCGGATCGCCCCATAGCTGGCGGAGAGCTTACTGACTGTCAGCATCACGCTGCCGCCCGAAATATGCGTCCTGCACCTTTTCATCGTCGAGGCAGTCCGCCGGCGGCCCCTCGGTGATTTTGGCGCCGAAATTCATCACCACGGCATGGTCGCAGTAATCGGCAACCATGCGCATGCTGTGCTCCACCAGCAGGATCGACAGGCCATCGTCGCGCAGCGCCTGGATCAGCGTGCCGATCCGATCGGCCTCCTGCACATTCATCCCCGCCGTCGGTTCGTCGAGCAGCAGAAGCATCGGGTTGGAACCGAGCGCGCGCGCAATCTCCACCCGGCGTTGCTCGCCATACGACATCGCTTCGGCCAGGATGTCAGCCCGATCGGCCATGCCGACACGGTCGAGCAGGTACATCGCAATATCCTCTATCTCCCGCCGGCGCTGACGCGCCCATGGCATCTGCAGGATCGAAGCCAACAGACTGGTCTCGCGCTGCAGATAGCAGCCGGTGATCACCTGCTGCACCGCTGTCAGCCCGGTGGTCAGCCTGATAACCTGATAGGTGCGCGCGACACCAAGCCGGGTGACCTGATCCGCCCGCAGCCCGGCCGTGTCTTCGCCGAAAATGCTGATCGAGCCCGCATCCGGCTTGGTGACCCCGCAGACCAGATCGAGCACCGTCGATTTTCCGGCGCCGTTCGGTCCCATCAGGCCGGTGACGCTGCCTGGCTCGATCGTAAAGCTCAGGTCACGCACCGCCTTCACTCCGCCGAAGGTCTTGCGCAGCCCGTCGATGACGAGCGCCGTCATCGGCGTTCGTACCGCGGGTCGCGCGTGCGCGTAGCCTGCGCCAGAGACAGTTGGAGCAGGACGACACGGGGATCGAACAGGCCGCGCGGCAGGAAAACCAGCGCGAGCAACAGGGCGATGCCGCTGCCGATGTCCTGGCTGTCGGGCACCAGGGTTTCGGTCAGCGCCGGCAGAAGCGTGACGGCAATTGCCCCCAGCACCGGGCCCAACCAGTGAAACGACCCGCCAATCACCGCGCCGGTGATCATCACGAACGCCACATGGACATAGAACGAGTCCGGCGAGACAAACTGCTGCACCAGCACCAGCAGCACACCGGCGAGTCCGCCCGCAAAGCCGGAGACGCCAAAACCGATCAGGCGTGTCTGCCGGATATTGATGCCAAGCCCCGCGGCGACGGCCGGATCATCGCGCACAACCCGCGAGGCGATTCCATACCAGGAATGGTGCAGCGCCCTAAAACCCAACATGACGCAGAGCAGGGTGACCACAGGAACCGCCATCGACAGCGGGCGCGTCACGGTCAGACCGTTGTCGCCGCCGGTGAGCGCCGGCACGTTGCGCACTACCACCCTCGTCACCAGCACCAGCGCCACCGTCGCGAGCGCTGTCCAATGTCCCTCGACGCGTAGCAGGGCCGGCGCCAGGAGCATCGCAAAACCCAGCCCGGCCATGCCGCCGCAGAGAACGATCAGCGCGAGCGGTATGGTGGTATGCAAAACCAACTGCGCCGCCAGAATGCCGCCCACGGCGCCAAACGCAACAGGCGCGAAGCTCAGCACGCCGGTCGACAGCGTCGCGTAGCAAGCCAGCGCGAACACCGCATTGACCATCGCAAGCCCGGCGAGACTACCATAAGCCGCCCAGAAATCGCTCAACCACTGCATCGGGCGCGCCCCTTCAGGTCCGGCCCAGGCGGAGACCGCCGAGCAGGCTGCGATGGCGCAACAAAAGGAATCCGATCAACAACACATAGGCGAAGCCATCACGAAATCCCGCCGGCACATAGGACGCGCACAACACCTCAACCACCCCGAATAGAATTCCGGCGATCGCGACAAGGCGGACATCGGCATAACCGCCGATCACCGCGGCAGTCATCCCCTTCAGCATCAGGCCTTGCCCCAGGGCGGCGTTGAAAGTGCCGGTGGTCACGCCGGCCAGCACACCGGCAAGGCCGGCGATCCCGCCAGACATCAGGGCGGTGTAGATCGCAACCCGGCGCACATTCACGCCAGCAATCGCGGCGGTATCAGGATGATAGCCCACTGCCCGCATCGCAGAGCCGAACCGGCTGCGCGCGATCACCGCGTAGGCGCCAGTTGTCACCAGCACGATCGCGCCGAGCGACACGATCTGCATCGCCGGCAATTGCACCTGGCCGAACTGGATGACGAAGCTCGGCATAATCTCCACAGGGAAATTCAGCCCCGGCTGGCGGGTCGCATACCCTGCCAGACCGTCCAGGATAACCCAGAAACCCATTGATGCAATCAGGCTGCTGATCAGGCCACCGCCCTGCCGCCGCAACGGCTGAAACGCGAGTTGGTCGACCAGCACGGCGATCACCGCTGCGTAGAAAACCCCGATCCCCAACGCCAGGGAAAACGGCAAAGCAAGGTCGTCGGCGGCAAACAGCCCGACGATCGCGGCAATGCTGGCATAGCTTCCCATCGCAGCATTGAGCACGCCCAGCGTCGAAAACATCATTCCGAAAGCAATACCAAACAAGGCGTAAATCCCGCCCAGGGCACACCCATTCACGATCTGGGCGACAAATGACTCCATCCGGCAACAAACTCCTTGCGGCCACGGCATCATCTGCCCACGATGGGCGTGCCGCACGGTAATCTGGCCGCCCACTATTATCGCCCGGATTCCAGGCTTTCCGCAAACCGCACGGTCGGTCCGACGGCGTCGGCCACGATGCCAACAATCGGCACGGTTGCATACCCATTACAAATCGCCCTTGATCCTAGGCAATGCGGCAGATGCTTATTTGTGCTTAGCACGACCCGCCACACGTTCAGCGTGGCAGGAGGTCGCCATGACGTACCTGCAAGAAGCTCGGCCGATTGCCAAGGTCATCCGACACAAACCAGTAACGCTCCCGCTCGACGCGACAGTCCAGGAAGCCTGCGCCCGGATGCATCACGAGCGAATAGGCGCCATCATGGTTGTCGGCGCCGACGACCAACTGGTGGGCATCTTCACCGGCCGCGTCGCCGTCAGCCTGCTCGGGCTCGGCAAAAACCCGGCCCATGCCAGCCTGCGCGACGTGATGACGGCCAACCCAAGCTGCATGCAACCTGAGCATCCAGCGATCCACGCATTGCGCCTGATGCAGGATGGCGGCTTCCGCCATGTGCCGATCGTCGATTGCGGCCAGGTGGTGGGCCTCGTCTCGCACGGGGATTTCCGCCATCACGACCTGGCCAGGCTGGACGAGGAAACCGGCTACTGGGAGCGGCTGTAGCCGCTCGGAATTTGGGTGCCTGATCGAAGCGGCGTTAGCATGGGCGCAACCCAGGAGCGCCCATGCCGAGCATCATGATCACCTCGCCACTTGAGCCAGAGCACGTCGCCCGCATCCGTGCCGTCGACGCATCGCTTGAGGTGCTCTACGAGCCCAACCTGCTGCCCGCCACGCGTTACACCGCCGACCATAAGGGTGTCGCATTCACCCGAGATGCCGCGCAAACCGCCGCCTGGCGCGCGCTGCTGGGCAAAGCCGACATCCTGTTCGATTTGCCCGCCGCGGAGGACGTGCCGTTCGCCACCAGGGCAAGCTGGGTGCAGACCACCAGCACCGGCGTCGGACAGACGGTGGCCAAACTCGGCCTCGACCAGCGCGGCATCCTGGTCACCACCGCGCGCGGCGTGCATGCCCGCCCGCTGGCCGAGTTCGTCTTCATGGCACTGCTCGCGCACATCCGCGGCCTCGACCATCTGCGCGCCGAGCAGCGGGCGCACCGTTGGGAACGCTATTGCGGCCCGGAAATCGCCAACCGCACCATGGTGATCCTCGGCGCCGGCGACCTTGCCCGCGGCTGTGGCCGCCTCGCCCAGGCCTTCGACATGCGCTGCATCGCGGTGGCCCGCGATCCCGCGCGTACGCGCGCTCATAATGGTCTGTTCAATGAAATCCTGCCGGTCGCGCAGCTGCACGACGCCCTGTCGCAGGCCGACGCCTTCGTCGTCACGGCACCGCACACGCCGCAGACCGAGGGATTGGTGAGTACCGCCGCACTCGCCGCGTTGAAACCGGGTGCGGCGTTCGTCAACATCGCCCGAGGCAACATCGTCGACGAACCAGCCCTGATCGCCGCGCTGCGCAGCGGCCATATTGGCTTTGCCGCACTGGATGTGGCTACGGTCGAACCGCTGCCGCCCGACAACCCGTTATGGGATATGCCAAATGTGCTGATCAGCCCGCATTCAGCCAGCACTGTGCAAGCTGAGAACAGCCGTATCACCGACATCTTCTGCGAAAACCTGCGCTGTTGGCTCGATGGCCGTCCCGAGGCCATGATCAACCGTCTCGACCCTGCACTGATGTACTAACCCACGGCCGAGATACCGTTTGAGTGAAGCGCCCCGGGTTTCCAGGAGGCGATTTGCTGCGAGCCGAGCAGCCCTGTTGTGGATTTCGATGGCAGATTCTTTAGTTAGGACCGTCACCGCCAGATCACCTCGGCCTCGTAACACCCGTTGATAGTATTGGCCCGGCACATTTCATTGATCTCGCGTTCATGCTGCCTGAGCCGTGTTCGCTCGTCCTCGGCAGCGGCAACGCCCTGGTGCGGCGGGCCTCGTCCCCTCGACACCAGCGGTGCAGCGTCTCGGCCACGCGGCCGAGCTAGCCAAAATTGAGACCATAGCCTCCCAATCCGAGCGGCAATCGCCCCGGTGCTCTGCCACTATCCGAACCGCGCGCTCTCGGACCTCAGGCGAAAATCCGTTCATCGTGTTGCTGACGGAAGATCTTTCTCAAAGAAAGGAGCCTCCAGAAAACCCATTACGGTTCGGCATTTCTTCGTCCCCAGCGTGACCGCCTACCTATGTTCGCCATGGGCGTCGCCAGCCCATCCGAACGTCATATCACGTCATCTCGGCCAAAACTTCGTCGAATGCCACCAGAAATGCCTCGGCATGCTCCTGATGGAAGAGCAGCGGCGGACGAAATTTCAGCACATTGCGGAAGATGCCGGCGTTGCTGGTCAGGAACCCTTTGTCCTTCAACCGGTCAAGGATGGCCACCGTGCGCTCAACATCCGGGGTTTGCGCACCGTCCTCGCTGACGATCTCAACGCCTAGGAACAGGCCCACACCGCGCACATCGCCAATGAAGCCGCAGGCTGTCTTGCGGGCCGCGAGTTCGGCTTTCAGGTAGGCGCCGACACTGGCGACGTTGGCGGCAAGGTCGTCACGCTCGATAACGTCGATCACCGCCATGCCGACCGCAGCCTGCAACGGGCTGGAAGCGAATGTGTTGAAATAGCGGGTGCGGGCACGGAAATTGTCCACCAGCGCCTTGCTAGCCGCCGTCGCGGCCAAGGGCAGACCGTTGCCCATCGGC
This sequence comes from uncultured Rhodospirillales bacterium, assembly GCA_903881515.1. Lineage (GTDB taxonomy): Bacteria > Pseudomonadota > Alphaproteobacteria > Acetobacterales > Acetobacteraceae > CAIRTN01. The sequence goes on along the minus strand of CAIRTN010000120.1, from coordinate 11,156 downwards.
TTGCCTGTCACCACAATATCAGGTGTGAAGCCGGTGACATTGTAGCCCCACCACTGGCCAGAGCGGCAGTAGCCGGCCTGCACCTCGTCGGCGATGACCACACCGCCGGCGGCACGGGCCAGTTCGGCGGCGCGGGCCATGAAACCGGCGGGAATGTCCGGCAGGCCTTCATTGGCGAGGATGGAGCACATAATCAGGCCAGCGAAGCCCTCCACGGAACGGGCCAGGGCGTCGATCGCCTCGGCGAGGCGGGCAAGGTAGGCCTCGCAAAGTTCCGCCTCGCTGGCGTTCGGCAGGATCGGTCGGAATTGCTCCGGGAATGGAAAGGCGCGAATTTCGGGGGAGTCGTTCTGTCCAGTGGCGATGCGGGTCAGCTTGCTCACCGCCTCGCTGTTGCCGTGATAGGTGGCGTTGGTGCAGACGATGCCACGCTTGCCGGTGGCAAATCGGGCCATGCGCAGCGCGACCTCGATCGCCTCGGTCCCTGAGCAGGAGAAGATCACGCTCTCGATGGTCGGCCCACCAGCGCCTGGATTGTGCAGGGCGCAAAGACGTTCGGCAAATACCAGGATGCCCTCGTGTAGATAGCGGCTGTGCACGTTCAAGGTCGATTGCTGGCGAGCCATCGCCTCGACGACATGCGGGTTGGCATGCCCGACGCAGGGCACATTATTGTACATGTCCACGTAGCGCCGGCCGTCGGGGTCATAGAGGTAGACGCCCTCGCCACGCACGAGGTGCAGCGGATGGGAGTAGAACAGCGGCGCGCCGGTGCCGAGCACGCGATCGCGGCGAGCGAGAAGAGCGGCGGTATCCATCGGGAATGTCCTTCCTGTGCGCGGCTAGTGATGACCGCAGGCGGCCATCAATGCGGCGGCGGCTTGTGGTGTCTGCAACCGCGACCGCAGCATCAGGCTGCGGGCGATATGCATCTCGTTATGAAGATGGTGATGATTGCCTGGCTGATTGAAACGATGCCAACAACCAAGGGTGAAACTCATCACCAGCCGGGTTCGCATCAGCAGCGGCAGCAGGGCCGCCTCCCAAGCTGGAATTGGGCAGACGGCGGCATAGGTGCTCAGCATGTGCGCTGCGGCCTCGACGATGTCCATGTCCTCACCCTGCTGTGAGACTGCAGCGATTGCGAGGTCGAAAATCAGCGCGGTCTCGGTGGTATCGCCGAAATCGATCACGCCAGTGATGCGGTCAGGCTCGGCAGGGTCCACCAGCACGTTGGCGCGGTTCAGGTCGTCGTGCAGCACCTGCCGGCGGAGTTGTGGCATCACCGGCACGATCTGGGCCTCAAAGCTTGCAAGGTCTTCTTCCAGCGCCGCCCGGCCCGCCGGGTCCCGCACAGCGAAGGCCGCTTCGTGCAGGTGCATGGCGTGCTGCAGATCCCAGATGATCGGGGTTGCGGCTCCGGGATGGTTGAAGCCCCGCATCGCGATCTGTAGGCGGGCAGCGATGCGGCCATAGGCGGCGCGTTGCATTGCGCTGCGGCGGGACTGGCCGATCGGCAGTCCGTCGATCCAGGACAGCAGGCGCACCGGGCGGGCGACGCCGTCGGGCATCTCCGCGCAGGCCTCCTCCGCGCCGGACAGTGTCGGGATCACCCGCGGCACAGCAAGGTCGGGCGCCGTCACGGCGATATGATCAAGGGCCGCGACCTGCATTGCCCGGAAATCTGCCGATTCCGCAGGATTAGCGAATTTCAGCACGTAGCGATCACCGCCAGGGACGGCCAGATAGAAATTCGCATCGCGTTCGCCGGAGAGCGGCTTCAGCGTACCGGTGACGCCCCAGTGCATACGAGCGACCTCGGCAGCTACCTCAATGGCAATCTCGGGCGGGGCGATGGTCATGACATCGAAGATCGGCGAGGGCGTGGACAAACGGCGGCTCCTGAGTATGCCGGTTGAATGATGACAGCTTCTGCACCGCTGCGGAAAGCCATCCGGGCCCAGAGAATGCCGCGACCGCTCTGGATTCTTACCAAATCATCGCGCCGGCGCTTGCTTTTCTGCAACCTTGGCAGGCAAGTTCGCCCCAGGAACCTGATGCACCCAGCGTCCACTGCTTGACGCTCGCAAGACGGCCCGAACCCCAACCAAAAAATCGGGAATAACGACGCATGAGTGACGCCCGCCTGCCCTCCGTGACACCGACCGCCGGCGCCGCCAGCCGCATCGCCCTGCCGGCGCAGGACGAGGACGTCGCCTCGCTGCGCCGGGCACTGATCGCCAAGCTGACCTATTCCGTCGGTAAGGATCCGCTGGTGGCCACCGAGCGCGACTGGTTCGTCGGCACCGCTTTGGCCGCGCGCGACCGAATCGTCGATCGCTGGATGACCTCTACTCGGGCGACCTACGCGACCGGGCGCAAGCGGGTCTACTACATGTCGCTGGAATTCCTGATCGGCCGACTGCTGTTCGATTCACTCAACAACATGCAGATCCTGGAGCCGATGCGCGCCGCCCTGGCCGAACTCGACGTCGATATCGACCGGCTGCGCGAGGTCGAGCCCGACGCAGCGCTCGGCAACGGCGGCCTCGGCCGGCTGGCGGCATGCTTTATGGAGAGCATGGCCACACTGTCCGTCGCCGCGTACGGCTATGGCATCCGCTACAATCATGGCCTGTTCCGCCAGGTGATCAAGGATGGCTGGCAACGCGAGTATCCCGAATCCTGGCTGTCCTTCGGTAACCCGTGGGAATTCGAGCGCCCGGAAGTCACCTATTCAGTCGGCTTCGGCGGCGCTGTGCAGACAACTGAACACTCCGACGGCACCGCGCGGCATATCTGGCAACCCGCCGAGACCGTCGATGCGATCGCCTACGACACACCCGTGGTCGGCTGGCACGGCCGGCATGTGAACACGTTGCGCCTGTGGTCCGCACGCGCGCCCGACCCACTGCGGCTGGATGCCTTCAACCGCGGCGACCACGTCGGCGCGTCGGCCGCCCGGGCACGGGCCAATGCGATCTCACAGGTGCTGTATCCCAGCGAGGAATCCGCCGCCGGCCAGGAACTGCGCCTTCGTCAGGAATACTTCTTCTCCGCAGCGTCTCTGCAGGACCTGATCTACCGCCACGGCCAACAACATGGCGACATCCGCGCCCTGGCCGAACACAGCGCGATCCAGCTCAACGACACCCACCCCGCCATCGCCATCGCCGAACTGATGCGCATCCTGGTCGACCAGCACGGCCTCGCCTGGGACGAAGCCTGGGCGATTACCACGGCGACCTTCTCCTACACCAACCACACCCTGATGCCTGAGGCGCTGGAAAAATGGCCAGTGCACCTGATGGAGCGCCTGCTGCCGCGGCACATGCAGATCATCTACCTGATCAACGCCGTGCATCTCGACAGCCTGCGCAGCGCCAAGGACGACCCCGGCCTACTGTCGGCGGTTTCGCTGATCGACGAGCACGACGGCCGGCGGGTGCGCATGGGCTCGCTGGCGTTCCTCGGCTCGCACCGGGTCAACGGCGTTTCCGTACTGCATACCGACCTGATGCGCGCGACCGTGTTCCGCGACATGCACGCGCTGTTCCCCGACCGCATCACCAACAAGACCAACGGCATCACCTTCCGCCGCTGGCTGTTCGAGGCCAATCCCGGCCTGACCACCCTGCTCACCGACACCATCGGCACGCGCGTCCTCGATGACGCCACCGCGTTGCAGGATTTCGCCGCCTATGCCGACGACAATGCGGTGCAGTCCCGCCTGGCCGAGGTGCGCCGCGTCAACAAGGTGAAGCTCTCGAACCAGATCGCCGACAAGCTCGGCATCAAGACGGACCCCGATGCGATCTTCGACGTACAGATCAAGCGGTTTCACGAATACAAGCGCCAGTTGCTGAACATTCTGGAAACGGTCGCCCTCTACGAAAGCATGCGCGCTGAACCGACGCGGGCCTGGACGCCGCGGGTAAAGATCTTCGCCGGCAAGGCGGCGGCCGGCTATCAGCGCGCCAAACTGATCATCAAGCTGATCAACGACGTCGCGCGCGTGGTGAACAACGACCCGACCCTGCGTGGCCGGCTCAAGGTCGTCTTCCTGCCGAACTACAACGTAAGCGCCGCCGAGGTGATCATCCCGGCCTCCGACCTGTCGGAACAGATCTCGACCGCCGGAATGGAAGCATCAGGCACCGGCAACATGAAGCTGGCGCTGAATGGCGCGCTGACCATCGGCACGCTGGACGGCGCCAACATCGAGATCGGCGAACGGGTCGGCGCCGACAACATCTTCATCTTCGGTCTGACCGCCGAGCAGGCCGAAGCCCGCCGCGCCCAAGGCATCGACGCGCGGGAGACGATCAACGCCTGCCTGCCGCTGCACCGCGCGTTGGACGCCATCGGCTCCGGCCTGTTCTCCCCCGGCGAGCCCGATCGCTTCGGCGATCTGGTGGACACGCTGACCTATCACGACCACTTCCTGGCCTCGTTCGACTTCCAGTCCTACGCAGCCACCCAACGCCGCGTGGATGCGCGCTGGCGCGATCCGGCGGCGTGGTGGCGGTCCAGTATTCTCAACATCGCCAATGTCGGCTGGTTCTCCTCTGACCGCTCCATTCGCGAATACTGCGACGACATCTGGAACGTGAAGTTGCCGTCCGGCAACTGAAAGAACCCATGCCCCTCCCCGCCTGGCAAGCCTCCGAGGACGACATTGCCGCCATCCTCGGTGCGCGCCACCTCGATCCGTTCGCGGTGCTCGGCCCCCATACCGTCCCGGCCGGTCAAGTGATCCGCGCTCTAGTGCCCGGGGCGGATACGGTCGAGATCTGCACCCGCGATGGGGAAGCCGTCGCCCGCATGACGATGCGGCATCCGGACGGGTTCTTCGAGGCGCTATGCCCGCAGTGCCCGTACACCCTGCATGCGCAGAACCGTGATGGCGACTGGCGGTTCGACGACCCTTTCAGCTTCCCCCCCGTGCTGGGGCCGCTCGACGATCACCTGCTGGTCGAGGGCACTCACCGCGCTCTGTATCAGCGTCTCGGCGCCCATCTCGCCGTGCTCGAAGGCGTGGCCGGCGTGCAATTCGCCGTCTGGGCGCCGCAGGCGAGCCGCGTGTCCGTGGTCGGCGATTTCAACGCATGGGATGGCCGCCGCCACCCCATGCGCAAGCGGGTGGATAGCGGGCTGTGGGAGATCTTTGCCCCCGGCATCGGCGAAGGCGTTGTCTACAAATATGAGATCCGTGCCACCGACGGCGTCGTGCAGCCGTTGCGTGCCGACCCCGTCGGCTTTGCCGCCGAGCTTCGCCCCTCCACCGCCTCCGTCGTCGCGCGCACCGACACGCTGGCCTGGAACGACTCCCCCTGGCTGGAACGACGTGGCGAAAGCGACAAGCGCCGCCAGCCGATAAGCATCTACGAGGTGCATCTCGGCTCCTGGCGCCGCGCCGCCGATGGTGGGTTTCTTGATTACGACGCGATCGCCGATGCCCTGCTGGCCTATGTCGCCGATATGGGCTTCACCCATCTCGAACTGCTGCCAATCAACGAACATCCGCTGGATGACTCCTGGGGCTACCAGCCGGTCGGACTGTTCGCCCCCACCTGCCGCTTCGGCAGCCCTGCCGGCTTCGCCCGCCTGGTCGATCGGGCGCATGACATGGGCATCGGCGTCATTCTCGACTGGGTGCCCGCGCATTTCCCCACCGACGCGCACGGCCTCGCCCGCTTCGATGGCGCGCCGCTCTACGAATATGCCGACCCGCGCCGCGGCTTCCATCCAGACTGGCAAACCGCGATCTACGATTTCGGCCGCCGCGAGGTCGCAAACTTCCTCGCCGCCAGCGCGCTCTACTGGCTCGACCGCTTCCACATCGACGGACTGCGCGTCGACGCCGTCGCCTCCATGCTTTACCTCGACTATTCCCGCCGCGCCGGCGAATGGCTACCGAACGAGGATGGCAGCCGGGAGAACCGCGACGCCGTCGGCTTCCTGCGCCGAGTCAACACCCTCACCCACGGCCTGCATCCCGGCACCATGATGATCGCCGAGGAATCCACCTCCTGGCCCGGTGTTTCGCATCCGGTCGAAGCCGGCGGCCTTGGCTTCGGCTTCAAGTGGAACATGGGCTGGATGAACGACACGCTGGCCTATATCGCGCTCGATCCCGCCTACCGGCGCTGGCATCACGACCGGATGACCTTCGGCCTGATGTACGCGTTTTCGGAAAACTTTGTGCTGCCGCTGTCGCATGACGAGGTGGTGCACGGCAAAGGCACCATCCTGGGCCGCATTCCTGGCGATGTCTGGCAGCGCGCCGCCACAGGTCGGGCCTATTATGGCTTCATGTGGGGGCACCCGGGCAAGAAGCTGCTCTTCATGGGCCAGGAGTTCGGCCAGATCCGCGAATGGAATTTCTCCCACGGGCTCGACTGGCACCTGCTGGAGGACCCGTTGCATCGCGGCGTGCAATCCTGCGTACGTGACCTCAACCGTCTCCATCGCGATGTTCCTGCGCTGCACTGGCATGATTGCGACAAGCACGGCTTCGCATGGCTCGTGGTTGACGATCAGGAGCAATCTGTTTTCGCTTGGTTGCGCTATGGCGCGGCAGGTGATCCTCCGGTCGCGGTGATCTGCAACTTCACCCCGGTGCCACGGCGGGACTACCGCATCGGCCTGCCCTTCGCGGGGCATTGGAACGAAGTCTTGAATACCGACGCATCGGTGTATGGCGGCAGCGGCCTCGGCAATCTCGGCACCGTCATCGCCACCGATCAGCCCTCGCACGGCCAGCCGGCCTCGGCTGTGATGCTGCTGCCACCTCTTGCGACTGTGTACCTTCTCTACGATCCCGGATGACAACCAATGGCGCGGCGTGCAACCCTTGCGCCAGCGTCACCACTCACGGAGGCGAACATTCTACGCATCCCCCCTCCGGCCGGCCCACTGGCACGCCATGCCATGGCCTATGTCCTCGCCGGCGGCCGCGGCAGCCGGCTGATGGAGCTCACCGGCAATCGCGCGAAGCCGGCAGTGTATTTCGGCGGCAAACTGCGCATCATCGATTTCGCGCTATCCAATGCCCTGAACTCCGGCATCCGCCGCATGGCGGTGGCCACCCAGTACAAGGCGCACAGTCTGATCCGCCATCTGCAGCGCGGCTGGAACTTCTTTCGCTCCGAGCGCAACGAGAGCTTCGATATCCTGCCAGCCAGCCAGCGCGTCTCGGAAGAGAACTGGTACATGGGCACCGCCGACGCGGTGTTCCAGAACATCGACATCGTTGAAAGCTACGACCCGAAATACATCGTCATCCTCGCCGGCGACCACGTCTACAAGATGGACTACGAGCCGATGCTGCAACAGCACGTCGAGGCCGGGGCCGATGTCACCGTCGGCTGCCTCGAAGTGCCGCGCGCCGAGGCGTCCGGCTTTGGCGTGATGCATGTCGATGCCAACAGCAGCATCCTCGCCTTCCAGGAAAAGCCCGCCGATCCGCCGGCGATGCCGGGGAAGCCCGACATGGCGCTCGCCAGCATGGGCATCTACGTGTTCGAGACCCGGTTCCTGTTCAAGGTGCTGGCCGAGGACGCGGCCGATCCGCAGTCCAGTCATGATTTCGGCAAGGACATCATCCCCAAGCTCGTCGCCGGTGGCAGCGCCTTCGCCCATTCGTTCGAGATCTCCTGCGTCCGCTCCACCCCCGACGCAGTGCCATACTGGCGCGACGTTGGAACGCTCGATTCCTATTTCTCCGCCAATATCGACCTGACCGACGTGGTGCCGGACCTCGACCTGTTCGACCGCAACTGGCCGCTCTGGACCTATGGCGAAATGACCGCGCCGGCGAAATTCGTCCACGATGTCGAAGGCCGGCGCGGCACAGCGCTGTCTACCGTCATCGCCGGCGGAACCATCATTTCCGGCGCCACCCTGCGCCGCTCGCTGGTGTTCACCGGCGTGCGAGTGCATTCCTACACCGAGGTGGACCACGCGGTAATTCTGCCCGATGTCGATATCGGCCAGCACGTACGGCTGCGCAATGTCATCGTCGAGCGTGGCGTGCGCATCCCCAACGGCCTCGTCGTCGGTGAAGACCCGCTGGACGACGCCAAGCGCTTCCGTCGAACCGCTAAGGGCATTTGCCTGATTACACAGGCGATGATCGACCGCCTCGAACCATGACTGCCCCGCGCGTATTGTCCGTCGCCTCCGAGGTCTTCCCTCTGGTGAAGACCGGCGGCCTCGCCGATGTGACCGGCGCACTGCCCGGCGCGCTCGCCGCCGAGGGCATCGAGATGCGCACCTTGTTGCCAGGCTATCCCGGCGTCATCGCCGCGCTGAAAAAGCCGAAGGCCGTCCATAGCTATGCCGACCTGTCCGGCGGCCCGGCGCGCATCCTGGCCGCGCAGGCTGGGGGGCTTGATGTCCTGGTCGTCGAGGCACCGCATCTCTACGACCGCCCGGGCACGCCCTATGCTCGGCCCGATGGGCAGGACTGGCCGGACAACCCGATCCGTTTCGCCGCGCTCTGCCGCGCCGCCGCCGATATCGGCACGGGTGCCTTGGCCGGCTACCGGCCCGACATCGTGCACGCGCACGACTGGCAGGGCGGGCTGGCCCCAGCCTATCTGCACTACCGCGGCGGCCCCCGCCCGGCCACGGTGATGACGGTGCACAACCTGGCATTTCCCGGCAAGGCGGCCCCCAGCCTGCTGGAAAATCTCGGCCTGCCGCCACAATCCTTCGCGATCGATGGCGTCGAGTTCTACGGCGCGATCAGCCTGCTGAAGGCAGGGCTGCAATTTGCCGACCGCATCACCACCGTCTCGCCCACCTACGCCGCGGAAATCCGCACGCCGGCCTACGGCATGGGGTTCGAGGGCCTGCTGCGCGCCCGCGCCGGCGTCCTAAGCGGCATCCTCAACGGCATCGACGCCACGATCTGGAATCCCGCCACCGACAACTTGCTGGCCCACCGCTACGACCTGCCCAGCATCGCCGGACGCGCCGCGAACAAAACCGCCCTGCAAACCCGCATGGGGCTCATCGAAGCCCCGGACGCCCCGCTGTTCGGCGTGATCAGCCGGCTGACCGGGCAGAAGGGGCTCGACCTGCTGCTGGACTGCCTGCCGACCCTGCTCGGGCTCGGTGGACAACTCGCCCTGCTCGGCGCCGGCGACGCGATGCTCGAGGCCGGATTCCGACACGCCGCCGCCCAGGCCCCTGGCCGCGTCGCCTGCGTCATCGGCTATGACGAGACGTTGGCGCATCATATCCAGGCCGGGATCGACGCCCTGCTGGTACCCTCCCGGTTCGAGCCCTGTGGCCTCACCCAGCTCTGCGCCTTGCGTTATGGCGCGGTGCCGGTCGTCGCCCGCGTCGGCGGACTGGCCGATACGGTGATCGACGCCAATCCCGCCGCCCTCGCCGCCGGCGCTGCCACCGGGCTGCAATTCGCTCCGGTCAACGCCGACATGCTGGACGCCACGCTGCACCACGCCGTGGCGTTGTATCGCGATCCGCCAACCTGGCGCACCCTGCAGGCGAACGGCATGACAGCCGACGTCTCCTGGACCGGCCCCGCCCGGCATTACGCCGCGCTCTACCGGACGCTGGCGGCTTGAACGAGCTTGGCGTCAGCCAGCGCGGCGACGGCGTCGATGTCGCGGTGTTCTCCGCCCATGCCACCGCCATCGAGTTCTGCGTGTTCGACGGCGCGCGCGAAACTCGCCACCGGCTCCGCCAACGCTCCGGCGACATCTTTCACGGCCACATCAAGGGCATCACCGCCGGCGCCCGCTACGGCCTGCGCGCGCACGGCCCCTATCTGCCGCGCGAGGGCCACCGCTTCAACGCCAACAAGCTGCTGATCGACCCCTACGCCACCGCCCTCGACGCCCCGCTCGCGCTCCATCGTTCCATGCTCGGCTATCGCGACAACGACGATCTCTCCTTCGATGACACCGACAGCGCCCCGCACGTGCCCAAAGCCATCGTGCTCGACCCCATCGGCCGCGTGTCCCGCGCGCTGACACCGTGGGACCAAACCAGCCTCTACGAACTGCAAGTGCGCGGCTTCACCATGCGCAACGAGGCGATCCCGCTGCCGCTGCGCGGCCGCTTCGCTGGCCTCGCCCATCCCGCCGCCATCGGCCACCTCGTCGATCTCGGCATCACCGCGGTCGAGATCATGCCCGCCGCCGCCTGGATCGAGGAACGCCACCTCGCCGCCATGGGTCGCACCAACTATTGGGGCTATAACCCGATCGCCCTGATGGCGCCGGACCCGCGGCTGGCCCCGGACGGCTGGGATGAAATCCGCGCTACCGTCGCAGCCCTGGAAGCGGCGGGGATCGAGACCATCCTCGACGTCGTGCTCAACCACACCGGCGAGGCCGACGAGCTCGGCCCCACCCTGTCGTTCCGCGGCCTGGACAATGCCAGCTATTACCGCCTGCTGCCGGATAATTCCGCGCGCTACATCGACGACACCGGCTGCGGCAACACCATCGCCTTCGACCGTCCCGCACCACTGCGCCTGGCGATGGACACGCTGCGCGCCTGGGCCAGCCGCACCGGCCTGCACGGCGTCCGCTTCGACCTCGCCGCCACCATGGGCCGCCGTGCCGCCGGCTTCGAGGCCGACGCGCCGCTGCTGCAAGCAATCGTGCAGGACCCGCAATTACGCGCACTGAAGCTGATCGCCGAGCCCTGGGACCCCGGCCCCGGCGGCCACCGGACCGGCGCCTTTCCGCACGCCTGGGGCGAATGGAACGACCGGTTCCGCGACGATGCCCGCCGGTTCTGGCGCGGCGATCCCGGCATGCTTGGCGCCCTGGCCACCCGCCTTGCCGGCAGCGCCGACATCTTCGCGGCCAAACGCCACCCCTCGCGCAGCATCAACTTCATCACCGCGCATGACGGCTTCACGCTGGCCGACCTCACCGCCTACACGCACAAACGCAACCACGCCAACGGCGAGAACAACCGCGACGGCACCGACGCCAACCACGCCTGGAACAACGGCACCGAGGGCCCCAGCGCGTAATTACCCACCCCCATTTTGAAGCGTGATTTTCCGCGCTGGGGCGCGCCGGGCGATTGTCAGGCCAGCGTGGCGACGATGACGTCGAAGGGGTTCGCGCCCTTGAGCCTGGCGGTGTCGATTGTGGTTCGCACGT
>CAIRTN010000119.1 GCA_903881515.1 uncultured Rhodospirillales bacterium | reverse complement strand
TGGCGTGTCAATGGCAGAGCCCTTGCCTTCCTTCACCTCACCCTAAAGCCCCCCGACCGAGCGCACGCCCAGCAAAACCGGTGGTCTCATTCCGCCCGATGCGGCATACCATCCGCCTCAGGAACAATCGCGCCTGACCGGGCGACAGGAGCTTCGCCATGTCGGCTGCGTCAGACCACTGGTTCCAGGAAACCCAGACCACCACCAGCGTATTCAACGCACAGGCCGCCCGCGGCATGCCGATTCCGTGGTGGATGAAGATCGCCGCCAAGCTCGTGCTGGCGCATGGCATGCCCGACTACCGGCTCCGCCGCCGCCTCGGCCTGTTCATGCACAGCTACGTCTCCGGCCACACCGGCCAGCCCGACCCACTGCGTAACGACATCGCCCGCCATCTCCGATTGACCGGCCGGCCACCGCAAACCTTGCTCGAACTCGGTCCGGGCGACGGGCTCGCCAATGCGCTCTACGCCGCTGCCGCCGGCGTCACCACGATCTGGATGGTCGATGTCGGCGATTTCGCCACCGCGGAGATGCAAACCTACCGCCAGATCGTCCAGCAACTCGCCGCCGACAACCCGGACTTCGCAAAACGGGTCGATCTGTCGTCCAGGCCCGCCATGCTGGCCAGTATCGGCGCCCGCTACCTCACCGGCGGCACCGCCGACCTCGCACAGATCCCCACCGGCTCCGTCGACCTCATCGTCTCCTACGCCGTCATCGAGCATGTCCGCCGCGACGAACTCGCCCAGGCCTTCGCCGAGACCTTCCGCATCCTCGCCCCAGGCGGCATCGCCCGGCACTGGGTCGACCTGATGGACCACCTCGGCGGCCGGCTCAACAACCTGCGCCTGCCCCCCGGCATCTGGGAGCACCCCCTGATGGCCAGCGCCGGCTTCTACACCAACCGCTGGCGCCACAGCGAAATCGTCGCCCTGGCCCAACACGCCGGCTTCGACACCGCCGTGCCCTGGCTCTCCCGCTGGCCCACCCTGCCAACCCCCCGCCGCGCCCTGGCACGCCCGTTCCAACACTTCAACGACGAAGAATTGCGCATCGCCAGCTTCGACCTGATCTGCCGCCGCCCGCCGCAAACCGCGCCCGGCTGACGGTGCAGGAAGTCAGCAAGGCCAGCACGACGATCCGGCCGGCACGCTGGCCGAAGGCCAAAAATGGAAAAAGTTTTTTTGGTTCTTTTTGTTCACAAAAAGAACACCTTACTTAACCGCGCACCCACAGCGCCAAACCCTACCGCCGCCCAACCACCCCCCGAGCCCGCCGCGACGCGATGCTCACGGCCGCCCCCGCCAGCACAATCCCCAGCAGCAGCGGCATCAGCCAATCCGGCCGTTCCAGGATCGGGATCACCAGCCCAACCCAAACCCACTCGCCCACATAGCCACGCACGATATCCTGCACTTCCACCAGCCCCATGTGATCGATCCGCGCGATCATCCCCGCCAGCGACAGCGACGACGGCAGCAGCAGCGCCAGCGCGAAGCTGGCGACGAAGCACGCCGCCGCCAGCACCGCCAACACCCGAACCGCGATGGGCCAGTTATGCTTCAAGCGAACAGTCGCTCTTTTTTCAAATCGTCATACATCGCCGCGACAAACTCTCCGTAGCCGTTCCAGATCTGCGTCTTCACCATCTCGTCGCTCCCCAGCAGCCTCTCCCGCGCCTGGCTCCAGCGCGGATGCGGCACCTCGGGGTTCACGTTGGCCCAGAACCCGTATTCGCTATCCTGCAGCGCCTCCCAGAAACTCACCGGGCGCTTATCGGTGAACGTCACCTTCACGATCGACTTCGCAGACTTGAAGCCATATTTCCACGGCAGCACAAGACGCATCGGCGCACCGTTCTGTTTCGGCAGCGTTTTTCCGTACATCCCCACGGCGATGAACGACAGGTCATTGCCCGCCTCCGCCATCGTCACCCCTTCGGTATAGGGCCACGGGTAGAAGCTCTGGTGCAGCCCGGGCATCGTTTTGTCATCGGCCAGCGTGGTGAACACCACGTATTTCGTCCCCGCCTTCGGCTCGCCCATCTTCACCAGTTCTGACAGCGGGAAGCCCACCCACGGCACCGTCATCGCCCACGCCTCGACGCAGCGGTGCCGGTACACCCGCTCCTCGAGGGATACGCGCTTCAGGATGTCTTCCAGCCCGATCTTACCCGGCTTGCCCGTCATCCCGGCGAATTCCACGCTCCACGGGTCCGGCTTCAGCGCCTGCGCGGCGGCGATTACCGACTTCGACATGCCGAACTCGTAGAAATTATTATAGCTCGTCGCCTCCGCCTCGTCGGTGAGCGCCCGGCCAGGCGTGAACTTCTCGTTCTTCGTCGACACCAGCGGCGCCCGCGGCGCCTCAACCACCTTGGCGGCGCTGAACGGCCACTGCGCCCGCGCCGGCCCGGCGGCGGCCAGCAGCCCCGCGCCGGCTGCAATGCCCAGGCCACGGCGCGAAACCACAACGGACTCCGGCGTCGCCAGGCGTTCCGGAATTTCCCAGCCACGGCGGCGATGAAACAACATGGACGCATCCTTTTCTGTAGTGATGACTATACGTATTTAGGTGGTTGCGAGGATGCACAATCCACACCCGCCCCCATAAACGTCAGACGCGCCAGGTCCCCCGGCGTTACGCGCCTTGATCCCGCGGGTGGAGTTTGGGACAGACCCCTCCCGCTTTCGAGGAAACCGCCATGCATCTCGCCCGCTTCCCCCGCGTGAAGATCTGTCACGCCCCCACGCCGCTCGAATTCATGCCCAACCTGACCAAGCATCTGGGCGGCCCGCAACTCTGGATCAAGCGCGACGACTGCACCGGGGTGGCCACCGGCGGCAACAAGAACCGCAAGCTGGAATTCCTGATGGGCGAAGCCTTGGCTCAGGGCGCGACCCACATCGTCACCCAGGGTGCGGTGCAGTCCAACCACGTCCGCCAGACCGCGGCCGTCGCCGCCAAGCTCGGCCTGAAATGCACCGCCGTGCTCGAGCATCGCGTCAACACCAACGACACCGCCTATCTCGACGGCGGCAACGTGCTGATGGATCGCCTGCTCGGCATCAACATCGAATACCGCGCCGGCGGCACCGACATGCAGGCCGCCATCGAGGAAGTCGGCGCAAAACTCTCAAGCGCGGGCGACAAGGTCTACCTCATCCCCGGCGGCGGCTCGAACCCCACCGGCGCGCTCGGCTACGCCGCGGTCGCCCTCGAACTCATGGCCCAGGCCAACGAGATCGGCCTGCGCATCGACCGTCTGGTGCACGCCACCGGCTCCGCCGGCACCCAGGCCGGCCTCGTCGCCGGGTTCGAGGCGCTGAACTCCGGCATCCGCGTGCTGGGCATCGGCGTGCGCAACCCGCGCGACAAACAGGAAGCCAACGTCCACAAGCTCGCCGAAGCCACCGCCGAAAAGCTCGGCCTCAAGGGCGGCATCCGGCGCGAGGCCGTCGAGGCCAATTGCGACTATGTCGGCGAAGGCTACGGCATCCCCACCCAGGGCATGGCCGGGGGATGTCCCGGAGAATGTTGAAAAAGGGAGAGCGGCGTTGCTCGCCTTGAGCCGGTAGGCTCGGGGTGTCGAATCCTCGAAGGGAGCAACGCCATGAAGAAATCTACCACACCGCCTTCGGTCAGTCCGTCGGCTTT
>CAIRTN010000118.1 GCA_903881515.1 uncultured Rhodospirillales bacterium | reverse complement strand
TACGGCGCCGTCCAAGCCGCCGCCCCCGCCCTGGTTCGCCGCAGCCCCGATGGCCTCAGCCGCGAAGTCCCCGAAGCCAGGCGATGGGGCGCCGCCCTTGCCGCCATTCCCGCCGCCCTCGCCCTGCTGCTCGGCAGCACCGCCCTCCCACACCCGGACCTCGTGCTGATCGCCGGCCTCTGCCTGTTCGGCGTCGCTTTCGCGGTGATCTCGTCGCTGCGCTCCTACCTGATCCTGGCCTACGCCGGCTCGGAAAAGGCCGCCGAAGACGTCGGCTTCTATTATGCCGCCAACGCCGCCGGCCGCCTCGCCGGCATCGTGCTGTCCGGCCTGCTGGCACAACTCGGCGGCATCACCGCCTGCCTGTGGGGCGCGGCGGCGATGCTGGTGGTGTGCTGGGCTATCACGCTGTTGCTGCCGAAGAATTCAAGCAAGCGGTCCTTTTTTGAAAAAAAGGACGCAAAAAACTTTATTCGTTAAGTTCGTCTTTGAATGAAATCGCGGCCAAGCTGCCACGCGGTTTCTGATGCTGATGGTGAGCCGACATCAGGCTGGTGCCAGATTCAAGAATTCGGCAACGCGGGCGGTTTTAACATACTGGGGCTCATGCGGCACGCGCCGATTATGATTGTCACTCTCAGAATACAAATATAGCATCCGGAGATGCGGCTCATATTGGCATCTGCCATGCTCCTGTTTCCTCTGATCGCCCAAGCAGCGCCATCGATCCCTGATGTTTGTTGGTCTGGGGTTATGGCACCCGAAAAGGCACCTCACGGTCTGCTTGTAGCGACTGGTCCCGTAGCGCAATGGCGCGTCGGTATGTCGCTTGTCGTTTACCCGACCAAAGAGAGTTACGAGCAGATCACCGCCCTTGCAGAAAAAGGGCAAACAGGAACCTTCGACACGGCGCGGCCTATCACGGTTATTCCTACATGGATTTCAGGGCCAGAGCTGGGCGAAAAGGACTCGAGCGAAGATAAGAGCGTCGAAATTACGATGCTGTATCGCACCACTCAAGGTGAAACGGGCACAATTCTTCTGACCTACTGGACTCCCTTGAGTGGCCGGGAAGTATCATTGCCGCCTGACCTCCGGGCAACAATTGCGCAGGTTGACCAGCAGTCGCATGACATGAGTTGCAGGGGTATTCCATGAGGTCGGCCGCCATTTTACAGCAAGATGTAGGGTGCAGTTCCCCTTCGGAACTGCACCATTCTCATTAGCCAAGTGTCTATGAGACGCTCTGTGCGCTGCCAAATTTTCGAATTGCACACCGGACTGATGGCAGATCACCACCAGAATCGGAAACCACTTGGCAAGTTTGCTGCGATTTCATTCAGAGACGGACTCCAAGTCCGATCGCAGAAATTCAACACGCCTTATGGATAAAAGTTTTTTGCTGCTTTTTTCAAAAAAAGCAGACCCTTCCTAACCCAACCCCCGCTCATACCACCCCCGAGACCGCCGAACGAGCGCGACCACCGACAGCATCACCGGCACCTCCACCAGCACCCCCACCACCGTCGCCAGCGCCGCGCCTGACTGGAAGCCGAACAGCGCAATCGCGGTCGCCACCGCGAGTTCGAAGAAATTGCTCGCCCCGATCAGTGCCGACGGCCCGGCGACGCACCAGGCGCTGCCCAGCCGCCGGTTCAGCCAGTAGGCGAGGCCAGCATTGAAATACACCTGGATGGTGATCGGCACCGCCAGCAGCAGGATCACCAGAGGCTGCGCGATGATCTGCTCGCCCTGCAACCCGAACAGCAGCACCAGCGTCGCCAGCAGCGCCGACAGCGAGAGCGGCGCCAGCCGGTTCAGCGTGCGGGCGAGGGCAGGGGCGCCGCCAGTCCGCAGCAAGGCCGCGCGCCAGATCTGCGCCGCGGCGACGGGGATGACGATGTACAACAGCACCGACAGGAACAGCGTCGCCCACGGCACGGTGATCGCCGAAAGCCCCAGCAGCAGCCCCACCAGCGGCGCGAACGCGATCACCATGATCGTGTCGTTCAGCGCCACCTGCGACAGGGTGAAATGCGGCTCGCCGTCCAGCAGGTTCGACCACACGAACACCATCGCCGTGCACGGTGCCGCAGCCAGCAGGATCAGCCCGGCGATATAGAAATCGATCTGATCCGCCGGCAGCAGCGGCCGAAACAGATGCGCGATGAAGATCCAGCCCAGCAGCGCCATCGAGAACGGCTTCACCAGCCAGTTCACCCCCACCGTCGCCGCGATCCCCCGCCAATGCTGCCCCACCTCGCGCAGCGCGGCCGGGTCGATCTTCAGCAGCATCGGGATGATCATCAGCCACACCAGCACCGCCACCGGCAGATTGATCTGTGCGATGGTCGCAGTGCCCAGCGCATGGAACACCCCGGGAATGAACTGGCCCAGCGCCACGCCGGCGACGATGCACAGCGCCACCCACAGCGTCAGATAGCGTTCGAACAGGTTCAAGGCAGAATTTCCCTTACCGCTTCAACCGGCCGGCCCAACCGCGTGCCCTTCTCGGTCACCACGATCGGCCGCTGCATCAGGATCGGGTGCGCCACCATCGCATCGATCAGCACAGCGTCAGCCAACGCCGGATCACCCAGCCCCAGCGCGCCGTAAGGCGCCTCCTTGCTCCGCAGCAGCGCGCGCGGCGTCAACCCCATGGCGGCAATCAACCCGCGCAGCGTCGCCGCATCAGGCGGCGTTTTCAGGTATTCGACAATGCGCGGCTCCAGCCCCGCCTCGCGCAGCATGGCCAGCACATTGCGCGAGGTGCCGCATTTCGGGTTGTGGTAGATCGTGGAACGCACAATCGGATCCTGTCGTACAAGGGAACGGCGAGGGCCAAAGCCCCCGCCGCACTGTGGCATGGGTATCAGCGAGTGTCAGCCGCAGCAGGACGACGCCTTGGCCAGCCCGCAACACGCCGCAGCCTCTGCCCCAGGCTTGATCGCCTCGATGGTCGCCGCCGCCACGTAATCCTCGATGCCACGCCCCGGCGCCCAGGTCGCCACCAGGTCCCGGCTCTCGGCGCGAACATTCACCCGGATCGCGGTAAACCCCGCCTCCGCTAGCCAGGCCTCAACCTCCAGGCTCGGCGCCGCCCCGGCGACGCAGCCGCACACCAGCGCCTTGTCGGCGGCCAGATCGGCCGGCAACGGCATGGTGTTCACCACGTCGGAAATCGCCAGCCTTCCACCCGGTTTCAGCACCCGGAACGCCTCGCGAAACACCTGCGCCTTATCCGGCACCAGATTGATCACGCAGTTCGACAGGATCACGTCCGCGGTATTATCCGCGATCGGCAGATGCTCGATATCGCCCAGCCGGAACTCGACATTCTCCGCCCCGAGCGCCTTGGCATTGGCCCGCGCCTTGGCCAGCATCTCATGCGTCATGTCCACGCCGATTACCCGCCCGGCCAACCCCACTTGCTTTGCCGCCAGCAGGCAGTCGAACCCGGCGCCGCTGCCCAGATCGACCACGATCTCGCCCGGCCGCATCGCCGCAATCGCCTGCGGGTTGCCGCAGCCCAGCCCCAGATTGGCGCCATCGGGAATCGCCGCCAGCTCCTCGGGCGAATAGCCCATTTCCAGCGCCTTGCGGTCCTGCTCCGGCGCATTGGCCTGCGCACAGCACGACCCAACCGGCCCGGTGTCGTCCGTCAGCGTCCCGGCGGCGATGCCACCATAACGGGCGCGGACCATATCCTTGATTTCAGCGGTATCCATCTCTCAGGCACTCCTCTGAAGCGGGGCGCACGCCGCGCCCTGGCAGCAATTTTCGGTGAGATAGGCGATCAGCCCATTCATCGCGGCAAACCCCGCGACGTAGATCAGCTGCCTCCCGGCGCGGGACTGCGTCACCAGTCCGGCTCGATGCAGGTGCTGCACGTGAAACGTCAACGAAGACGGCGCAATCGCCAGCCGCTCCGCAATCACCCCCGCCGGCAACCCATCCGGCCCGGTCTCCACCAGCAGCCGAAAAATCGCCAACCGGGTTTCATGCGCCAAAGCGGCAAGGGCTTGCAGAGCGTTAGGGCTGTCCATCAGTATTCCGATATTTCACGTATTATCCAAATTACAGCGCGCGCGTAGCGCCGTCAAGGACATTTTAAGAAAATTTGAAATGAGAAGAACGTAAGGCAAGGCGGGGCGTTGCCCCGCGCCCCACCAGGTCCGTCGCGCGCCTTCGCGCGACGTGCCAAGCCCCTGGACCTTAAATTAACAGGTTTCCAAAGGCCCGCGGCCTTTGGCGGGTCCAGGGCAGAGCCCTGGCCTTGCCTTCCCTAAACGAAGCCTCGCGCCTCAGCCCTCAGGCGCGTTGCTGATCGGGATCTCGCGCACTTCGATTTGCAGCGGGGCGGGCTGTTCGTTGCCGCCCTGGTCCTGCTCGTCTTGTTCGTTGTTGCCTTCCGGTTCGTTGCCGTAGGGCCGGCGCGGCTGCTGGGCTTGTTGCTGCTGTTGCTGCTGCTGCGCCTGGTTGATCGCGTTGATGATGCGGAAATAATGTTCCGCGTGTTGGAAGTAGCCTTCCGCCATCACCCGATCGCCCGACGACGTCGCGTCGCGGCCGAGTTGCAGGTAGTTCTCGAACAGTTGCTGCGCCGTGCCGCGCATGCGCACGTCTGGGCCCTGGCTGTCGAAGACGTGGTTCCGGTTGAGCGGGATATTGCCGGACTGATGGCGTAGCTGGGTGCCACCGCCGCCGCCGCCACCACCGCCTCCACCGCCGCCGCCACCACGAAAATTACGTCCACGCGAGCGTTTCATGTTCATCGGAGGGTCAACATGCTTTCCTGTTTGCGGGCTGTCATGCCCGCCCCCACCGGGCTGCGCCCACGCGGAGATGTCCTAAGTTCGACGTTTGCACAGCGTCCCCGCGATCCCGATCACGTCGTGTAGAGTGCGTCGGTTGGGGACTCCAGGCGGCATTGCGAAACGCGACGCTGCCAGACTGAGCGGCCGGAAGCTAGCCCGCCCGGGCGCGCCTGCCAAATTGTTTTTTAGCTCAGCAGGATGGCGCGGTCGATTCTGCCCAGATCGGTGCGGCTGGTAGCGCTCAGGCCAACCTGCACGCCGAGCGCGGCGATGGCCTCGGCCTGTCCGATCCCGGCCTCCAGCACCGCCAGCCCTCCCGGCGCCAGCAAGCCGGGCAGGGCGGCGATGATGGCGCGATAGGCATCCAGCCCATCCGCCCCGCCATCCAACGCGCTCGCCGGCTCATAGGCGGCCACTTCCGGCATCAGAGCCGCGATCGCGGCGTGCTCGATATAGGGCGGGTTGGACAGGATCAGGTCGAACCGCCCGGCAAGCGGCGCTGCCCAGTCCGCAACCATAAACGCCGCACGATCGGCCAGCTTGTTGCGCGCGGCATTCCGCGCCGCCAGCGCCGCGGCCGCCGGGATCAGATCGATGCCGACCCCGAACGCGTCTGGGTATTCCGACAGCGCCGCAAGCAGCAGCGCCCCGGTCCCGGTCCCCAGATCGAGAATCCGCCTGACCGCGCCTCGCATCGGTCGCGCCGCCAGCGCTGCCTCGATCAGCGTCTCCGTATCGGCCCGCGGAATCAGCGTATCCGGCGACACCTCCAGATCCAGCGTCCAGAACCCCTGCCGCCCGGTAATCAACGCAAACGGCTCCCGCGTCACCCGCCGCGCGACCAACCCGAGAAACACCGCGGGGTCGATCAGCGCGTCCCGATCCGGCAACGCATTCGCTGGCCGTCCCAGCGCATGGTTCAGCAGCAACCGCGCCTCCCGCGCCGCGTCCTCGATCCCAGCCGCCCGAAGGACGGCAGCGGCATCACGCAAAAGCTCGGCAATGGGGCGGTCGGTTGGCATCCCGCCTTGATAGTGCACTTCACCGTGTCGCGAAAAAAAATCGCCAGGGTGTGTATTTTTTCCTTGCATTTAATCTAACTAATATATGTAACGTTAGGATGAACGCATGGGCCCGCCTCCTCACCTCGCTGCACGGAACTGTCGCCACAACTGCGGCCAAAATTCTGTTCTGGCTCACCCTGCGCCGCCTGACCGCGGCCCTCGACGAACTCTTCACCGCCTGGCGCAACGGCGAACTCCCGCCCTTGCCGCAACCGGCCCCTGCGGCCGCAGAATCCGCCCCGGCCCCCCGCGCGCCCGTGGTGAGCCACGTACCCTCAGTGCGCCCGCGCGCCACCGCGAATCCGCGCCGCACCACCCCCCGTACGCCCCGCCCGGCCCCGATCCGGCAAACCCGCCGCCCCATCCCTGCCTGGACGCTCCAGGCCAGTCCGCCTCCGCAAACCGCACTCTACGTTTTTTCAGTCATAATCCAAAAAAT
>CAIRTN010000117.1 GCA_903881515.1 uncultured Rhodospirillales bacterium | reverse complement strand
CCGGCGTCGCGGACGATCTCGACGTAGTAGATCGTGGCGCCGGTGCGTTGTGCCACGCCGGGCACCGAGGTGGATTGCGCGACCCAACCCTCGGCCTCGGCGGTGGCGACGATCCAGTCGGCCAGCACGCCGCCGCCCTGGCCGCCCATCGCGGTGATGGCGATGCAGATCGGTTTCATCAGCCGATCACCAGCGAATTTTTCATCCGCCGCTGCTGCAACCAGGCGATGATCGCGCCGCGCAGGCCGTTCAGCGCGCGGTCCCACCAGGTGGGGTTGTGCACCACATCGGCGCGGTAGAAGGAGGGGCAGAGCACGGCGGCTTCGGCCACCTCGCCGCAATTGCCGAAGCCGACGCAGGAGGAGTCGATCGCCGCCACCGGGTCTGGCTTCAGCGGATCGCCGGAGGGTTTGGTCGACAGCGAGGGGCAGCCGCTGAGACGGATACAGGCGTGGTCGCCGGTGCAGACATCCTCATCCACGCCGAAGCGCGGCTTGACCATGCGCACGCCTTTTTTCACCGCGGCGTTGAACAAAGGGCGCTCGCGGCGCTGGCGGTTCAGCATGCACTCGGAGGCAGCGATGATGATTTTCGGGCCGCCCTGC
Organism: uncultured Rhodospirillales bacterium; assembly: GCA_903881515.1. GTDB lineage: Bacteria > Pseudomonadota > Alphaproteobacteria > Acetobacterales > Acetobacteraceae > CAIRTN01. Next base: position 13,826 of record CAIRTN010000117.1, on the reverse strand, counting down.
GGCGTGGTCAGCGCTTCGCGGAACACCGCGCGCATTTTGGCCACGTCGTAGGTGCGGTCGACCCGGCGCACCCAACTGGCGCCGACGCCGCGCACGGCGTTCTCGATCGGGTGGTTGGTGCTGCGGCTTGCGGTGGTGGCGCGCGACGACAGGATGTCCTGCCCGCCGGTGGCGGCGGAGTAGTGGTTGTCCACGACGAGCACGACGCCGTCATGCTTGTTGAACACCGCGTTGCCGACGCCGGTGAGCAGGCCGTTGTGCCAGAAGCCGCCGTCGCCCATCACCGAGATCGCGCGCTTGCCGGCTTTGACCTGGAAGGCGGAGGCGGAGGAGGCGCCGAGGCCGTAGCCCATCGTGGTGGCGCCGATGTTGAACGGTTCGTTGAGCGCGAACAGGTGACAGCCGATGTCGCCGGCGATGTGATGCTGGCCAAGTTCCTGCTGCACCAGGGTCATCGCCGAGAAGATCGGCCGTTCCGGACAGCCGGTGCAGAAGCTGGGCGGGCGCGGCGGCACGGCGCCGGCAAGCGCTTTGACCAGGGGATGCGCTAGCACCGGGCGCGGATCGGGCGCGGCGGCGACGGCGATGTCGGGCGCGAATTTGCGCATGAACGCGGCGATGCCGTCGGACAGCACCAGGGCGGTGTATTCGCCGCCCATCGGCAGCACGTCCTTGCCGGCGAGTTTGGTCTGCACATCGGCGCGGCGCAGGATGGTGGCCAGCGCCTGTTCGAGGAAGTCCGGCTGGCCTTCCTCGACCATCAGCACGGCGCGCTTGGGGGCGCAGAACGCGACCAGTTCGTCGTCGACCAGCGGATAGGTCACGTTCAGCACATGCAGCGGCACGCGGCCTTCCAGGCCCAGCCCCTGCAGCGCGCGCATCACCCCGTTGTACATCCCGCCCTGCATGACGATACCGAGATCGGTGAGGTCGCCGTCGAAGGTCTCGTTCAGCCTGTGCTCGCGGATGAACCGCACCGCGGCGGGCCAGCGATCCTTCACCTTTTCCTGCTCATGCAGGAAACTCGCCGGCGGCAGCACGATGCGGTTGACGTCGCGCACCGGGGATTCGAGCGCCTGTTGCAGGGTGAAATCCGGCTTGCGGTTGTCCTTGCAGACGAAACTGCCATGCACGTGACAGGCGCGGATGCGCATCTCCAGCATCACCGGGGTGCTGGAGGCTTCCGACAGCGCGAAGCCGTCCTCTACCGCCTTGACGATCGAGGGCAGGTTCGGCCTGGGGTCCATCAGCCAGATCTGCGACTTCATGGCGAAGGCGTGCGTGCGCTCCTGCATAATCGAGGAGCCTTCGCCGTAATCCTCGCCGATCACGATCAGCGCGCCGCCCTTCACCCCGCCCGAGGCGAGATTAGACAGCGCATCGCTCGCCACATTAGTACCCGCGGTGGATTTCCAGGTGACCGCGCCGCGGATCGGATAGTTCACCGAGGCCGCCAGCATGCTCGCCGCCGCCGCTTCCGAGGCACTCGCCTCGAAATGCACGCCGAGTTCGGCCATGAAGCCCTGCGCATCGGCCAGCACATCCATCAGATGCGAGATCGGCGCACCCTGATAGCCGCCGACATAGGCGACCCCGGATTGCAGCAGCGCCTTGGTCACCGCCAGGATGCCCTCGCCGCGGAACACCTCTCCCGCGCCCAGCTTGAGGTCCTCGACTTCCCGCGCAAACGATCGCTCTGCCACTCAAAACCTCCCGCACCGGCCGGTGTAGATTAACGGTTCCCCCGGCCGATCTTTCAAGCTTAAACTATTCCCCAGAAGACCACAGGGGGACCACAATGACCGCACTTTCGCGCCGCGGCCTGTTCGGGCTGCTCGCTGCCACCGGCCTGCCCGCCATCGCGCAGGCCCAGGACGCCGACACCGCCACCATCGGCTGGCCGAGCGACGTGGCCGGCGGCTGGGACCCGAATGTGCGGTTTGCGCCGGATGCGCAGTCGCTGCTGAAGATGGTGTTCGATCAGCCGATGGACCAGGACCCTTCGCTGAAGCTGATCCCGCATATTGTCACCGCCTGGAAGATGGCGCCCGACGCGCTCAGCCTGGAACTGACCTTCCGCGACGATGTGCGTTTCCATAACGGCGACAAGCTGACCTCGGCCGACTTCGCCTACACGTTCATGGGCCGCCTCAAAGCCGGCCACAAGCTCGACATCGCCAACTCAATGCGCTCGGTCGCCGATATCGAGACGCCGAGCCCCACCACGGCGATCATGCGCTTCAAGACGCCGAGCCCGACCATGCCGGTGTGGCTTGCCTTCCTGGGCAGCTACATCGTGCCGAAGGCCTATATGGAGCAGGTCGGCCCCGAGGCGTTCGCGCAGAAGCCGGTGGGCACCGGGCCTTACAAGCTGCTGGAATACCAGATGAACGCCCGCATCGTGCTGGAGCGCAACGACGCCTATTGGGGCCCGAAGCCGAAGCTGAAGCGCATTGTGGTCGAGATCATCAAGGACCCCTCGGCCCGTGTCGCCGGCATCCAGTCCGGCCAGCTTGACCTGACGGTCAACGTGCCGGTGCGCGAGGTCGCCCGACTGAAGGCGCTGCCGGGGCTGACCGGCGAGCTGAACCCGATCCAGCGTGTGGTGCTTTTGCAGGTGCGCAATGACGAGGGGTTCACCGACCGCAACGTCCGGCTGGCCGCGCATCACGCCATCGACAAGAAGGCGCTGAGCCAGGCGTTCTACGGCGGCGCCGCGGTGCCGCTCTCCGCCCCCGCCACCCCCGGCACGCCCGGCTTCCTCGAGGACTACACCTTCACCTATGACCCGAAGCTGGCCGCCGAGCTGCTGGCGAAGTCCGGCTATTCCGTCGACAAGCCAGCCAAGATCCGCATGGCGACCACCAACGGCACCTTCCCATCGGATTTCGACATGGCGCGCGCCATCGTCGCGATGTGGAAGAAGGTCGGCATCGAGGCCGAACTCGAGGTGATCGAGATCAGCAAGTATTTCGAGCTGAACCGCGGCAACAAGCTGCCGGAAGCCACGCTGTACGGCTTCGACAACGCCACCGGCGATCCGGAGATCTATGCCGGCTACCTGCTGAACCCGAAGTTGCCGTTCTCGCCGTGGAAAGACCCGGTGCTGGGCGAAAAGGTGCTGGCGCTGTTCAACGTCGCCGACGAGGCACAACGCATCGCCGGCTGGCGGGCGCTGAACAAGGAGGCGGCCGAGACCGGCGCCACCATGCCGCTGCTGCAATCGGTGCAGACGCTGGTGCGCAAGCAGAGCCTGAACTTCACCAAATACGGCAACGGCTGGATCCTCGGCCAGACCTTCAGCCGCGGATGAGGCGGCGTGAGGAGGGGGCGCCCGCCCCATGATCGCCACCCTCCTCAAGCGGCAGGCCACCGCGCTGCCGATCCTGCTGATCGTCTCCGCACTGCTGTTCACCGCGCTGCGGCTGCTGCCGGTCGATCCGGCGGCGATGTCGATGCCGCCCAACGCGACCAAGGCCGAGGTGGAGGCCGCGCGGGTTGCCATGGGGCTCGACCGGCCCTTGCCCGAGCAATACGCGATCTGGATCGGTCAGGTGGCGCATGGCGATCTCGGCCGCTCCATCCATGTGCGCCGCCCGGTCAGCACGCTGCTGGCCGATACCCTGCCGGCGACGATCGAACTGGCGGTGGCGGCGATGCTGATTGCCGGCTCGCTGGGGCTGTCGGGCGGGCTGATCCTGTTCGCGCTGCGCGACAACAAGGCCGAGCCGCTGGCGGAAACCGCGACGACGCTGATGATGTCGGTGCCGGAATTCCTCTGGGCGCTGCTGTTCATCTTCGTGTTCGGCGTCGCCTTGCAGGCGCTGCCGTTCACCGGGCGGCTGGACCCGGGGATTTCCCGCCCGGTGCTGACCGGCTTCCTGCTGTTCGATGCGGCCTGGCTCGGGCAGTGGAAGGCGTTCGCCAGCGCGCTGCTGCATCTGGTGCTGCCGGCCGCCGCCCTCGGCATCGCCTTCGCGCCGCCGATCATGCGGGTGCTGCGGGCCTCGCTGATCGACATCTACCATGAGGATTACATCCGCCAGGCCCGGCTGCGCGGGCTGTCCGAAACCCGCATCCTGCTGTTTCACGCGTTGCAGAACGCCGGGCTGCCGACGCTGACCCTGATGGGGGTGCAGTTCGGCATCCTGTTCGGTGGCTCGCTGCTGATCGAGGTGATCTATGCCTATCCCGGCATGGGCAACCTGATGGTCGATGCCGTGCGCAATGCCGATCTGCCGATCATCCAGGCCGTCGGGCTGACCTATTGCATCGTGGTGCTGACGATCAATGCAGTGGTCGATGCGCTGTATCACGTGATCAACCCCAGGCTGCGCGCCCGATGATCCCGCGCGCCCTGCGCGACCCCCGCGCCTTCATCGGCGCCGTGCTGTTCGCGCTGATCGCGCTCGCCGCCCTGTTTGCGCCCTGGATCGCGCGGGTCGATCCGCAGGACCAGGATCTGCTGGGCACGCTGCTGCCGGCGGCGTTCCAGGCCGGCGGCGATCCGGCGCATCTGCTGGGCACCGATGCGCTGGGGCGCGACGTGCTGGCCCGCGTGCTCTACGGCGCACGGACAGCGCTTTCCGTCGCCCTCATCGCTGCATTCGGCGCCATGGTTCTCGGCAGCGTGCTTGCCTATGCGGCAGGCTATCTGGGCGGCTGGACGGATTGGGTGATCGGCCGCACCGTCGAGATCTGGATGTCGTTCCCGCCGGTCATCCTCGCACTGATCCTGATGACCGGCCTGGGAACCGGCCTGCGCAACGTCATCCTCGCCATCATCCTGGTGGACTGGACCCGGTTCTGCCGCGTGCTGCGCGCCGAGGTCGTCGTCATCGCCCGGCGCGATCATGTCGCCGCCGCCCGGCTCACCGGCTTCTCCCACCTCCAGACCGTCCGCCGCGAGATCATCCCGGCCACCATCCCGCTGCTGATCACCCTGCTCAGCCTGGAGGCCGGCATCGCGGTCATCGCCGAAGCAATCCTGTCCTTCGTCGGCCTCGGGGTGAAATCCGACCAGATCGCCTGGGGGCAGATGATCGCCGACAGCCGCGACGCGATCTACCAGGCGCCATGGAACCTGCTGGCCCCAACGCTGGCGATCTTCCTCACCGTCGCCGCCGCCAACCTTCTCGGCGACGGCCTCAGGCGCACGCTGGACGTACGGCTGCGGGAAGACCGCGCGTGAGCATCCTGCGCGCCGAGAACCTGACGCTGACCTTACGCACCAAGGACGCCAGCATCCCGGTGCTGCGCGATGTCAGCATCGCGGTGGCACCGGGCCGTATCCTGGGTCTCGTCGGCGAGTCCGGGGCCGGGAAATCGATGATCGGCCGCGTGCTGTCCGGCCTGCTGCCGCCAAACATGGCGGTAACCGCGGGCAGCCTGCATTTCGACGGCCACGACCTGTTGACCGAGCCGAAGCGCGCCTTGCTGGGCCGCGAGATCGCCTTCATCCCGCAGGAGCCGATGACGGCGCTGAACCCGGTGCACACCATCGGCCAGCAGATGCATGAGCATCTCGCCAGGCTCGGCGTGCCGGCCGGCGAGCGGCAGGCCCGCGCGATCGCGGCGCTGGACAGTGTGCATACGTCGGAAGCGCTGCTGACCCGCTATCCGCATCAACTCAGCGGCGGGCAGTGTCAGCGGGTGCTGATCGCGATGGCGTTCGCCAGCCGGCCGAAACTGGTCATCGCCGACGAGCCGACCACGGCGCTGGATGTCTCCGTCCAGGCCCGCATCGTGCTGCTGATGCGCGAGTTGCAGGCGAAGGCCGGCACCGCGGTGATTTTCATCACCCATGACCTGCGCCTGGCCGCCGGGGTCTGCGACGATATCGCGGTGCTCTATGCCGGGCGCATCGTCGAGCACGGCCCGGTGGCCGAGGTATTCGCCCAGGAAGGCCACCCCTACACCCGCTGCCTGCACCTGGCGAACCCGCCGCTGAGCGGCCCGCCCCGGGCGCTGCTGTCGCTGCCGGATCAGATGCCCGGCCTGCGCGCGCTGGCCACCCTGCGCGGCTGCGCCTTCGCACCGCGCTGCCCGGTGGCGACCGCCGATTGCGCCGAGCTGGAACCCGGGCTGAGCGTGCTAGCCGGCGCACATCGCATCGCCTGCCATCATCCCGCGCGCACCGCACAGATCCTACCGCCCACCGACGATCCGCATCCGATCCGCCTGCCCGGCGATGCCATTCTCACCGTCGCCAACCTCGGCAAGACCTTCCGCAACGGCCCGTTCTGGCGGCGCAGCGAAACCCGCGCGGTGCACGACGCCAGCTTCCACATCCGCGCCGGCGAGTTCCTCGCCATCGTCGGCGAGAGCGGCAGCGGCAAATCCACCATCGGCCGCCTGGTCACCGGCTTGGAAACCCCCTCCGCCGGCAGCATCACCCTGGCCGGCCAGGACGTCACCACCCCCAGCGCGAAAACCCGCGCGCACCGCATCGCCAATGTGCAGATGGTGTTTCAGGACCCGCAATCCGCGCTGAACCCCCGCAGCCGCATCGCCGACATCGTCACCCAGGCGATGGAAGCCGCCGGCCGCCCGAAGCCCGAGCGTCAGGCCCGCGCCCGTGAACTCCTCGCCGAAATGGCCCTGCCGCCCGAAATCGCCACCCGCGTGCCGAGCCAGCTCAGCGGCGGGCAGCGCCAGCGCGTCAACATCGCCCGCGCCCTCTGCACCGTCCCCCGCCTGCTCGTCGCCGACGAGATCGTCAGCGGGCTCGACGTCTCGATCCAGGCGCAACTGCTCACCCTGCTCGCCCGCCTGCGCCACGAACTCGACTTCGCCCTGCTGTTCATCACCCACGACCTCAGCGTGGTGCGCCATCTCTGCGACCGCGTGCTGGTGATGCATCGCGGTGAGATCGTCGAGGCCGGCGAGGTGCAGACGCTGTTTGCCGCCCCCCGGCACCCCTATACCCAGGCACTGCTGGCCTCGGTGCCGCCCGATCTGCCGCTTTGAGGCCGCATTAATCCGGCGCTAAGGCTGCCACGGCCCCAGCCGTTCCAGCACCCGGTCCCGCTGCGTCATCCACCAGCCGTGCTGCTCTGGCCAGGTCTCGTGGCGCGTGTCCACCCCCAGCGCCGCCTTGGCGTGCAGCGCCCAGTTCGGGTCTTCCAGCGCGGCGCGGCCGACGGCGATCAGGTCGGCCCGACCTTCCTGCAGGATGGCTTCGGCCTGCCGTCCATCGACAATCAGCCCGACCGCCATGGTGGCGATGCCGGCCTCGCGCTTGATGCGTTCGGCGAACGGCACCTGAAAGCCATAGACCCGGTTCGGCCCGCGCTGATTGGTCGCCGAACCCGCCATGCCGCCGGAGGACGCCACCACCATATCGACGCCCACCGCCTTGAGCGCGGCGGAAAACGCGACCTGATCCGCCTCGGTCAGCCCGCCCTCGCTGCCATCGACCATCGACAGCCGCAGGAACACCGGCCGCTCCGCCGGCCAGACTGCACGGATCGCCCGCGCGATCTCCAGCGGCAGCGCGCGACGGCGCTCGGCATCGCCGCCCCAGCGGTCATTGCGGCGGTTGGCGATCGGCGACAGGAACTGATGCAGCATGTAGCCGTGCGCCGCGTGGATCTCGCAGATCTCGAACCCCGCCGCCAGCGCCCGGTGCGCGGCGGTGACGAAGGCGTCGCGCAGACTGAGCACGCCATCATCGTCGAGCGCCGTCGGGCACAGCCAGCCCTCTCCGAGCGGCTCGGCGCTGGGCGCGACGGGGGTCCAAAGCTCGTCGCCGCGGTCGATATCGGCCTGCACCAGCGGCCCATTGCCGTGCCAGGGCCGCTGCGAACTGCCCTTGCGCCCGGCATGGGCGAGCTGGATCGAGGGAACCGCGCCATTCGCCTTCAGGAAGGCCGCAATCCGCGCCAACGGTGCGATATGCGCGTCCGACCACAGGCCGACATCGCCGTTGGTGATCCGCCCCACGCGGGTCACGGCGGTGGCCTCAAGCGTCACCACCCCGGCGCCACCGACCGCGAATCGGCCGTACTGCACCAGGTGCCAGTCATTGGCGATGCCGTCGACCGCGGAATACTGCGCCATCGGCGAGATCACGATGCGGTTGGACAGGGTCAATCCACGGATGGTCAGCGGCGTGAACAGCAGCGGTGTCATGGTGTTTCCTTGGCGCGCGAATCATCCTGTCGGCGCGCCATTCTATTCACCGCCGTGTCGCGATCACCACCCCCGCCAGGATCACGCCCGTCGCCGACAGCACCGTGCCGGTCAGCGGTTCGCCCAGCATCCCCCAGGCCAGCGCCACGCCCGCCACCGGCTGCAGGAACTGCAACACCCCAATCCGCGCGATGCCGCCCTTGCCCAGCGCCCAGTACCAGATGACGTAGCCCAGCGTCGAAACGCCAAGCCCGAGATACACCACGCTCGCCCAGGCCCGCCACGGCACCGCAGCCCAATCCACCCCTTGGCTCACCCACGGCATAAACGGCAGATACGCCAGCGTGGCCAGCGCGATGCCCCAATAGGTGGTGCCCTGCGACGGATACCCCGCCTGCGACAGCCTGGCCCCGGTGACATAGCCGGTCGAGGCAATCACCGCCGCCACCATACAGATCGCATCGCCGGTCAGACTCGCCTCCCCCGCCGCCCCGGCACGGCCGAAGATCAGCACCGCCTCGCCCCCCACCGCGATGGCACAGCCGATCCACCACATCCGCCCGGGCACCCGCCCCTCCAGCGCATGCGCGATCGCCCCGGTGAACACCGGCAGCATCGCCAAGATCATCGCGCCATGGATCGCCGATGTGCGGGCGATGCCGTAGCTGAAGATCACCGGAAACCCGATAAACCCGCAGAACGCGCACAGCGTCAGCAGCCAGGCCTGCCGCCCCCGCCGCGGCAACGGGATTCGCAACAGCAACGCCAGCGCCACGCCCACCGGCGCCGCCAGCCCGGCCCGCACCGCCGACATCGGGATCGGCGGCAGCGCCTCAACCGCCAGCTTGGTGGCCACCGGCGACCCACCCCAGAACAGCACGGCAAACAGCGCCGCCAGCAAAACGGCCGGCGGCATCACCCAATCCTCACGGCAAATGTCCTACCCGGAAGCAGCCAACCCAAGCCTACCCGCAAGAACCGCCGGCAGGAAAACCGCCGCTACTCCGCGGCCTCAGCCTCCGCAAAGAACCGGTTCGCCGGCCGCCGCAGCCCCAGATGCTCCCGCAACGTCGTCCCCGCATACTCACGCCGGAACAGCCCGCGGCGCTGCAACTCCGGCACCACCTTGTCGACAAAAGCATCCAGCCCCGCCGGAAGATGCGAGAACATGATGTTGAACCCGTCACAGGCCCGCGACTCCAGCCATTCCTGCATCTGATCGGCAATGCTCTGCGGCGTGCCGACAAAAGCCAGCCCGCCATACCCGCCCAGCCGCTGCGCCAGTTGCCGCACCGACAGCCCCTCCCGCTCCGCCAGCCCAATCGCCCGCTCCCGCCCGCTCTTGCCGCCCTCGGTCTCCGGGATCGCCGGCAATTTCCCATCCGGGTCGAACTTCGACGCGTCGACCCCCAACGCGATCGACAGCGAGGCGATGGCGCTCTCGTAATGCACCAGCCCGTCCAACCGCGCCCGGATCTCGCGGGCTTCCTCCATTGTATCGCCCACCACCACGAACGCGCCCGGCAGGATCAAAATCTCGTCCTCGCCGCGCCCCAGCGCCTTCGCCCGGCCTTTCACATTGGCATAGAACTTCTGACCGTCCGCCATCGGCCCGCCGCCGGTGAACACCATCTCCGCCGTCTCCGCCGCAATCTGCCGCCCGGCATCCGAAGCGCCCGCCTGCACAATCACCGGCCAGCCCTGCACCGGCCGCGCGATGTTGACCGGCCCGCGCACCTTGAACTCCTTGCCCACATGATTGAGCCGCCGCATCTTCGACGGATCGAAATGCACGCCGCTGGCCTGGTCGCGGATGAACGCATCATCCGCCCAACTGTCCCACAGCCCGGTCACCACCTCGAAAAACTCCCGCGCCCGCTCATAGCGCTCGCCATGCGCCAGATGCGCCTCCTTGGAGAAATTCAGCGCCGCATCCGGATTGGCCGTGGTCACCAAATTCCACCCCGCCCGACCGCCCGAAATATGGTCCAGCGAGGCAAACTTCCGCGCCAAATGATACGGGTCGTCATACGTGGTCGACGCCGTGGCGATCAGCCCGATCCGCTCCGTCACGGTCGCAATCGCCGACAACAGCGTCAGCGGCTCGAACGACGCCGGCGTCGCACTGCGCTTCAACGCCTCGATCGGCATGTTCAGCACCGCCATATGATCGGCCAGAAAAATCGCGTCGAACTTGCCGCGCTCCAGCGTCTGAGCAAACCGCAGATAGTGCCGGATGTTGAAGTTCGCATCCGCGAACGCCCCCGGATACCGCCACGCCCCAGTATGAATCGTCGCCGGGCGAAGAAACGCGCCCAGATGCAGTTGCCGGTTGGTCATCGAACCCTCGCGTCACGTTTCGTCCAACTAGGCATCCCAACGCCGCCGCTTCAATGCGCCGGGCATATTTTGGCAAAACCGTCTGCGTGGTCGGACAGGATTAGCAGATTTATCTCGGCGCACCGCGGCAGGCAGAAGCAACGTGCCGGCAAAATACCGACCCGCTCCGAAGCAAGGCCCAGGGCAAACCCTTGGCCTCCCCACTCTACCCCTCCCCCGCCATCCCCGCCCACAACCCCGCCAGCCGCGCCAGCCGCGCCAGAGCCGCCTCCGGCAGCGGCCCCTTCAAAGCCGCCGCCAGCGCCGTCTCGAACTGCTCCAGGCTCGCCAATCCGATCAGCGCGGAACTCATGCTCGCCGGCGTGATGGCAAAACGGATCGCCGCCTCAACCAGTGACGACGCAAACCCCTCCTGCACCAGCGGCAATAGGCTCTGCGCCCGTGCAAGATCGCTGGCATAGTCGCTGCCGCTCGCGATCGGCGCCACGTTGGTCGCCGCGATCGGATGCCGCCACGCCGCCCCGCTCAGCGCACCGGCGGCCAGAATACGAATCCCAAACACCCCCGCCCCATGCGCCGCCGCCGCCGTCATCAGCCCGCGCATATCCTGCGCCGGAAATCCTGGCGGCACCGCATACGCCGCCGACGGGTTCAGCAGGTTGCACGGCACCTGCGCCGCATGCACCGCACCCGCGCCGATCACCTCGTGCAACGCCACGGTCTCGCCAATCGCGGTAATCCCCCAGAACCGGGTCTTCCCCGCCTCCACCAGCCGCTGCATCGCCGGCACCACCTCGCCCAGCACCTGCTTCGGCGTCAGCTCCTCGCCCCCGCCCGCCGCGGTGATCGGGTTATGCAACTGGAACAGATCCACGCCGTCCCGCCCCAGCCGCGCCAGGCTGGCCTCCAGCCCCGCCACCACCGCCGCCCCGATATCCGCCGCCCCCGCCGGCACACCCACCTTGGTGCCGATCACCGGCGACGCCCCCAGGCTGCGCAGCGCCCGCCCCAGGTTCCGCTCCGACTCCCCCGCGCCATACGCCGCCGCGGTGTCGAAATAGCTGATGCCCACCTCCAGCGCCCGGCCCACCGCGCGTTCCTGCTCGGCCGCGCTGCCCCGCACCATCAGCCCGCCAACCGCTCCGCACCCGAACCCCAGCACCGAGACATCCAGCCCCGTCGCCCCCAGCATGCGCTGCTGCATCTCAGCCGCCTACGAAACGAAGCGCTTGAGGTTCTCTTCCAGCTGCCGGAACGCCCCGCTGTGATCCATCGGCCGCTCCAGGCTCATGATCTGCGGCAGCGCATCCGCGAACATTTCCGGCGTCACCGGCTGCGACGGATCGAACTGCACCCCCTGCGACTGCAGATACTTCACCCGCGCATAATTCCCCGCCGCCGCCCAGATGATCTCGCCCGACGCCTCGCACCCCTCGCTGCACATCCACGCCACGGCCGGTGAAATCAGCTCCGGATGCATCCATTTCAGCACCGCCTCCGGCAGCAACTCCTCGGTCATCCGCGTCCTTGCCGACGGCGAAATCGCGTTGATCTTGATGTTGTAGCTGGCCCCCTCGAACTGCAGGCAGTTCATCAGCCCCAGCAGCCCCATCTTCGCCGCGCCATAATTCGACTGCCCGAAATTCCCCACCGAGCCCGAGATCGACGTCGTCACCACGATCCGCCCATACCGCTGCTCGCGCATCACCGGCCAGGCCGCCCGCGTCACATACACGCTGCCCAACAGATGCACCTTCACCACAAATTCGAAATCCGACAGCTCCAGCTTGTGGAAACTCTTGTCGCGCAGCACCCCGGCATTGTTGACCAGAATATCCAGCCGCCCCCAGGTATCCAGCGCCGTCTGCACAATCCCTGCCGCCGCCTCGGCATCGGCGACCGAGGCATAATTCGCCACCGCCTCTCCCCCCGCCGCCCGTATCTCCGCCACCACCGCATCCGCGGCCGCATTCGCCCCGCCACGCCCATCCACCGACCCGCCAGGATCGTTCACCACCACCTTCGCCCCACGGCTGCCCAGCAACAGCGCATGCTGACGTCCCAGCCCGGCGCCGGCGCCGGTCACGATGGCAACGCGCCCGTCATAGCGGATGGTCATGGCTCATCTCTCCTTCGGAAACCCGACGTTAACCTATTTCGCCCAGGCTCTGCGCGCCACCCCATGAGGCCCGCATGTCCGCCCGCGCCCTTCCCATTGCCCTGCCCCGCCCCAACCACGAACGCCTGCCGCACAACCTGACGGTGCCCTTGATCGTCGCGCTGTCGCTGGCCGGCTGGTGGCTACTCTGGCAAGCCGGCTGGGCGCTGGTGCGCGCGGTGTTCTGACCGGGAATAGACAAGGCCAAGGGCTCTGCCCTTGGAACCCGCCACAGGCCGCGGGCCTTTGGAATCCCATTCATGGGGGTTTGACCGGTTGGCTCGGTGTGGGGCGTGCGGCAAGAATGGTTCCATGCCCACCGCCCGACTCGCTCTCGCGTCCGACCTGCCGTCGCTCTTGGCATTGTTTGCCGAGTCCGAGGTCAGCCGTGCCGCCGAATCGCCCGCGCATGCCGAGCGCATCTGGCAGGAGACCTTGGCCCAATCGGGCACCTACGTGTTCGTCTCCGATGACAGCAACCGCATCGTCGCGACGTGCATGCTCATCACCGCGCCAAACCTCCTGCGGGGTGGACGGCGCCACGGCATCCTCGAGAACGTCGTCACCCATCCCAACTTTCAGGGCCGCGGGCACGGCCGCGCCGTTGTTGAAGCCGCGCTGGCGCAAGCCTGGGCCAGCGACTGCTATCACGTCATGATGCAAAGCGGTCGGAAGGACCCACGCGTGCACAGCTTTTATCAGCGGTTGGGTTTCGTGCCGGGCCTGCGGGTCGCGTATGTCGTCAAACGACCGGAGGCATCCATCAAGCCGTAGGGTGGGGCTCCCCTTCGGAACCCCACCACGCCTCTGCGGCGCTCGTCCAAAACACGCCCGGCGCATTCAGAAATGCCGGATTTTCCGAACGCAAAGACGGTCAAGCTGCGGCGTTCAAACCCGACGGCGGCGCCGGACCAGGCCCATAACCGCGGTTCCGACCCCAAGCAGCGCAATGGAAGCCGGTTCCGGCGCGTTCGTGCTCGCCTGAGCCGTCACAAAGCCACTGCTGGTAAGCTCAAACACCGTGCCATCGCTGTTCGCGCCACCCCCTGACGTTGTGCCGAACAGGTTCCCCCCGGCATCGGCGATGAGGGTGCCATAAGGAACCGACCCGTTGGTTCCGTTGAAGCTGGCCAGCACGGCGATCGATCCGTAGGTGCTGCCGGTCTTGGCGATCTCGAACACGGTGCCGACATTG
>CAIRTN010000116.1 GCA_903881515.1 uncultured Rhodospirillales bacterium | reverse complement strand
GATCTGTGCGGTTCGGGCGTGGCACAGGCCACGCCCGAACCTGCCTTAGGCTGACTTCTTGACGTAGTTTCCGGTTGCCACTTCCTGGTTGAAGCAGCGCTGGAAATACTCGGCTACCGTCTGCCGTTCCGCCTCATCGCACTTGTTGAGGAAGGTCAGGCGGAAGGCCATGCCGACATCATTGAAGATGCGGGTGTTCTCGGCCCAGGTGATCACGGTGCGCGGCGACATCACGGTCGAGATATCGCCATTGATGAAGCCGGCGCGGGTGAGATCGGCGAGCGCCACCATGCTCTCGATGCGCTTCTTCTCGGCGACGTTCTTGCCGTCCAGACCCATCTTCGCCATCACGATCTCAACTTCCTGCGCATGCGGCAGGTAGTTCAGGGTGGCGACGATGTTCCAGCGGTCCATCTGGCCTTGGTTGATCTGCTGCGTGCCGTGATACAGACCGGTCGTGTCGCCCAGGCCGACGGTGTTGGCGGTCGAGAACAGGCGGAAGCCGCGATGCGGGCGGATCACCTTGTTCTGGTCGAGCAGGGTCAGCTTGCCTTCGACTTCCAGCACACGCTGGATCACGAACATCACGTCCGGCCGGCCGGCGTCGTATTCGTCGAACACCAGCGCGCAGGGATGCTGCAGCGCCCAGGGCAGGATGCCTTCGCGGAATTCGGTGATCTGCTTGCCGTCCTTCACCACGATCGCATCCTTGCCGATCAGGTCGATGCGGCTGATGTGGCTGTCGAGGTTGACGCGGATGCAGGGCCAGTTCAGGCGGGCGGCGACCTGTTCGATATGGGTCGATTTGCCGGTGCCGTGATAGCCCTGGATCATTACCCGGCGGTTGAACGCGAAGCCGGCGATGATGGCCAGCGTGGTGTCGCGATCAAAGCGATAGGACGGATCGATTTCCGGGACGTGTTCGGTGCGCACGGAAAATGCCGGCACATCCATGTCGAGATCCACGCCGAAAGCCTCGCGCGCGTTGACGGTGGTGTCCGGCATATCGATGGCGGAGGTCGGCTGGACGCGGTCCATGAGGGCAACCTGAGACATAGGCCAGTGATCCTGCGATGATTAGGAGCGATTTTTAAGGGAACGGCGATGGCCCGGTAGATTACAACCGGGTTTCACGGCTTGGCTATACCGCTTGGGCGAGGGTCGGCTCGGTAGCCACGCGTTTGCGCAGCGTGGCGTAGGCGAGATTGATGTCCTTCAGCTTATCTTCCTCGCCGCGGTCGCCATTGTTCGCGTCGGGATGGTGGCGTTTGGCCAGCAGTTTATAGCGAGTCTTAAGTTCGTCCATTGAGATTGGCCATGACAGGCCCAGTACGGCAAGGGGTTCGCGCAGTTCGGCGGGTACTTCGGGGCGTGGGCGCTGCCGGGTGCGCTCGCCGGCGAGCATGCCCAGCGGATCGCGCAGCACGGCTGCTTCCACCTTGTCGGCCAATGCGCCGACGCGGCCGAGCGGCCAGCTTGGCCGTTGCCAGGAAGTGTCGGCGCGCAACGCAGCCTCGATCTGCACAGCCGACATGCCTTTGTAGAAATCCCAAGAGGCGTTGTAGGCGCGCACATGCTCTAGGCAGAACCAGTAATATTCGTTCAGCGACAGCCGCGAGCGCGGCGCGCGGTACTCCCCGGCCGCCTCGCAGCCTGGGTGTTCGCAGCCTCGGCCTGGTGGCGCCCCCGGATCGGGCGCGTAGGCCCGTGATCTGGTGGGGCGTCGCATGTTGCGTATGTGCGACCGGTCGGCGCGTTTGGGAAGGGGGATTTGGGCGGGGGCAGTTTTGCGGCATGATGGCGCCATGCAAAATCGCGCCGGCCGGATCACCGCCACCCTCAGCACCCTGTTCACCCCCACCGTGCTTGAGGTGAGGGACGACAGCCACCGCCATGCCGGCCATGCCGGGGCGCGGCCGGAGGGGGAGACGCATTATGCGGTGCTGATGGTCTCGCCGGTGTTTGCCGGGCAGTCGCGCGTTGCCCGTGCCCGCGCGGTGCATGAGGCGCTGGCCGGGGAGCTTGCAGGTGGCTTGCATGCGCTCGCGCTGACATTGCGCACGCCGGAGGAGCATATCCGTTTGGTTGCAACGGACAGTAAATAAACTCCCAAACCTACGCGCCATACGTGTGTAGGCGCGCGGAGCTACAACAGTTCACGTTTGCGTAAGCAGTGCGGAATAAGCTGGCACCCGCCGGCATCCGTTCACTACTGATGGCGTGCCGCGGACAACGTTGCCCCGCGGCGCGACGCAAGTGAGCCGGTGCAGTCGCGGCGAAACGTAGCGAGTGGAGGTCCCTGTGGGATATAGTCGACTGATTAATCGGAATGTGACGGCGCTGCGCGGCCGGACCAGCATGCGCCTGGAGCCTGAGCTGTGGGAGGCGCTGAGCGAGATCTGCCAGCGCGAGAACGTCACGCTCGCCGACTTAATTAAGGATATCGAGCGGCACGGCCACCCCGGCGGTCGCACAAGTGCGGTCCGCGTTCACGTGATGAAGTATTTCCGTGAGGCTGCGAGCGAGGAAGGCCACAGCACGGCCGGCCACGGCGCGCTTGACGCTCTGGCGGACGATACGCCGAGCGCTTGGCGCCTCGCCCACGCGGCGCCCAATGCTACTAGTCTGTAG
Organism: uncultured Rhodospirillales bacterium; assembly: GCA_903881515.1. Classification (GTDB taxonomy): domain Bacteria; phylum Pseudomonadota; class Alphaproteobacteria; order Acetobacterales; family Acetobacteraceae; genus CAIRTN01. Next base: position 7,597 of record CAIRTN010000116.1, on the reverse strand, counting down.
GGAAGCGACTTAGGAATTTATCTGCTCGTCTAGAGCTGTTTGGACCGGCTTGCCTTGCGTGATGCAACTGCAGGACACCGCCCCTGCTTTTGGCTGCTCACTGGCCTGCCGGCACCCGACCAGGGTGCGCGCTTCTGCAGGCCAGTTGGCGGACTCCTACACATCCACAATGGACGCGACGACAAGGTCGGTTTGGGCTCCCTTCCCTCCTGCAATCTCTGGTTGGGTGGCAGCGAGACTCAAAGGTAATGCCACCGGGCGTTATTCGGGAGCGGGGACTTCGTCGGTCCAGACCCGGAAGCCACGCAGCGTATTCGCGCCGAATGTCGTACTAATCGCCACATCGACCGCATCGCGACCGCGGGCCAGCAGGACGCGGCCTATGCGGGGTATGTTGTTCCGGGCATCAAATGTGTGCCACGCGCCGCCGAGATAGGCCTCGAACCACCCGGCAAAATCCATCACGCCGTAGGGTGGCGGCATGCCGATGTCGCCGAGATAGCCGGTGCAGTAACGCGCGGGAATGTTCATGCAGCGGCAAAACGCTATGGCCAGATGCGCATAGTCCCGGCAGACACCGATGCGCTCATTATAGGCTTCCCACGCTGTTCGCGTGGCACGCGCCTGCATGTAGTCAAAGTGAATATGGTGATGCACGAAGTCACAGATCGCCTGAACCCGCGCCCATCCCGGCGGGCTATGCTCTAACAGATGCCACGCTGTCTGGGTCAGCAACTCGGTTTCGCAGTATCGGCTCGCCAGCAGAAAAACGAGGGCCTCCTCGGGCAGCTCCGGCACCAAATATTGGCGTGCATCGCTAACCACAGGATCCGCCAACCCGCTGTCGCGCACCACAGCTGTCGTGCTGATCCTCGTCAATCCCGCCGGCGCGACGATCCGGGTCACCCAGTTCCCGAACCCATCACGATAGGCCGCGAGCGGAACGGAAGGAGCAACGGCGAGATGGTCGGGCTCCACGATATCGGCCGCCCGGCTGTAGTGAATGTTCAGCATCAGCAACATTGGCGTCGGTTGCGGACAGTCGTAGAGCAGCTCATAGCCGACTTTGATATGCACTGATGGCCCCTGTTGCCGTTGTAGCGACGTCCCATCCTGCAAACCTGCATTCTGGGCGATGACGCTCTCGGCCGGTCCGAGAGTCCCTTGACGAGCGATGCTCGCGGCCATTCCGCGGGCATGCTAGCTGCATTTCCTGGCAACTTATAGCGGTTCGATGCGCGGCAGAGCGGCTTCAGCCGTAGAATTGATCCATCGCCGCCGACAGATCCGCGGGTGGTTTGGCCCAATAGAAACCGCGGCGTGACACGCCCATTCCGGCCTTGCGCATTTCCACCGCCATTTCTGCCATCCGTAACATCGGCAGCCGCGGATCGAGCACGACCGCATCGTCAAACCGGGTGATGCCGGCCTTCCACAGCAATTCCGCGATGATCGTCTGGCCTGGCAACAACACGCCCACGCCGTGTTGCTTCGTTGCCCGCTTTGCAGCGTCTTCGAACGCCGCCATGAACCGGTCGCTACGACCCTGCACCGCCGCGTTGAGGTCATCGTAGCCGCAGTCCAGATACGTCGTGGGCGCCGCGCGCGCCGCCATGCCGCGCTCGTCGATCATCTGCCGCACCAGCGGGTCCATCTGCGGATTGATACACAGGAACGAGAACCGCTCCCCCAAGGTGCAGGCCGCCAGCATGGAAACCTCGCCGTATCCGAGCACGGGAATGTCGACGATGCTGCGTGCCTCCCGCAGACCGGAATCCTGCAACACACCGATCAGCACGGCATCGAAGCCTTCGCGCTCGGCGCGCTGGATGTTACGGAGGATCTGGTTGTCGTGAATCCGATGCAGATAGGCGTAATTCACCGCTCGACCGGCCACCTTGGCGGCGATCTCGCTTGCCTCGTCCTTGACCCCGTGGATCTCGATCAATGTGTCCGGGCGTTTATACGCCGCGTAATGCTCCTCGATGAGAGCTTTATAGCCAGGGAGCGAGTACGTCGCGACAAGGCCTTGTTCCCAGATCCGCATTTTCGCCCGCTCCTTGCCCTGGTTGCACGAATATCCCTGACGAGCCTAGGCTAATTGCAACCCCGATCCCATACGCGACTGGCGACTGCAAGGGAGAACGCTGCCATGCGAATCAAGAACCTGGTTCTGAGTGCGATCCTGGTCTTGCTCGGCGCCACCGCGCCGCGCGCGCAGTCCATCTCCGCTGACCAACCCGACCTGCTGAAGCAGGCCGGCAAGGCCCTCGTGTTCGCCGCCCCCGGCGGTGACCTCGGTAAAATCCTCAAGGCATTGCTTGCGGACTTCACCAAAGACACCGGGATCAAGGTCAACTACCTCGAGGGCCCGCTGCTCGACCTCTACGGACGCGTGAAGGCGGAGCGGAATCGGCCGTCGATCGACGTCTACGTCGCCAGCAGCGTTACCGAAGTGAAGGGTATCCAGGAGGGCGTCTACCAGCCGCTCGATCCGAAAATCGTGACCCATATGAGCGAGGTGCTGCCGGTCGGGCTCGCCGCTGGCGGCTTTGGCGTGCGGATGGGCCTTACCAGCCTCGGGATCATCTATAACCGAAAGCTCTACGAGCAAAACCACATCCCCGCGCCGACAAGCTGGGACGATGTATGGAACCCGGCCGTCAGCGGCCACGTCATCCTCGGCGACACCACCAGCTTCTATACCGTGCTGTATATCGCCTCGCTTACCAAACGCCTCGGCGGCGATGTCGCCAATCCCGCGCCCGGTGTCGATTTTCTGGCCGCGCACAGATCTAACCTGCTGGCGGTGGTCCGCACCTATCCCGAGCGGATGCAGATGCTGAACAGCGGCCAGGCTTGGCTGACCGTGGATGTCGGCATGAGCAGCGTGCCGGAAACGCGGAAGAATCCCGATCTCGCCTTCGTCTCGCCGGATCAGGGCAGCGCGTTGTTCTGGAATTGCTACACCGTGGTGAAAGGTGCGCCGAACCCGATTGGCGCCCAGTTGCTGATCAATTACCTGATCAGCCCCCTCGCACAGGCCCGCCTCGCCCATGACGCGTTCATGGGGCCGGTGAACGGTCAAACCAAGCTGGACGCCGATCTCGCCGCCGCCGTGCCCTATGGGGCGGAGCGCATCGGCAAGCTGATGGCGCTCGACAACGGCGCGATCGGCGAAGCGCTAGGCAAATATCGCGAACTCTGGGATGCGAAGATGACCCGCTGAGCGCTACGTCGCCTCCGGCGGCGGCAGAACGCGGATCGGGGAACCGTCAATGAACGCGGCGATACTTTCGATCGCCTGCTGGTAGAACCGCCCTATTGTATCCTCGGTATAATAGCCCAGATGCGGCGTGAGTAGAGCGTTTTCGAGACGCCGCAAGGCGTGGCCGTCCGGCAGCGGCTCCCGGTCAAACACATCCAGCCCGGCACCGGCGATGCGGCGATGGGTGAGCGCATCGATCAGCGCCGCCTCATCGACGATCGGCCCGCGCGCCGTATTGATCAACAACGCCGTGGGCCGCATCAGCCCGATCTCACGTGCCCCCACCACACCGCGCGAACGTTCGCCAAGCACGAGATGGATGCTGACGACGTCACTGTCACGAAACAACCGATCCTTCTCGACCCGTTCGGCGCCGTGCTCCTGCGCCAGCGCAGCAGTCATATTCGGACTCCATGCCAGCACGCGCATGCCGAAAGCGCGTCCGATCCGGGCCATCGCCGCCCCCTGCCGGCCAAGCCCAAGCAGCCCCAATGTTCCCCCGGCCAACGACCGGCCGATCGTATTCTGCCAGCCGCCAAGCCGCATCGCCTGGGTCTCCAACGGGATATTTCGAACCAGCGCCAGGATGAGCCCCCAAGCAAGTTCCGGCGTGCTGGTCGTCACGGCCTGGGTATGACACACCGTCACGCCATGCTCCGCGGCGGCCTCACGGTCCAGCGTGCGATGCACATCACCGGTAATGGCGATCAGTCGTAGCCGAGGCAAGCGTTCGATCAGTGCCCTCGGCACCGCCATCCGCTCGCGCATGGTGCACAGGATGTCAAACCCGCCAAGCATCTCGGCCGCCTCGTCCGGCACCTGCAAGGCGCGGTTGAAAACCGTGATTGCGCAGCGATGCCGCAGCACGGACCAGTCGGCGAGGCGGAGCGCCACATCATGATAGTCATCGAGGATAGCCAGGTTGAGCATGCAATTCCCCGCAAGCCGTATGCCGCATCCGGCTTTTAAGCTAGCCTAGGACCAACGCGTTGGCGAAAGCGTGGCGGGAAACAGGGGACAGCGGAATTGCAGGGCGACACGATGTCTGAAACTGTCGCTGCTGGCGGGCCACCGGAGCAGGAAGCCTTCCTGCAACTGCGAGACGTCGCGAAAAACCTCGGGGGAAACCCGGTTCTCGCGGGCGTCAGTCTCGATGTGTTCGAAGGTGATCTGCTCGGTCTGCTCGGCCCTTCCGGAAGCGGCAAGACGACCCTGCTGAACATCATCGGCGGCTTTACCGATCTGGACGCCGGCTCGGTCCGAATCGCCGGGCAGGATCTGACGGCCCTGCCGCCGCATCGACGCGACATCGGCATCACCTTTCAGAAATACGCCCTGTTCCCCCACCTCACAGTCTTCGACAATATCGGCTTCGGGCTGCGTCAACGCAAAGTCGCGGCACCGGAACTGCGGCAACGCGTAGGCGAAATGCTGGCTGTCCTCGGCCTGACCGGGCTGGCGGGGCGCTATCCACGCTCGCTGTCCGGCGGAGAGCAGCAGCGGGTTGCGCTTGCCCGTGCGCTGGCGGTGCGCCCGCGCCTGATGCTGTTGGACGAACCATTGGCCAATCTCGATGCGGCCCTGCGCCAGCGGGTGCGTTTCGAGATTCGCGAGATTCTGCGCAGCACCGGTGTCACCAGCATCTTTGTCACACATGACCAGGACGAGGCGTTCGCGTTGTGCGATCGTGTCGCCGTGCTGCGCGGCGGACGCATTCAACAGATCGGCACCCCCGCGGAGTTGATATACCAGCCCGCCAACGCGTTCGTCGCCCGCTTCATCGGCAGTCCCAATGTCTTCGAAGCCAGCGTTCAGCACTATGACGCACAAACGCAAAGCATCCGGTTCGTGCGGGACAGATTTACCGGAGCGGCCTGTGTCCGTGCGCCGCTGACGCCGGGCACCCGCGTCGAGGTCTTCGTGCGGCCCGACGAGGTGGTGATCGCGCGCGCAGACGACGTGCAACCCGCCAAATTCCGGGTGAAGGATTGGGTACACCTCGTCAGCGGCCGCGAGGCCTGGATCGAGGGGCCGATCACCCTGCGCGCACGCCTGCCATCCGAGGCGACGCATCTGGAGCGCGGCGCCGCCGTCATACCGTCCTGGCGCCCCGAGCGAGCGCACGCCTTCGCGATCGAGCCGGCGCCACCGGCTGCGGCAACCACATAATGCAGGTTGCGCCAGCCATCCGGTCATCGAGGCTCTCGCGACGCGCCACTTCCCTGCTTCTCCTGGCGCCGACCACTTTGCTGTATCTCACGGTTTACCTCGGTGGCCTGGTCATGGTGCTCGTCATGAGCATCGATGTTCCGCCAGGAGTCGACAGCGGCGGCGCCACGTTGGCGCATTATCGCGATGTCTTCGGCTCGGCGCCGATCGGCGCGATCGTGCTGCGCACCCTGCGCGACAGCCTGGCCACCGTCGCCGGATGCCTGCTGCTGGGCGTCCCCGTCGCCCGCTACATCACCGCGTCTGCAAGCCGCTGGAAGGGCATCGTGCTGATGGCGGTGCTTTCCCCACTTATGGTCAGCGCGATTGGCCGGATATTCGGCTGGATTGCTCTGTTCGGCCCCGGCAGCGTGATCGCCGACGGGCTGACGGCCCTGTTCGGCGGCAAGCCAACCGGCCTGCTTTATACAGAGGCCGCAATCATCATCGGCCTCACCAACCTGCTGTTGCCGTTCATGGTGCTCTCGGTGGCCTCCTCGCGCGCACATTTCGAGGAGGACATGTCCAAGGCAGCCCTCAGCCTAGGGGCAACGCCGCTATCCGTCCTGCTACAGGTCGAACTGCCGCTGATCTTCCCCGGCATCCTCAGCGGCGCGCTGATCGTGTTCTCGCTGAGCACGACAAACTTCGTCACCGCAGCGCTGCTCGGCGGATCCGGCCGCGATTTGGTCGGCTATGAAATCTACCTCGATATCTTGGTCTATTTTCAACAGGGCCGCGGCGCGGCGCTGGCGATGTTGTTGCTCGTCGTGGTCGTGGCGTTGATGGCGCTCGCCATCCAAACCGGGGTCCAACGCCACGAAGTACGCGATACAGCCGCGAGAACCCGCGGCACATGATGCGTGTTCTCGTCGTCCTCGCTGTCGTCTTCGCGACCCTACCTGGTGTGATTGTCGTGCTGGCCTCGCTGACCGCCGGCCAATCGCTGGCCTTTCCGCCGCAGGGCCTGAGCCTGCGCTGGTACGAGGTGATCTTCGCCGACCCCGATTTCCGCGACGCGCTTCTGACCAGCCTCACGCTTGCGACGATCACCAGCCTGCTCGCGGTCAGCCTGTCGGCGCTCGCCGCTATTTCCATCGTCCGCTACCGCAGCCGTGCGACGGCGCTGATCGAAGCGATGCTGCTGTCGCCGCTCGCGGTGCCGCACATCGTGATCGGCATCGGCATCCTGCAACTCTATGGCTATTTCGGGTTGCGTGCCGATCTGCTCACCCTGACCCTCGGGCATCTCATCATCACCATCCCGTTCGCGCTGCGCATGCTGATCACCTCGCTTGCCGGAATGGATCGGCAGATCGAGCACGCCGCCGCCAGCCTCGGGGCCACGCCGCGGGCGATCCTATTTCAGGTCATCCTGCCGCAGATGAAAATGGGCCTGCTCGGTGCCGCCATCAGCGTTTTCATCCTGTCGTTCGACGATGTCGCGCTCACCGTATTCCTCGTCCAGCCCGGCTACACCACGGTGCCGATCATGCTGTTTGGCATGGCTGAAAATCAGGTGTTGCCAAGCATCCATGCGGCGAGTGTTATTCTGCTACTGGCATCCTGGCTCGGCGTCATCCTCATCGATCGACTGATCGGTTTCGATCGCTTTCTGTTTCGCGACGGTCCATCCGGTTGACGCCTCCCTCGTATCGATCTCAGTCGTCAAATCCCACGTAGCGGACAAACCTGTCGTTCGGCTCTCGATCAGCCTTGACCGTGTTCGCCGGAAAAGTCTCGTTCGGATAGCCGAGCGCGATGCAGGTGATGATGACCTCGTTGTCAGGGATGCCTGCCTCCTCGCGCACGATTTCCGACCGCATGATGCCCTGGCCATTGACCACAGTGCCAAGACCACGGTCCCAGGCGGCCAGACATATCCCGTAGGACAATGCGCCAAGATCGAAATGCACCACCGCGCCAGGATCAAGGTCGCGATCATAGGTCAGCACCATCGATACCGGAGCGTCGAACTGCCGTAACCCCCGCATCACCCAATCCTGCCGCCTTTCCTTGTCATGTCGCTCAATGCCCATCGCCCCGAACAACTTAACGGCGATCGCGACTTGTCGTGCCCGATGCAGACCTTCGTATTCGCCATGGGTGATGATCTCGCGG